>CAYNCS010000034.1:3399-25033 GCA_964395875.1 uncultured Caulobacteraceae bacterium | reverse complement strand
GAGCAGCCCATATAATGATAGATCGGCTGGCCTTTATAGCTGAAGCGGCTGGTGCCATCGGGCATCAGGCCCTTGCCCTGCGTGGCGCGGATGGCGGTGCAGAGATTGGTCTTCTGCGACAGGCAGCTTTTGCACTGGCGGCATTCCGGCGTGTAGAGCGGGATCACGTGATCGCCGGGCTTTAAGGAGGTCACGCCGGGGCCGACTTCGCGCACGATGCCCGCGCCCTCATGGCCGAGGATCGAGGGGAAGATGCCTTCGCTGTCAAACCCGTCCAGCGTGTAGGCGTCAGTGTGACACACGCCGGTCGCCATGATCTCGACCAGCACTTCGCCCGCCTTCGGGCCTTCGAGGTCGACCTCCACGATTTCCAGCGGTTTCTTGGCTTCGAATGCGACGGCGGCGCGGGTCTTCATGGGAACCTCTTCATCAGAATTCGGCGGCTGTTCTGCATGAGAAAATCAACGCCTTCAATCCGCACAGCTTTCTGCGCGTTGCTTTTGTTGTCTGCGCGCGTGCACTTTTTATTCGGAGGGGGCCGGATCCTTGATGTTCATGGTCGCCGCGGCGGCGAGCGCGCCGGTCCAGCTCAACGGCCGCAGGGCGCATAATACGCCATGCCACTTGCGCGGTAGAATGGAGGTTTCGCGGTCGCGCGCCGCCAGATCCTGCACCTCGCGCCGGAATTTTTCGATCAGTTCGGCCAGCTGCGCGGCGCCCACGGCCGACAATTTGATCGTTTCAGTCGCGTAGACGGCGTCCTCCGCCGAAAAATCCATGCTCATGAATTGCGGCTTCATGCGCCGTTCGAACAAGGCGCGCATATGCGGGCGCCGCCAGACGAGGAAGCGGTCGATCGTCGGCCGCACGCGCCCCCCGGGCAGGCGGTCGATCAAAGCGAGGCGCTCCAGGCGCTGCAGGCCCGCTTCCACGGCGCGGGGCGAGATGTCCAGATCCTCGCCGATGCTCCGCCAATCCTCGCCGCTGAGGAGCGCGACGAACAGAAACCCCAGGAACACGTCTTTCGACAAAGCGCGCTCCTGCGCCGGGGTCAGTTCCTGCCGCAATTCCGGCGGCGGCTTCTCCGACATGCGCGTGAGGTCGGCGAGGCTGAGGCCGCACAGACCCGCCAGCGTCTCCAGTTTATCGAGCGTCAGCCCGCGATTGCCGAGCCAGCGCTGCACCGTTGCGGGGCCGACCTTCAATTCCTCGGCGATGCGGGCGGTGGTCCAGCCCTGCTGGCGCAATTGCCGGCGCAGAACGGATAATAAGGCTTTGGCGTGGCTTGATCGTTCCATGATCGAAAATCGATCATATTTTGATCGTTAAGGCAAGGCAGGCCCTCGCGGCGCCTGCGGCGTTTCGGCATGCTCCAGCCCAAGCTGGACAGGCCCCATGACCAAAGTCGGCGTCGTCCAAAAAAGAATCCATCGGGAGGTATAGAGCAATGACCAATTGGCTCATCAAAGGCGGCACAGTCGTCGACGGCACCGGAATCACCAAGGAATACGCAGCGGACGTCCGCGTGAAGGATGGCGTGATCGCGGAAATCGGCCAGAACCTGACGGCCAATCCGGGCGAGCGCGTGTTCGACGCCAAGGGTTGCTACGTCACGCCGGGCTTCATTGAAGCCCACACCCACTATGACGCCACCATGTGGTGGCAGACGGACCTGGACCCGCTGCCGGGCTACGGCACGACCACGGTCATCATGGGCAATTGCGGCTTCTCCGCCGCGCCGATGAGCGACGACCGCGCGGCCCAGTTGGAAATGATCAAGATTTTCTCGTTCTTCGAGGACATCCCGATGGGCCCGTTCCTCGAGCACGTACCGCTGACCTGGCGCAAATGGTCCGAATACCGCAAGGCGCTGGAAGCCAACATCAAGCTGCCGGCGAATTACGCGGCGTTTGTCGGCCACATCCCCATTCGTCTCGCCGTTCTGGGCGTCGAGGCATGGGATCGCGCGGCGACCCCGGAAGAAATCAAGAAAATGGCGGCGCTGCTCGATGACGCGCTGGCGGCCGGCGCGCTCGGCATGTCCACCAATCTGTTCGATCACGATGGTCAGAACCGCCCGATCCCGACCCTGCTGGCGGATGATGCGGAACTGAACGCTTTGTTCGACGTGCTGGATCGCTATCCGGGCGCCACGGTTCAGCTCATTGTCGACTCGTTCATGCGCAAGACCGGCGGCGCTATGCTGGAGCGTCTCGGCGGCCTGTTGAAGGGCCGCAAGATCCGGGTTCAGGCGGCGGGCGCGTTCCCGACCCTGGAATTCCAGAAGGACATCATGCCGGCGATGCGCGACACCATTTATCGCCTGCGCGATGAAGGCGTCGACCTCTGGACCACCGCGGCGCACCAATCGCCGACCAACGTGCTCAGCATCTACAAATCGCTGATCTTCGCACAATCGAACGATTATGCGTGGCACGAAGTGGTGACGGCGGAAACCAACGAAGAAAAGGCCCGCCTGCTGGCCGATCCGGAATGGCGCGCCCGCGCCCGCGAAAGCTGGGACACCAAAGCCTGGGCCCATTCGCCCATGAACAATCCGCAGCGTCTGGAACTGATCGATTCCGAAAACGGCGTCGGTCCGATCAACATCACGCTGAAGGATTACATGGACCAGACTGGTCTGCACCGGTCCGACGCCATGGCCGACTGGATCCTGAAGAACGGCGTGCGCTCCACCGTGCACATGGCGCCGTTCCCGAAGGACGAACCGCTGACCGTCGAACTCATGCGCAATCCGCGTTCGGTGCCGAACATTTCGGACGCCGGCGCGCATCTGCAGATGCTGTGCGGCGGCGGCGAAAACGCACTGCTCTTCACGCGCTATGTGCGCGACGAGAAGTGGATTTCGGTGGAAGAAGCCGTGCACTTCCTGTCGGGCAAGCTGGCGGGCCATTTCGGCCTCGCCGATCGCGGCACGCTGGAAGTCGGCAAGAAAGCGGACATCGTCGTCTTCAATTGGAACGAAATCGAACGCCGTCCGATGATCAAGGCGTACGACGTGCCCGACGGCAAAGGCGGCATCCAATGGCGCTTCACGCGCGAGCCGATGCCAACCCGTCTGACCATGGTCAACGGCGTCTCCACGTTCGAAGGCGGCAAGGCGACGGACGCGCGTCCGGGCGAATTCGTCACGCACGCCAACGAATACGCGCCGCTCAGCATGAGCGTCGCGGCGGAATAAGAAAAAACGAGGGAGCGCGCTGATGGAACGCCCGAAGGTCACAGACGAGGACATCGCCTATTACAATGCCGGCGCCAAAACGATCACGACTCCGTCGTCCGTTTTGATCTCGTCGTCCCCGTATCTGAACAACGCATCCCTGCGCGAGATGATCGCGCAGGAGATGCTGCGCCGGAATGGGCCGGACGTTTCCATCACCGCGAACATCCCTCAGGTGTTCGAAATCATGGCGAGCCTGGAGAATATGCCCAGGGTCGCGCAGCTGTTCGAAGAAGAGAAAAGGCGGCTGCCGGAATTCCGGGATTGGTTGAACGAACGCGACCTCTTCGACATCAAGGGCGAAGACGTCGCGCACTGCGCGCCCGGCACGCTCGGCGCCAAGATGCACGATTTCATCGTGAATTCGGGCTTCAATATCGATCTGTTCTACCAGGGCATGAAGGTCGATTCCGATCTCAGCTTCTATTTCAAACAATCGGCGCTGACGCACGACGTCGAACACATGGTGACGGGCTTCGGGCCCAACCACGGCGGCGAGATCGCCTTGATCGTGGCGAACCAGCATGCACACGGGCGCTATTTCACGCCCGAACTGGCGATGTTCTTCAATCGCTTCGGCACGTTCCTGCGCACCAAGGCGCTGATGAAGAACGCCCTGCATTACCCGGAAGCGTCGGTTATGCTCTACGAGGCCGAATATTGGGGCATCATGCAGGGCCGCAGCTGGAAGTATCCGCTGCGTTTAGTGAACTGGAAAAAGTATCTGGATAAGCCCATCCCGCAGATTCGCGAGGCGCTCGGCATCACGCCGGTGATCCCGGACGGTCTGTTTGATAAGTCAAACGCGCTCGTGGATGAGGGCGTGATGGCGGGTGAGAAAGATCTTCCATACGCCGCGAAGGAAGCGGCCGAGTAAAATCCCGATCGGGAAGGAGAAGAAACGAATGTCTGGACAACCAAAAGTCGCCGACGCCGATCTGGCCTATTTCAACGGCTCGATCAAAAAGATCACCACGGATTCTTCCGTGATGATTTCGTCCTCGGTCTATCTGAACAACGGAACGCTGCGTCAGCTTATCGCCCAGGAAATGCTGCGCCGGAACGGCGCCGATCTGCCGAACACCGCTTACATTCCGGAAGTCGCGCAAATCCTGATGGGCTACGAGGACTTCCCCAAGGTCGTTCAGCTCTTCGAGGAAGAAAAGCAGCGCCTGCCGGAATTTAAGCAATGGCTGGACGACCGCGATCTGTTCGACATCACCGCGGATGACGTGAAGGATTGCGCGCCGGGCACGCTGGGCGCGAAGATGCATGACTTCATCGTGAATTCGGGCTTCCAGCTCGACATCTTCTATCAGGGCATGAAGGTCGATTCCGATCTCAGCTTCTATTTCAAGCAATCGGCCCTGACGCACGACGTCGAGCACATGGTGACCGGCTTCGGCCCGAACCATGGCGGTGAAATCGCGCTCGTCGTCGCGAACCTCCACGCGCGCGGGAAGTACTTCAAGCCTGAGCTGGCGATGTTCTTCAACCGCATCCAGACGTATCTGCGCTCCAAGACGCAGATGAAGGACGGCCTGCATTATCCGGAATCGGCGGTGATGTGCTACGATGCCGAATATTGGGGCATGACGCAGGGCCGGAACTGGAAGTATCCGCTGATGTGCGTGAACTGGAAGAAGCACCTCAACAAGCCGATCCCGCAGGTGCGCGAGGAACTCGGCATCTTCCCGATCATCCCGGACGGGCTGTGGGACAAGACGGACCTGCTCTGCGACGAAGGCATCATGGCCGGCGAGAAGAACCTGCCTTACGCGGCGGAATAATCCCGCCTCGAACGCAAAGGCTCAAAGATGGCGCCGCGGCTCGAAAGGGTCGCGGCGTTTTTCTTTGGGAGAGGTGCGCGACATGCTTGCTCCCCCGTTTACGGGGGAAGTGGCCGCGATAGCGGCCGAAGGGGGATGATATTTCTCCCCCCTCAGTCAGCTTCGCTGACGGCACCCCCGTAAACGGGGGAAGATAAAGCATGCCCGCGGAGGCAGATATTCATCAGCGATCGGATCACAAATTGACCGATCCCGGATCATCCCCTGATCCAAAATCCACATTCTTAGGTGCGCGCCCTGCGGCGTTTCGGCACAGTAACCTCAACCGCGGCGCCCCCACGCCGCAAAAACTCATCGGGAGGAATGCATGGCGGACATGCTCATTAAAGGCGGTACGGTCGTCGACGGCACTGGCGCGAAAGCCTTCGCAGCGGATGTGCGCGTTAAAGGCGGAATCATCGCGGAAGTCGGTCAGAATTTAAAAGCGGCGGACGGCGAGCGCGTGTTCGACGCCAAGGGCTGCTACGTCACCCCGGGCTTTATCGAAGCCCACACCCACTATGACGCCACGATGTGGTGGCAGCCGGAACTGGACCCGCTGCCGGGCTATGGCTGCACCACCATGATTCTCGGCAATTGCGGCTTCACCGCCGCGCCGCTGCACGACGATCCGAAAGTGCAGAAGGAAATGATCGGAATCTTCTCGTTTTTCGAAGACATCCCGCTGGGACCGTTCATGGAGAACGTGCCCTGGTCCTGGCGCAAATGGTCCGACTACCGCAAGACGCTCGAGGCCAACGTCAAGGTGCCGCTGAACTACGCCACCTATGTCGGCCATATCCCGCTGCGCCTCGCGGCTATGGGCATGGACGCCTGGGATCGCGCCGCGACGCCGGTCGAAATCAAGAAAATGGCCGAATTGCTGGACGACGCTCTGGCGGCCGGCGCGCTGGGCCTCTCCGACAACATGCACGACCATGACGGCGACAACCGTCCCGTGCCGTCCATGAAGTCCGACGATTCCGAACTGATCGCGCTGTTCGACGTTTTGGAGAAATATCCGGGCACGACCTATCAGGTCATCGTCGACACCTCCATGCGCAAGACGGGCCCGCAAAGCATGAAGCGGCTGGAGAATCTGTTGAAGGGGCGCTCCATCCGCGTGCAGATCGCGGGCGGCATCCCCACGCTGATGTTCCAGAAGGACATCCTGCCCAGCATGCAGAAGAGCCTTGAGGAAATGCGCGCCGCCGGCGTGGACGTGTGGCCCGGCTATGCGCACGTCTCGCCCACCTCGACGCTCAGCCTCTACAAGTCGCTGATCTTCGCCCAGTCCAACGATTATGTCTGGCACGAAGTTGTCCTGGCCGAGACCAACGAAGAGAAGGCCCGCATGCTGGCCGATCCGGAATGGCGCGCCCGCGCCCGCGAAAGCTGGGACACCAAGGCGTGGAAACACTCGCCGATGAACAACCCGCAGCGTCTGAACCTGTTCGATTCCGAAAACGGCGTCGGCCCGCTCAACATCACGCTGAAGGATTACATCGACCAGACCGGTCTGCACCGTTCGGATGCGATGGCGGACTGGATTCTGAAGAACGGCGTGCGCTCCACGGTGCACATGGCGCCGTTCGAAAAGGACGAAGAACTGACGGTTGCGCTGATGCGCGACCCGAAAACGGTCGGCAACATCTCCGACGCCGGCGCGCACCTGCAAATGCTGTGCGGCGGCGGCGAAAATGCGCTGCTGCTCTGCAAATACACGCGCGACGAAAAGAAGATCACGATCGAGGAAGCCATCAACATCATGACGGGCAAGCTGGCCGAGCATTTCGGTCTGCGCGATCGCGGCGTGATCGCGGCAGGCAAGCGCGCCGACATCGCGGTGTTCAATCTCGACGAGATCCAGCGCCAGCAGATGGAAAAGGCCTATGACGTGCCGGACGGCAAGGGCGGCCTGCAATGGCGCTTCACGCGCAAGCCGATGCCGACGCGCCTGACCCTCGTCAATGGCGTCACGACCTTCGAAAACGGCGCCTATACGGGCGCCAAGCCAGGTGAATTCATTGCGCCGTCCGCTGAAGTGAAGGTCAGCATCGCCGCGGAATAGAACCTCCCCGAAACGCCGCCGTCTTTTCGTCGGTTGCGTTTAGGATAACTAAGGCGGCGGGTTACCCGCCGCCTTTTTGTTTGCGCCGTCGCGCCGCCAAGCGCATCGTGCTCAAAATATCGGGGCGGCGCGGCCCCAGGCACTGGGAGAAAACGCATGGCGAAAGCAGCAGAAGGCCAGGATTTCGCGGCCGTGTGGGACAATTTCCTGCGTCGCCTGTCCGAAGCGGGCCAGGTCCTGGCCGATCCACGTGCGCCACACAACCAGCTCGATCAGTCCGAAGGCGTTCGTTACCTCGCCCGGCTGACGCGCGCCGCTCTTGAACAGGCGGTGGAATCTGCCGACCCGGATTTCCCGCGCTTCTTCCAATTGTCGAACGAGACGATCAAGATCGGCGCCGACAATCCGGACAATATCTATTGGAACGCCGTCATCACCGGCGATCGCGATTACCGCATCTGGGGCAATCGCGGGGACGTGCCGTATCTGACCTTTGGCACGAAGGAAAATCGCTACGGCATCGACGGCACGATGGTCTCGACCGGGGAGCTCGACGCCAAGAACATGAAGTTCGGCGAAGATGGTTCGTTCGAGATCATCATCAGCCAGAAGAAGCAGGGTGAGAACTGGCTGCCGTCCAAGGCCGGTTCAACGGGCCTCATCATCCGTCAGACCTTCACCGACAAGACGAAGGAACGTCCCGGCACGTTCCACATCGAGGCCGTCAACGCGCCGACGAAGCCAAAGCCCATCACGCAGGAAGACCTCACACGCGCCTTGGCCCACACGTCGGACTGGGTGATCGGCACCGCCAAAACTTTCGCGGACTGGTCGGTGATGTTCAAGGAGCACCCGAACCAGATTCTGGAGCGCGATCAGAAATTCTTCCAGCGCGCTGGCGGCGATCCGAACATCTTCTATGGCTTCGCCTATTTCACGCTGGCCGACGACGAAGCCTGGGTGATTGAAACCGAAGTGCCGGAATGCCGGCTCTGGAACTTCCAGCTCTGCAATTGGTGGATGGAGTCCCTGGACTTCCGCACCATCGACAATGTCTGGACCAATCAGACAAAAGCGAAGCTTGAGGCCGACGGCACGCTGAAAATCGTGGTGTCGAAGAAAGACCCCGGCCTGGGCGGCAATTGGCTGGACTCGACAGGCCACACAAACGGCGTGGCCCTGCTGCGCTGGGTCGGGGCCACGAGCCACCCGATTCCGAAATGCAGCGTGGTCAAGGTGAAGTAATCACGCCGGATATGCTCCCCCGTTTACGGGGGCGCCGTCACCCCGGAATTGATCCGGGGTGACTGAGGGGGGATGAACTTAGTCGAAGTCCCCCCATCGGCCCTTCGGGCCACTTCCCCCGTAAACGGGGGAAGATGCACCGTGCAATCAAGCGTGTTCGCGGTTCTTCCATTTCAGCAGATGGCTGATGTCCTTGCGCTGCTCAGGCTTCAGCCCGGTCTTGGCCAGAACGTGCGCGGTGATTTCGATGTTTTCGTTCAGCGGTTCGTTGGCTTCCCAGACGCGGTCATATTCGGTGCGGCACATCTTCCACACGCCATCCTTGCGCACATACTGATCCTTGTAGATCAGGCAGCCTTTGGTGATGACCTTGTGGTCGAAATTGATGTGAAAGTCTTCGCAATACCAGGTGCCCTGCGCGCTGTCCGGGCCGGTGAATTGGATATCCGGCAGATGCGCGTGGTGCATGGTGATGAAGGTCGAGTGGTGCGAGTTGAACAGGAAGTCGAGCATCGCCTCGATGCCGTCCAGCTTCGCCGTATAGGCGCCGCCGCGATAGTGCACCGCGACGTCGTCGGTGAAGACCTCGCGCACCATGGCTTCGTTGCAGGTGTCGGTGCCGCGGCAATAGCGGCTCTTCACCTGCTTGATTTCTTCCAGATCGGATAATTGCTGTGGCGTGAAAGCCATTCTTCCCTCCCTCTTTGCACCCTTCAGGGCTTGGAGGAAGGCTAGGCGCGAAGTCCGCGGCGAACAATTCCGCAGGCTTCGCGGTCCGTGTGGGCGGAAATCGGGATCTATACACCGTCCCCTTACATCCCGCCCCCTTACATCCCAAAGGTGCTCAACAGATCGATTTGGCCGGTATGCGCGGTGATGCCGCCATCGACGACGAAATTCTGGCCGGTGATGTAGCCAGCATCCTCCGACGCCAGGAACGCCACCATGCCGGAGATTTCCTCGACCTTCCCGGCGCGGCGCATCGGGATCAGATTGTGCCAGATGTCGCGGATCGGGCCCGGCGTCTGGTCGGTCGACGGCGTCGAGATCAAGCCCGGACTCACCACGTTCACGCGCACGCCGCTCTGCGCCAGCTCCAGCGCGAAGGAGCGCGTGGCGTTGATCACGCCCGCTTTCGCCGCATTGTAGGCGCTAAAGCCCGGATCGGCCGCAACGCCGCAGATAGACGCGATATTGATGATCGAGCCGCCGGTTTTCTGCAGATGCGGTACGGCGAAGCGCGTAGCGTAGAACACCGAATCCAGATCGGTTGCGATCACTTCGTGCCAGGTTTTCGGATCGAGCGTCGTCACGCGGCCCAGCATGCCTGAGCCGGCGTTGTTCACCAGCACGTCGAGCTTGCCGAACTCGGCCACGGCGAAGGCGATCAAAGCCTCGAGATCGTCGGCCTTGGACACGTCGCACACCTTGGCGCGCACTTTATCGCCGCCGATCTTGGTCTTCTCGGCCTCCAGTTTTGCTGCGTCGCGGCCGGCGATGACGACCTTCGCGCCCTCGGCATGAAAACGTTCAGCGATCGCGGCGCCAATGCCCGATCCGCCGCCGGTGACCACGACGACCTTATCTTCAAAACGGCGCATGAATGTCCTCCCGCAAAAGCTTGTTTTGCTAAGCCATAAAACGCGGAATGCGCCGGAGGCAAGCTTGGGACATCTTCCCCCGTTTACGGGGGAAGTGGCCGCGTCAGCGGCCGAAGGGGGGATGAAGCTGCTTCCCCCCTCAGTCGCGCTGCGCGCGACAGCTCCCCCGTAAACGGGGGAGCATATATGTCGAGGCAAAAAGAAAACGCGGCGCCGGGAGAACGCCGCGTCTTCAAGTTGCGGAGCCGGGGAGGAGAACGGCTCTACGCGAGTTGGTAATCGGCCGTGACCGGATTGTTCATGGCGTCGGCGAAGGCGTCATAGGACCAGGGCCAGCTTGCCGGCACACCGGTGTCGTCGAGATACCAGGACTTGCAGCCCGAACCGAAAATGGTCTTCTTCGCCGCGGCGATGCGCTTTTCTTCGTAGGCGTCCAGCGCGGATTGCTTCGGAACCACGGCTTTGGCGGTGCCTTCCCGCAGGGGTTCCAGCAACTTCTCGATATAGCCCCATTGCAGTTCGGCGATGTCGATCAGCGAGAAATTGCCGACAGGACCCGTTGGACCGTTGAGCAGGAACATGTTCGGGAAGTTCGGCAGCGTCACCGCGTAATAAGCGGTGGGCCGGACCTTCCAGGCGTCGTCCAGCGACAATCCGCCTTGGCCGATGACGCTGGTCGGTCGGATGAAACGGTCGGCGTGAAAACCGGTGGCGAGAACCAACGTGTCGAGTTCATGCAGCGTGCCGTCTTTCATGCGCACACCCTTCGGCTCGATGCGCTCGATGCCGGTGGTCTCGACAACGACGTTCGGCTTCTGCACGGCGTCGTAATACGACCAGGAATAGATCAGGCGCTTGCACGCCGCGCGATAGGACGGGCGCAGCTTCTCGCGCAGGACAGGATCCTTCACGCTGTTCTCAAGATTGAGGCGGCAGGCCTCTTCGATCTGCGCCATTTCCGGGCCGTCGATATGCGTGATGGCCTGCGTGAAGCGATGGATGTTGTCCCAATATTGCTTGTCGTGGCGAATTTCGTCGATCAGGGCGGGATTCTTGCGGAAGGCTTCGCGTTGCTCCTCGGTATACTCAAAATACGGAACCTGCATGATCCATTGCGGCGAGCGCTGGAAGTGCACCACCTTCGCCGAACGCTCCGCCAGAGCCGTGACGATTTGCACGCCGGTGGAGCCATTGCCGATAATGCCGACGCGCGCGCCGTCGAGCTTCGCGCTGTCGTCCCAGCGTGCGCTGTGAAACGCTTTACCTTCAAAAGAAGAAAGGCCCGGAAGGTCCGGAATGTTCGGGTGGTGCAGCACGCCCGAGGCGGCGATCACGACGTCGGCGACGACCTTTTCGCCGTTTTTCAGAGTCAGGGTCCATTCCGCCGCGTCGTCGCTCCAGACGCAGGCGACGACTTCCGCATTGAACCGTATATGCGGCGTGACGCCGTATTTCTCAGCCGTCTTGACGAAATACTCCTGAATCTCGCCGCCGGTGGCGTAATAGGCTTTCCATTCCGCATAGGGTTCAAAACTGTACGTATACGCATGAGCGGGCACGTCGCAGGTCAGGCCCGGATAGCGGTTCTCGCGCCACGTTCCGCCGAGGCGGTCCGCCTTCTCGAGGATCGTGAAATCCTCGCCGGCGGCCTTCAGCTTGATGCCGGCCAGAATGCCAGCCATGCCGGAACCGATGATCGCATAGCGCAGTCCGGAAGAGTTTTCAGCGGTCACAAGCGCATCCTCTCAATGCAAGTCATTATGAGGGCTTGGTACGCGCGCTGCGTTGGGAAGGCTTCACTCAAACTGATTATGAAATGAAAATCTCTTCGGTTAGGGTCGCGGCCCTTGATGCCGGGCGCCGCATTAACCTTTAGAGCGGCGACTAATCTGGAGAGGCCGCGTGGCGAAAGATACGTACAAACCCTTATTGGCGGCGCCGTCGACGGGCGTTGTGATCACCGGCGGCGCGTCGGGTCTGGGCCGCGCCAGCGCCGAGGCTTTGGCTGCGGTAGGCCGTCCTGTCGCTCTGTGGGATCTGCACGAAGACCGCGCCGTCGAGGCGGCGCAGGAGGTCGCGAGCGAATACGGCGTCGCCGCCGCGGGGTTCGGCGTGGATGTGCGCGACGTGGAGGCGATCAAGGCCGCAGCCGCGCGAACCCGCGCTGCGCTGCCGTCAATCGGCGGCATTCTGCATAGCGCCGGCACGGTGGACCGCGACGGCTTTGAAGGCGCCACGGCCGAAAGCTGGGACAGCGGCATCAACGTGCATCTGCGCCCCGTTTTGTTTCTGGCGCAGGTCTTTCTTGAGGACCTCCGCGCGCATCCGGGCGGCGCGATCGTGGCGATCTCCTCAATTAACGCCACCCTGGGCAATGCGGTGAACCCGATCTATTCGGCGGGCAAAGGCGGCGTGCTGTCGCTGGTGCGCTCGATGGCCGATGGTCTGGCGAAATACGGAATCCGCATCAATGCGGTGTCGCCGGGCCAGATCTACACGCCGATGATGGCGCCGACGCTGCAATATGTCGGCAAGGAGCTTTTCACGAAGCGCATCCTGATGGAGCGCCTCGGCGAGCCAGAGGAAGTCGGCCGCGTTGTGCGGTTCCTTCTGTCGGATGAAGCCAGCTACATCACGGCGTCGGAGATCGTTGTGGATGGCGGCAATATCAGCTCGCAGCGGGGGTGAAGAATAACGCTTGAATTCTCGTCGTCATCCTAGGTCGAGCGCTGAGCAGCAACTCACTTCCCCAAACCCTTCGCCATGAAATCGCCCATCGCCTTGATGGAGGAACGGCGCGATTGCATTTTGGTCTGCGACCAGACGATGAATTTGTTCGCGGGTCCGGGGATGACCATGTGTTTCTTGCCGACGAGCGGGAGCACCTCTTTCACCACATCGGCGGGGTCTGCGATCAGCCAGGCCGGATAGCCTGAGATCGCCTCGCTGGTGCGCATCAGCCCCGCGACGATGATCAGCACATCCACGCCCGTGCCCTGCAGCTCGTACCAGAGCGCTTCGCCGAACGCGATCTGGAACGCCTTGTTGCCGGAATAGGCGGCCGTGTAGGGCGTCGGGATCAATCCGGAGCCGGACGAGGTGAGGATGATCGCGCCCTTGCCGCGCGCCTTCATCTCATTGCCGAAGCGGTGGATGAGGTTGACGTAGGCGCGCGCGTTCACGTCCAGCACCTTGTGGTGCAGCTCCAGCGGCATATCGAGAATCTTCGGCGTGTCCGTCGGCGTGTACATGTGGTTGCAGTGCAGGATGTCGATCTGGATGCCAGCGACGGCCTCATCCAAGGCGGTGTAGGGCAGCGGCGCGCCGAGATCGCAGGCGGCGGTGCGCGTCTGGACGCCGAACTCCGTCCGCAGCTCCATCGCACGCGCTTTTAGATCCTCGGCCAGCACATCGACCAGAACGATATTGATGCCCTGCGCCGCCAGGCCGCGGCAGAACGCGTACCCCAGGCCCTGCTTGCGCGCAGATCCGGTCACCAGCGCCCAGCCGCCCTTGAAGCACGCCACGCCCGTCTGGTTTGTCATATGTCTTTCCTCCCCATCATTCTCTTGTCGCGCTTTTGGGCACAGGCTTTCAACCAATTTTGGAGCGCACCATAAAAAGGACGTTCACGGGTTCGCCGGCGTGTGAAACACTCAGGATACGGCGCGGCCTGCCCAAGCGGAGAACCCAGCGCCGAACCAGAACAGACAAGGGAGGAAATCATGAACGACGCCCAAGGCGCCGCGGCGCAACAGCCCAGCCGCCATGCGCTGCATAAGTTCTCGTCCGGCGGCAAAATGTGGTTTCACATCCTGCGCGGGCGGCAGGGGCTGGCGATCGACAATGTGATCCTGCGCCTCACCGGCTACTCGCTGATGACATGGCAATTCACCACCTCGGCCGGCGTGCCCTATAAGGACACGCTGCTGCTCACCACAAAAGGCGCCAAGACCGGCAAGAGCCGCACCAATGGCCTGCCATACTTCGAGGTCGACGGCGAATATCTGGTGATCGGCTCGAACGGCGGCGGGGCGCTCAATCCCGGCTGGTCGGCGAATGTGCGCGCGAACCCGGAAGTTCTCCTGCGCATAAAGCGCAGGAAGGTGCCCGCCATCGGCCGCGTCACCACAGGCGAGGAACGCGCGCGTCTGTTCGAGCGCATCTCCGCGATCAATCCCGCGCTGCCGCGCTATCAGGAGAGCGCCAGCAAGTTCGGGCGCGAAGTGCCGCTGGTCGTGTTCAAGCCAATCGGGAAATAAAGATCACGCCCCGCGCACGGTCCGCGAATATTGCAGCGGAGAGATTCCGGCGGCGCGGCGGAAGGCGGCCCCGAAGGCGCTGGGGGAGGCAAAGCCGAGGCGCGCGGCGATGTCGCTCATGGTGAGCTCGCTGTCCGTCATCAATTCCTTGGCGCGCGCCACGCGCAGATTGGCGGCGTGATCGGCGAGGGTTGCGCCAGTGGTCTCGACGAACGCGCGCGACAGGTGCGAGCGGCTGACCCGGCATTCGGCGGCCAGTTCCGCCACGCTTGGCCAGGCCCCTTCAGCCATGCGTAAACGCTCGTCGATCCGCGTTAGCTGCCACGGCGCCAGACCGCCTTTGACGCGTGGGTTCATTTTGCGACTGCGAAAGGCGCGCCCGATCTCGACCAGGATCAAATTCACATAGGAATCGATGGCCAGGGCGCCGCCGAAACCCGGATTCACGATTTCCTTGCGCAGACGCTTGGTGACGTCGGCCAAAGGCGCGGAATGCAAAGCGGCGCACTTCTTAAGGCGCTCGGGGTCCCAGTCCGCCAGGGCCGTGACGCGGGCGAAGGCGTCATTGTCGAAGCGGCAGCGCATGACATGCAGCACGCCGCCGTCGCCGATGGAATGCATACGGACATTCCCCGGCCGCAACATCATCGTTCCGACCTTCTGCGCCGGCGTGGCGCCCGCCTCGTATTGCACGGTGCCGTTGGCGCCGCCGGGGCGGGGCAGGCTCATGGAAAAGATTGGCTGGTCGTCGAGCTCCCACATTTCGTGCGGACGCGGGAAATCGTACCGCCGAACCTCGATATGGGCGTGGGCGGCGTGCGCCTCCGCTTCCACGGTCCAGAGCGGCGTTGAGGCTGTCGAATTTGACTGAATTCTGGTCACCGCCAAACGATAACAGCACGTCCGCGACAAGACCAGACATTGCCAATTAGGCGCTGACGTCGTCAATTCAGCACAAGACGCCCCCAAGAGTGCGCGGGATACAATGCCGCGGGAGGAAAAGATGACCACCATGAAGCTGGCCCGGGTGCACGGGCCCGATGATGTGCGGCTCGACGAAGTCGCTTTCCCGGTCGCCGGTCCCGATGACGTCATGGTGCGCGTGAAGGCTTGCGGCATTTGCGGCAGCGACCTGGGCTATATCCATAATGGCGGCATGGCCCCCGGCGTTCCTCTGTCCGCGCCCTTGCCGCTGGGCCACGAATTCGCAGGCGTGGTGGAAAGCGTCGGCGCCAAAGTGCAGGGCGTAAAGCCTGGCCAGCGCGTCGCGGTAAACCCGGACGACAATTATATCGGCAGCGGCGCCGAAGGCTCGATGGGCGAGTTCATCCTGATCCGGAATGCGAAGGTGGGCTCCTCGCTCTATCCGCTGCCCGATCACGTTTCGGAGGATAAAGCGGCGCTGGCCGAGCCTTTGTCCGTCGCGTTGCACGGCATCAATCTCACCCATGTAAAGGCCGGCGATACGGTCGCGGTGATCGGCGCGGGGCCGATTGGCTTGTGCGCCGTCGCCATGCTGCGCCATCGCGGCGTGAAGGACATCGCCATTTTGGATCGCGAACAAAGCCGCCTGGATCGCGCCAAGGCGCTGGGCGCCAACGCGGCGATCAAGGTGTCCGGCGAGGGCGACATGACCGAAGGGCTCGCCAAGGCCCATGGCGAAGGCAACCGTTTCGGCGTGCGCAATGTCGGCACGGACGTTTTCATTGACGCGGCGGGCGCGGCCCCGGCCCTGACCGAGGCGATGAACATCGCCAAGTACAAAGCCCGCTTCGCCATTATCGCGCTCTACAAAAAACCGGCGACTTTGGACCTGTTCAAGATGATGGCGAACGAGATCATGATGGTCGGCTCCATCGCCGATTCCCGGCACGCCGAATTCGCCGAGGCCCTGGATATGATCGCGGGCGGCAAGATCGATCTGTCGCCCATGATCAGCCACCGTGTGGCGTTCGATCAATTCTTTGACGCAATCGCGATCGCCTCCGACCCGGCGAAATCCGCGAAAGTAATGTTGACCTTCTAAGGACCGATTGCATGAGCAAGCCGCACGACATCGTCATCGACGACATGGCCAATCCGCACATCACGCCGGAACTGGCCATGGCCCGCGCTGGCGATCCAAGCTTTCCAGATCATCTGGACGCCGACGGCGTCCTCAAAATGGCGATGGAGCAGACTGGTCTCTCCGATTTCGGCGAGGACACCGGCTTTCGCGAGCGTCTCGCGGTGACGCTGCAGAGCTTTGAGGAAGACAAGGGCCTCACGCGCGGCGGGCGGCTGACGCTCGTTCAGCACGCCGTGCGCGTCATGGCGAACCGCCTGCGCATCGAAGGCATCGTCAAGAAGCATCCGGAGATTCTCGACGTCGAAATCCCCAAGCCGTTGATCATCGCCGGTCTGCCGCGTTCGGGCACCACGCACCTCGTGAACTGGCTGGCGCGGGACAAGCGCCTGCGCTCGCTGACGCTCTGGGAATCCGAAGAGCCTGTGCCGTCGGTGATCCCGGCGCCGGGCGAACCCGATCCCCGCGCCGTGCGCACGGCGGAGTTCTGGGGCATGTTCGAAAAGATCCTGCCTTACATGCCGGCCATGCACGGCATGGATGCGGACTCGATCCATGAAGACAATGAGCTCCTGTACATGGACCTCAATTGCTATTCGTGGGAGTTCCAGGCCCGCCTGCCGCGCTGGATCGATTACTATTTTGCGCACGACCGCACGGTTTCCTATCTCTACGAAAAGAAGGTGCTGCAGGTTCTCACCTGGTATCGCGGGCCTAATCGCTGGATCCTGAAATCGCCCCAGCACATGGAAAATCTGGCGCCGCTGAAGAAAGCCTTCCCGGATGCGACGCTGGTGATCACCCACCGCGACCCGATCGCCGTGATCCGCTCCCTCACAACCATGCTGGGCTATGGCGACCGCATTCGCCGCGATCCCATCGACCCGGAAGGTCTCGCGGCGCACTGGATCGAGCGCATCGAGCGCTTGTTGCGCGCCTGCGTGGATCAGCGCGACGCGTGGGGGCCGGAGCAATCGATCGACGTCCTGTTCCACGAATATATGGGCGATCAGGAAAGCACGATGCGCAAGGTCTATGCCCAGGCCGGCATGGAACTGACCAAAGAGGCCGAAAGCGCGCTGCTCGGCTATCTCACCCAGAACCCCCGCAACAAGCACGGCAAGGTTATCTACGACCTTGAAGGCGTATTCGGCGTCGACGTCGCGAAGACGCGCGAACGCTTCAAATTCTATTACGACAAATACCCAGTGAAGCTGGAGGATTAAGATGAGCGACGCACAAGCTAAAGCCGCGCAGCGCCTGCTCTCCGGCCGGGCCTGGGACGATTATTGCGACACACTGAAGGCGGCGGGCCGCATGATCGAGGCCTTCGGCGACGAGCCCTCCGACCTCGACCGCGCCGAATGGTATCGCTTCATGTCGCGCCTCGCGCGTTCAAGCATGGAGCGCCTGATCGAAAACGCCGAGCCCACGCGGCCGCGTCTGCGCGACATGGTGTGGCGGCAATCGATCAATGTGCAGAGCGTCGATCAGGACCATCTGATGTGCCAGTTCGACGAGGCGCGCGATTACATCATCACCGGGACGCGCGGCACGATTCCCTATTTCGTGATGGCGATCCTGTCCGCCCCGGCGCCGGAAAATCCGGGCGCACGGGATTGGGCCGATGCGGGATTGAAGGGGCTGAAGGAGTTCGATCCGTCGAACCTGAAGACCACCGGCTTTCTGATGAGCCAGCAATTGCACATCAATCCGGACGGCACGTTTGAGATCATCCTGTCGCAGAAAGACCCCGGCCCCGGGAAAAACTGGATGCAGCTCCAGCCCAATTCAAACTGCATCATGATCCGCCTGGTGTGGACCGATCGCGCTAAGGAATTCGCGCCGCAATTCAAGATCGCGCGCGCCGACGGCGCGGAGCCTGAGCCGCTGAGTCCCACGCTCATGGCGAACAATCTGGCCTGGGCCGGGCAGGCCGTGGTCGGCTACGCGGAACTGGTGCGCAATTGGTGGAAAGGCACGCAGGGTAATTTCTCGGCCAAGCTGAACCGTCTCGATTATTCCCGCGCGCAATATCTTTCCAACGGCGGCGTCGCCGACCGTCACGTCGCGTTCGGCGGCTGGCTGAAGCCAAAGGGTGAGGCGCTGGTGCTGGAGTTCGATCCGCCCGTCGCGGAATACTGGAACTTCCAGCTCTGCAATCTGTGGCAGGAAAATCTGGACACGTTCGAAGACGGCAACGGGTATGTGACGAACTACAATCACAAGGTCGATCCCGACGGCAAAGTGCGCATCTATATCGCCGACAAGGACCCCGGCCTGGGCGGCAATTGGGTGAATTCCTTCGGCCATGAACGCGGCATCTGGGGTCTACGTCTGATCCGTACGGAAAAGACCACGCCGGTGAAATTGTGGCGCGTAAAGCTGGCCGATCTGGAATCGGGCAAGAACTCCGCGCTGGAGCCCGGCGCCGCCATCGACACCGGCCAGTTTGTGGATTGACGATGCAAAATCCTGGCCCGAACGATCTGGTGATGGGCGGCATTCCCATCGCGCATGTGCCGTTTCTCGATCGCTTCGCGCCCGCTGCGCGCGCGGGCTTCAAGGGCATCTCCATGGGCCCCCGCGATCTCTGGCAATTGGAAGCCGCAGGCAAGACGGCCGCGGAGGCGCACGCCCGCGCGGCCGATCACGGCATGGTGTTGCGGGAGATGGATTGCATCTGCTGCTGGACGCCCAGCCATGAGAAACTGACCGGCGATGGCGAACTGGTGCAGGTGCTGAAATCGCTGCAAGCCGACCCGGTTCTCGAAGCGGCGGCGCGCCTCGGCGCATCGTCCGTGACGGTCGTCGACATGATGGGGCCGATGCTGAGCTTCGGCGAATGCGTCGAGGGATTCGCTGTGCTCTGCGACAAAGCGGCGGCGCTCGGCTTGCGCGTCCATATCGAGTTTCTGCCCTGGGGCAGCATCCCGGATTTGATGACGGCCTGGCGAATTATTGAAGCCGTGGGAAAGCCCAATGGCGGGCTCACCGTCGATACCTGGCACTTCTTCCGCAGCGGCTCGAAGCTGGAAGATCTCGCGAACATTCCCGGCGAGAAGATCTTCACCGTGCAGATCAATGACGCGCCGGCCAAGGCGACCGCGAATCTGATGGAAGAATGCATGGTGGCGCGGCTGACGCCGGGCAAAGGCGATTTCGATCTGCCCGGCTTCATCCGGGCGCTCGACCGCTCCGGCTCTCAGGCGCCGATTGAGGTTGAAGTGTTTCACGCCAGCCTCGCGACCACGCCGATCGACGCCATCGCGCAGGATTGGGCGGATGCGGCGCGGGCGCTGCTGACCAACGCACGGAGCAAAGCCTGAGCATGGGGCCGAACGATATGGTGCTCGTCGGGCCTGCGGTCTGGCATATCCCGCTTCTGGAGCGGCTGGAGCCCGCCGCGCGCGCGGGCTTCAAGGTAGTGTCCGTTACGCCGGGCGACATCTGGGCGCTGGAAGGGCAGGGGCTGAAAGCCGGCGAGATCGCCCGCCGCATCGCCGATGCCGGGCTGGAAGTCTCCGACATGGAATGCATCGGCTGCTGGCTGCCGTCGCAACGCGCGGCGGCGTCCGCGCCGGACGCGCCGATGAACCTTCTCAATCTCGAACCCGAACCCGTGCTCGATACGGCGGCGCGCATTGGCGCCAAGAATGTCGCGGTGGTGGACATGATCGCCGATCCGAATCCGCGTGAGGTGGTGGTCGAAGCCTTCGCGAACATCTGCGACGCGGCCGCCGCGCGCGGATTGAAAGCGCAGATCGAATGGTTGCCGTTCGGCAGCATTCCCGATCTCCCCACCGCCTGGGACATCGTGCAGGCCAGCGGCAAAGCCAATGCCGGGCTCACGGTCGATTCTGGCCACTTCTTCAATTCGTGCGCCACGCTGGATCAGCTCGCCGCCATCCCGGGATCGCGGGTGCATTCGGTGCAGATCAATGACGCACCAAGCATGCCATCGACGCCGATCGCGGAGCGCCGCGAACGCATGCTGCCGGGCGAGGGCGGCTTCGATCTGACGGGCTTCATCCAGACGCTCGACAGGATCGGCTCCACCGCGCCGATCGGCGTGGAAATCTTCAACATGCAGGTCCCGACGCAGGACATCGAAACCATCGCCCGGACCTGGGCGGCGGCGGGCCGCAAAGTCATCGATCAAGCAAGGAGGAAGGCATGAGCACCGGCAAAATCGGCGCAGTCGTCGTCGGGACGGGCTTCGGCCTGTTCACGCATACGCGCGCGCTGCAGGAAGCGGGTTTCGAGGTGAAGGCCATTGTCGGCCGCGACCTGAAGAAAACGCAGGAGCGCGCTGCGCCATTGGGGCTGAAGGGCGCCGACAATCTCGTCGAGACCCTGAAGGACGAAAGCATCAAGCTCGTCACTGTCGCGACGCCGCCGCACACCCACTACAAGCCGGTGATGGAGGCCATCGCCGCTGGCCGCAACGTGATGTGCGAAAAGCCTTTCGCGAAGGATCTGGCGCAGGCCCGCGAGATGCTGCACGCGGCGGAGAAAGCGGGAGTGCACCACATGCTCGGCGCCGAGTTCCGCTTTGAAACCGCGCAGGCGCATCTGCGACGCGTGGTGAAGGACGGCCTGATCGGCAAGCCCCTGCACTTCCTGCGCATCTATCACCAGCCGGGCCTGCAGGACCCGAACGAGCCGCTCGCCGCCTGGTGGGAAGATGAAAACCAGGGCGGCGGATTCCTCGGCGCCTTCGGGAGCCACATGTTCGATCAGGCGCGCACCATGTTCGGCGAGTTCACGCATGTGAGCGCGCAACTGCAGACGCTGGCGCCGGGCCGCCCCACCATGACCGCCGACGATTGCTACAGCCTGCAATTCGTCTCCGAAATGGGGACCAGGGGCATGATCATGGCGACCAACGCTTCGCCCGGCCCTCTGGTCATGGCGACGAAGGTGACGGGCACGGAAGGCGGCGCCTGGATTCAAAGCGGCCCCACCTATGGCGATCCCGAAGAAGTCTGGGTCGAAAACAAAGATGGTCCGCGCAAGCTGGAGACGCCGAAGGATCTGATCAATCCGGCGCCGACGCCGTTCCCGGTGAAGGAATTGATCCAGACGGAAATGGATCGCTGGCACACAATGGGCTTCGACGTGCCGCCCTACACGCGCCTGTTCGCGGAGATGAAGGCGCGGATCGAGGGCAGGGAGCCCGCAATCCCCGAACGTGCCGGCACCTTCTATGACGCGGCGGCGGGCCAGGCGATTTTGGATGCGGCGCGCAAATCCTCGAAAGAGATGCGCTGGGTGGAGGTCGAAAAAGTATGAACCCGAAATACGATTACAAAGGCGC
>CAYNCS010000034.1:0-3299 GCA_964395875.1 uncultured Caulobacteraceae bacterium | reverse complement strand
AAGATGACGGCGGGCACGTTCGCGCAGGAAGCCTGGACCAAGCCGACGCTCGACCGCACGCCGCTGGGCCGCCTCGGCGATCCGGAAGACATCGCCGGCGCGATCCTGTTCCTGACCAGCCCCGGCGCCAGCTGGATCACCGGCCAGACGCTCGCGGTGGATGGCGGGTTCACTGTGGCGGGGTAAAACGGCTGCGAACCGATCTGGGAGCGGGCGCGGCTTGAGTTTTCCGCCGCTATGGGGCATCGCATTTCTGTCATTTCAGGGCGGCCCCGCCCGCATCACGGACACTCCATGACGGTGCATCTTCATCGCGGCGATCTGCCCGCGGGCCTTTCCTTTCCGGACGGCGTGGCCGTCGACACCGAAACCATGGGCCTGCGCCTGCGCCGCGATCCTCTGTGCGTGGTCCAGCTTTCGGCTGGCGACGGCGACGCGCACGTAGTGCAGCTTGACCGCTCGACCTACGACGCTCCGAATTTGAAAGCGCTTTTGTCCGATCCTGCGGTTGTGAAGATCTTCCATTTCGGCCGCTTCGACCTGTCCATGATCCAGCTGCATCTGGGCGTGATCTGCGCCCCGGTCTATTGCACCAAGATCGCCTCGCGCCTGGCCCGCACCTATACGGACCGCCACGGCCTGAAGGACCTGACCAAGGAAGTCCTGGGCGTTGACCTGAAAAAAGAACAGCAAAGCTCCGATTGGGGCGCCGACAGCCTGTCGGACGCGCAACTCGCTTATGCGGCTTCGGACGTCCTGCATCTGCACGATCTGCGGAAGAAGCTGAATGTGATGCTGGAGCGGGAAGACCGCCTGAAACTGGCCGAGGCCTGTTTCGAATTTTTGCCGCACCGGGCGGCTTTGGACCTCGCCGGCTGGGCGGAAGAGGACATCTTCGCCCATTCTTAGGCCCGCCAGGGCGCGAGAAGGTGCAGCCGGCGGCTGCTGAAGCGCCGCCTTAAGTTGCGGTCACGCCACAATTTTGCATTAAGCACATGCGCCTATGGCGCTATTGTTAAGACTGGGACTTGCGCCCGGGGTGAAGGACGCGCGATGAAGCGGGCGGAGCTGCGCCGAACTGGGGGAGGAAAGCGGACCGCATGAGTCAGGGCGCTTCGCCAAGCCTGGACTTCTGGGAGCCGAAGCGGCTGACGTCGCTGACGGAGGCGCGCGATCGCGTCATATTTATCAAAAGGTTGCGGGTTGGCATGGTCGTTCTGGCGGCCGTGGCGCTGCTGGCGCTCTTCGTGTCCGCGCTTCTCATGAGCATCGAGCGGGAGTCGCACCGGCCCAAGAAGTTCGCGGCTGAAGACATTGTGCGCATGGTCAATCCGCGCTTTTCCGGCCGGACGGCCAAGGGCGAGCCCTATCAGGTGCTGGCCCAGTCGGCGATGCGGCGGAAGGGTGACCCAAACATCATCGATCTCGTCGCGCCCATCATGAAGGATCTGAAGGGCGGCACGCTGTCCAGCGCGACCGGCATCTACAACACCGAGACGAAAATCATCGAGCTCACCGGCAAGGTGAAATTCCTGGACCCGATCAAGGGGCTTTCGTTCGATACCCGGAATTCGGTGGTGCTTCTGGCGGAAAGCCGCGTCTATGGGCGCACGGGCATTTCCGGCCAGGGACAGATGGGCTCGATTCAAGCCAACGCATATGAAATTCGGGACGGCGGCCAAATTGTGCTGTTCACCGGGGGCGTCCGCACCCGGTTGACGGGCCGTTCGCCCAAGCCAGCGGCGTCTCCGCCGAAGGGGCAATGAGGGAGCTGTATATGTTGAGTGCGCGTCAAACTGCAGCGGCCGTGCTATTCGCGGCGGTCCTGGCCGCTCCGGCGGCGCCGGCGTTCGCGCAGATCGGCAAGGCCGGTGGGCCGGTCGACATCGAGTCCGACCAGTTGCAGGTGGTGGACGCGGAGCGCAAGGCGATCTTCAGCGGCAATGTCGATGCGCAGCAGGGCGACGCGCGGCTGAAGTCGAAAACCCTGACGGTGTTTTTCGCGCAGAAGCCGGCGGCGACGGCGGCGAACGCGTCGCAATCGGCGGGCGAGGCGCTGGGCGCCAGCTTCGGTGAAATCGAACGTCTGGTCGCCGAAGGCGACGTTCTGTACCTGACGCCCACCGAACGCGCGCGCGGCGATTACGGCGTTTACGAAATGAAAACGGATACGATCACGCTGACGGGCGGCGTCGTTGTGACGCGCGGAGACAACGTCATCAAGGGCGACAAGATGACCATCGAAGTGTCGTCCGGCAAAACCACCATCGTCTCCAACAGCCCCACCGCCGCCGGCGGCAAGAAGCCGCCGCGCGTCCGCGGCGTTTTCCAGCAGGCGCCGAAGACCCCCGCCGCAGCCCCAAAAACTGGCGGAACGTCGCCGCAATAAAAGCGGCTTCACGGAAACTTAAGCGAGGTAGCGTCCTATGAGCGCGGAAACCGCGATGCAATCAGACGCACGGACCACCGCCGCCGGCGAAGGTTTAAAAGTCGATAATATCGGCAAATCCTTCAAGGGCCGCCCGGTTGTCCGGGGTGTCAGCGTCAATCTGCGCCGCGGTGAAGTGGTGGGGCTTCTGGGGCCGAACGGCGCCGGCAAAACCACCTGCTTTTATATGATTACGGGGCTGATCTCGGTGGATTACGGGTCCATTTACATGGACGGGGAGGACGTTACGGCGCAGCCGATGTATCAGCGCGCGCGTCTCGGCCTCGGCTATCTGCCGCAGGAGCCGTCGATCTTTCGCGGCATGTCCGTTGAAGAAAACGTGATGTGCGTCGTCGAACTCGTCGAGAAAGACAAAGAGAAGCAGCGCCAGATGTGCGAAGCGCTCATGGTCGAACTCGGCGTCGACAAACTGCGCCACCAGCGCGCCACGTCGCTGTCGGGCGGCGAGCGCCGCCGGGTGGAGATCGCGCGCGCGCTCGCGACGCGCCCGAGCTTCATGCTGCTGGACGAGCCGTTCGCCGGCATCGATCCGAAAGCCATCGAGGATATCCGCGACCTGATCCTGTATCTGAAGGGCCGCGGCATCGGCATCCTCATCACCGATCACAATGTTCGCGAAACGCTCGACATCGTGGACCGCGCCTCGATCATTTACGAGGGCCAGGTTCTGTTCGAAGGTTCGCCGGACGAAGTCACCAACAATGCGGACGTGCGCCGGGTGTATCTCGGCGAGCGCTATATAGCGTAAGGGCGGCGCATGGCGATTGGGCACAAGCTTGAGCTGCGCCAAGGCCAATCGCTGGTCATGACGCCGCAATTGCAGCAGGCGATCAAGCTGCTGCAATTGTCG
>CAYNCS010000033.1:258-25224 GCA_964395875.1 uncultured Caulobacteraceae bacterium | reverse complement strand
CGGCCAGATCCTGCGCGACGCCGCTTTGGCCCCCTATACGTGGTTTCGCGTCGGGGGGCCGGCGGACGCCTTGTTTCTGCCCGAGGACGAGGACGACCTCGCCGCCTTCCTGAAGGGGCTGCCCGATCACGTGCCCGTGACGCCCATCGGCGTCGGCTCGAACCTGATCGTGCGCGATCGCGGCGTGCGCGGCGTGTGCGTGCGGCTGGGCCGTGGCTTTACGAAGATCGAACCGCGCGAGAACGCGACTATCTATGCCGGCGCAGCGGCTTTGGACGCGCAGGTCGCCGTACAGGCGGGCAAGGCCGGGATCGCCGGGCTGGAATTCTATCGCGGCATTCCCGGCACGATCGGCGGCGCGCTGACCATGAACGCCGGCGCCTATGGCGGCGAAACGAAGGACATTCTTGTCGAAGCCTATGCACTGAACCGGCGTGGCGAACGCGTAACGGTGTCAAACGCGGAAATGGGTTTTTCCTATCGCACCTGCCTCGCCGCCGAGGGGCTGATCTTCACCGGCGCTTTGTATCGCGGCCGCCCGGGCGATCCGGCCGAGATCGCCGAAGCGATGCGCGCCATCATGGAGAAGCGCGAGAATTCCCAACCCATCCGGGAAAAGACCGGCGGCTCGACCTTCCGCAATCCCGATCCGGCCCTATCCGGCGGGCGCGGCGCCTGGCAACTCGTCGACGCGGCGGGATTGCGCGGGCATCGCCGCGGCGGCGCGCAGGTTTCCGAAAAGCACTGCAATTTTCTGATCAATGCCGACGAGGCCAGCGCCGCCGACATCGAGGGGCTCGGAGAGGAAATCCGCGCCAAGGTGCTCGCGGATTTCGGCGTGGATCTGCATTGGGAAATCAAGCGGATTGGGGAGGCGCTTTAAATCCATCCCCGATCGTCATCCTAGGCTAAGGCTCGCGCAGCGAGCCGCATGCCTAGGATCCATATTCGCGATCGTCGGTGTTTATGGATCCTAGGTATTCGCGCCGCTACGCAGCGCTCAACCTAGGATTACGTCGAGAGGTCTCTTCTTGCAAATTACGCGAACCCTGCAGCCGCTCTGAACGGACCGCCTTCCGCAAACCCATTGAAGATTTCAGCGTCCGCCGGCAGCGGCGTGATGATCTCGAACGTGCGATCGTATCCGGTGTGCGCGATGCGCCATTCGCCGTCGATCTTGACGTAGCGATCCTGATACCAGCCATTGCCCTCAAGCCGCGTGCCTTCATGCAGCTTGAACACGACGTCCTGCAGATACCAGGTGCCGCGGGCCGTGGTCGCGCTTTCCAGAGTGATCTCCGGATGATGCCCCTGGTGCAGGCTCAGGATTTCCGGGTGGTGCATGTACTTTCTGAGAAAGGCGACCGCCGCGTCCCGGTCGGGATAGGTGTGAGCGCCGGAATGATAGGCGAAGGTGCATTCAGGCGCGCAAAGCGCCCGCAGATCGTCCCACCGTTTCTGGTCCAGAAACCGAAAGTACCGATACTTCAGCTGTCGAATGGCTTCGATCTCAGCGGCTTCGTTCATTTAATCCTCCCTGGTGGTGTTTTCTGGTTTGGCGTTCTGCTTTAACGCTTCTGAGTGTACGCAATGCGTTGCGCTTCTACATAGGCCGCCAGATCGCGCGGCTTCATGTTTCCGAATATCGCCAGGACCGAGCGGCCGATATGTTTGGCGATCATCTCTTTCGGGCCATCAGCGCCCGGCGAGAATCCCAGGCGCGTTTCATTCTCCACCGGAAAGGCGAACACCAGCGCCGAAAAGAATCCGTTCGGCCCGCGCCGGTCGAGCTTCACCGGTCCCATGCGCGACCATTCGAACAGCTGCTCGCCCATCAGCGTGTGATGCACCAGCCCCTTGCCGGTGATCTCCAGCGCCCAGCGCCCCTTCACAAGCTGCGCAAACAGCCAGGCCCACACCGGCAAGCCGCCGACGCCCGCCAGCGTCCACGGATCGCGCATCCACGCGTTCCAATAGAGATAAAGCGACGGCGCCAGAAACAGCCAGATCGGGCTGAACATCAAGGCCAGACGCAGCGGGTTGAGCTCAAGCTTCATGCGGCCGCTTCAAGCACGCGCACGCGCCGCCGCCAACGCCTTTATCGCGGCCGCGGCGTCGGGATCACCGATGTGGCGGGGCCGGTCACCAGCGGCGCTTCGACCGTCTGGCGCATCCGCGGCGCCGGTTTTTCGCACGACTGCTGCAGCGCCCAGCCGCCGGCCTGATCAAGCCCTTTCAGCGCCGCTTCGGTCAGCGCCGCCGCCGCAGCACGGACGGTGCCGCCGCTGGATTCCGCCGTCGCCACGATCTGCGTCGAATGCTGGATGGCGCGGTTTCGGCCCACCAGACGCGCTGCCGCCTCGAAGCGCGCAGTAAAGCCGCCGGCGCCCTGGCGCGCATCGAATGCGTAGATGTCCCACTGCAATTCGCAATCGGCGCGCGCGCCGGAGTCCGTCGTCGCCGCGACGATCTTGCCCGATCGCGTCAGCGCCGCCGCCAGCGTTCGTTGCAGCATGTCCGGCGTCGGCTCGGCCCATTCGGCGCCGCCGACATAGGCGATGCGGTTGTCGTCTTCCCGCAGCACCAGATCAGCGCCCGACAGCGTGCGCGAGACGGACGGACGGCCGATGGCGATCGACCAGTCGGCTTTCTGCGCCTGCTGAAACGGCGCCTCGGGCGGTTCGATCCGGAAGATCGAGGGCGCCGGCCCCTGCTCTGGCAAAAGGGAAATGCAGCCAGACAGCGCCGCCGCGGCGGCGAAAACCAGGAACTTCTTCATCGCGGCAACTCCCGCACCGGCCGCGCCTTGCCCGCCAGATAGCCTGCGCGGTTGCGGTCCAATTCATCGGCGATTTCTTCCAGACGCTGGGCCAGGGTCTGCAATTCGCGCGCGCTAGCGGCGAATTGCGGCACGGCGCCGGCGGTTTCCTGCATGGCCAGCGAGGCGTTGTCGTTGGCGGCGCGGAAGGAGGCCGCCGCTTCACGCGCTTCGACGATGGCGGTCTTGGCTTCTTCCGCCGCGTCGGCGCCGGTCAGGGCGAACTTGTCCATCGAGCGCGCGGCATTGTTTGCGTTGTTGATCAGACCGTCCTGCTGCGAAAGCAGACGCGTCGCGCGATTGAGGTTGTCGAGCGTCTGGGACAGGCGCTGCACGTTCTCCGGCGTCAACACGCCCTTCAGCTGCAAGATCACCTGGTTCGAGTTGCGCAGCAGGTCCTCGCCGGACAGGACCAGCTTGTCCAAATTGCCCTGCTTGCCCTCCAGACGCGGCAGATTGCCGTTCAGGCCCTTCAGACGCGGCGCATCGGGATTGCCGCCGGAGAGCTGGATCAGCGCCACGTTCGTCAGCGCGTTCAGCTCCAGCTGCGCGATCGTGCTGGCGTTGATCGGCAGGTACCCATCGACCCGCACGCGGGCGATGACGTTCTTGGTCGGCGCGTCCGGATCGATGCGCAGATTGGTCACCTCGCCGACCTTGATGCCGTTGAAGCGCACTTCGCTGGCCTGCTGCAGGCCGCGCACCGGCCCAACGAACACGATCTCGAACTCTTCGTATTTCCGGCTGGGGTTGAACCCGCCAAGCCAGATCACGAAGGCGGCCGCAAGCAGCGCGCCCGCGACGATCGCGGCGCCGATAAAGACGTAATTGGCGCGCCCTTCCATACTAACCTCTTGCTGCATACGCGGCCGCGCGCCCGCGCGGCCCTTCAAAATATTCCTTCAACCAGCCCGTGGCGTTCTTTCGAATGTCCGCCAACGGACCGATCGCCGTAATTTTCTTCTCGGAAATGACCGCCACCCGATCCGTTATGGCCTGCAGCGTATCAAGGTCATGGGTGATCAGGAACACGGTTAAGCCCAGCGATTTGGCCAGATCCAGGATAAGATTGTCGAACCGGGCCGCGGTGATGGGATCCAGCCCTGCGGTCGGTTCGTCCAGAAACAGCAATTCCGGGTCCAGGGCCAGAGCGCGGGCGATCGCCACCCGCTTGCGCATGCCGCCCGACAAATCGGCCGGGTATTTGACGCCGTCGCGGTCCGACAGACCGACCATGCCGAGTTTCATATCGGCGATCTCGTCGCGCAGGAATTCCGGCATGCGCACCTGTTCGCGGAGCGGGAATCCGACATTCTCCCGGACGCTGAGCGCGGTGAACAGCGCGCCGTCCTGGAACATTACGCCCCAGCGGCGCTCGATGGCGGCGCGCTCGCGTTGCGGCGAGGACCAGAAGTCCTCGCCGAAGATCGTCACGTCGCCGGAATCCGGCCGGCGCAGACCGATGATCGAGCGCATCAGGACGGATTTGCCCGAGCCGGAGCCGCCGATGACGCCGAGAATCTCGCCGCGCATCACGTCGAGGTCCAGTCCGTCATGAATGACGTTGTCGCCGAACTGGTTGCGCAAGCCGCGAACGGTGATGATGGATTCGCCGCTCATATGTCCAGCTTCAGATAAGCGATGGCGAAGATGGCGTCGACCACCACAACCAGAAAGATCGACTGCACCACGGCGGCCGTGGTGCGTGCGCCCAGGCTCTGCACGTCGCGCTCGACCGCGAGGCCCTGGCGGCAGCCGATCACCGCGAGGATCAGGCCGAATACCGGCGCCTTCGACATGCCGACCCAGAAATGCTGGATCGGTATGACTTCGTGAATGCGTGCGATCGTCGCGGCCGGGCTCATGTCGAGGCTCGTCCACAATACAAGAATGCCGCCCGCCAGCCCCGCGATCATCGCCGCGAAGGTCAGCAGCGGGGTCATCACCAGAAGCGCGATGATGCGCGGCCCCACCAGAACTTCCATCGGGTCGAGGCCCATCGCCTTCAGGGCGTCGACTTCGGAATTGAGCTTCATCGCGCCCAGTTCCGCGGCGAATGCGGAATCGGTGCGGCCGGCGATCAGGATCGCCGTGATGAAGACGCCGAATTCGCGCAGCACCGACACGGCGAGCAATTCGACGGTGAACACCTGCGCGCCGAAATTCTGCAACAGGTTGACGCCCATATAGGCGATCACCAGACCGACGAAAAACGACAAGGTGGTGAGGATCGGCAGCGCGTCCACGCCCGCCGTCTCCATGATGTGTACGGTGGAGGGCCAGCGGAATTTGTGCGGCGCGACCGCCACGCGGCCCGCCACCGTCACCGCTTCGCCGACAAACGCCAGCGTATCGACCGCTTCATCGCGCATGGACACGCCGGCGCGGCCGATTTTCTCCAGCGCCCCTTCGATCGTCCAGCGCTGCGCCGGACGCGGCGGCGGCGCCAAGGGGGCCCGCCTGGACATCTCCAGAAGGCGGCGCAGAAGCGTGTCGTCGCCCTGAACGGTTTCAAATTCCCGGGCGCCGTAACGGCGCAGCAGGCGGTCGAACGCCATGGCGCCCGCCGTATCGATTTCCCCGAGATCCTTTAAGTCGGCCTGCACCGTAGGCCGCTCCGGCTCCGGCGCCGCTTCGATTTCGTTCGCCAGGGCGCCGATGCGCCAGACCGTCCAGTCGCCCGATACGCGCATGACGCCGCGCTCCGCGTCGAACGCGAATCGGGGTTCGCCGCTGGCGGCGGCTTCCGGAGCGGAGGCGAAACTCATTCTGGGATATTAGCAGATATTGGGCCTAATCTCTGGTTACACGCTGTTTGTTCCCAATCCGCGCGGACCTAAGCCCGGTTTCTGGCGGCGTCTAACGCCGCATTAACCAGATTTCGCCCTTCGTCCTTGTACGGACTCTTCCTCCGCCAGGTTCGCGAGGCCCGCGCACGCGTTCGATGCCGTTGCGCAAGCGCATATGCGACGCCGCGGCGGGTCCTGTCCCGGTATGGATCCCCCCGCTCCGGCCGCCCCGGGCGCGGCGGCCGTTCGCCGCACCATCGAACAGGGCTTGCTTCGCGAAATTTTTGTGACCGGCGCGGCGTCCAGCGCTCTGGAACGGGCGGCGGGGACAGACTAATTCAACACTTAGACCCTAGAATCAGCTTTTGCCTTGCCGCAGTGCAGCGAAGAGGCTGGAGGAAAGACGGGCGCGATGGGCGAAGGCTTGTTCGGCAGAATGAAGCGAGAGGTCCGGTTCTATCGCGGCGCGCTCGCGGCGAACGCCGTCGCGGAATCGTTAAAGTCCGAGAAAGCGGGTCAGATTCCGGATGCGCTGGAGCACGCCATCGATCAATTCGCGCTGCGCACGGCCATTGTGTTCGAGAACCAGGTCTTTTCCTACAAAGAGCTGGACGAACGTGCGAACCGCTATGCCCATTGGGCCCTGGCGCAAGGCCTGAAGGCGGGCGACGTCGTCGCGCTCCTGATGCAGAACCGGCCCGATTATATCGCCTGCTGGTTCGGCCTGTCGAAGATCGGCGTCGAAACGGCGCTGCTCAACACCAATATCCTTGGCGCCGGGCTGGCCCATTGCATCCGCATCGCCGGCGCCAAATTGCTGATCGGCGATTCATGCCTTGCGGACAATCTGCGCTCGCTGAGCGGTCTGATCGACCCGCTGCCGCCGGTCTGGCTGCTATTGGACTGTCCGCATGAACTCGACCAACCGGCGCACGATCTGGAGCCGGCGCTGGCGGCCGCCTCCGCCGAACGGCCCGACCGTTCTTATCGCGCGCACGTCAAGCGGGACGATCCAGCGCTGCTGATCTACACCTCCGGCACGACGGGTTTGCCCAAAGCCGCGAAAATCACGCATGTGCGCGGAGTCGGCGCCTTGCGGGTGTTCGGCGCGGCCTATCATCTGAAGGGCTCGGATCGCATCTATTGCGTGTTGCCGCTGTATCATTCCACCGGTGGCCTTTGCGCCGTCGGCGCGGCGTTTTTCGCGGGGGGCGCCGTCATTTTGCGGCGCAAGTTCTCCGCCACGCATTTCTGGGCCGATTGCGTCAATCACGACGCCACGGTGTTCGTTTATATCGGCGAGCTGTGCCGGTACTTGCTGAACCTGCCAGAGACGCCGGAGGAGAAGCGCCACAAATTACGCCTGATGTTCGGCAACGGATTGCAGCCAGACGTATGGGCGCGCTTTGTGGAACGCTTCCACGTGCCGCTGGTCGGCGAGTTCTACGGCGCCACGGAAAGCAATATTCTGCTGTTCAACTTCGACGGCAAAATGGGCGCGCTCGGCCGGATTCCTCTGTTGCTGCGGCGCGCCCTGCCGATGCGCATCGTCCGCACCGATCTTGAATCCGGCGAGCCGATCCGGAACGCCCGCGGCCTGTGCACCGAGGCGCCGGCCGGCGAAATTGGCGAAATTCTGGGCGAAATCCGCTCCGACATGGCGCGCCAGCGCTTCGACGGTTACGCCGGAGATGAAGCGCAGACCAAGAAGAAAATCCTGCGCGACGTCTTCAAGAAAGGCGACATGTGGTTCCGCTCCGGCGATCTCATGCGCAAGGACAAGGACGCCTATCTCTATTTCGTCGATCGCCTGGGGGATTCCTTCCGCTGGAAAGGCGAGAACGTTTCGACAGGAGAAGTGGCGGCGGTGTTCTCCGCGCTTCCGGGAATCGAAGAAGCGAACGTTTACGGCGTTTCCGTTCCCGGCGCCGAAGGCCGTGCGGGCATGGCGGCGATCGTTGCGCCGGGCGTGGATTTCGCGGCGTTGCGCAAGCACGTTGTGGACAACCTGCCGCCTTATGCGCGTCCGGTGTTTCTGCGCGTAATGCCGGAACTGGAGATCACGGGGACTTTCAAATACCGCAAGGCGGACATGGTCGAGCAAGGCTTCGATCCGGCCAAAATCAAGCACCCGCTGTATTTCGACGATTCCAGCGCCGGCGCCTACGTGCCTCTCGACGCGGCGCTATATCAGCGCATCATCAGCGGCGGCGTGCGGCTTTAGCGCACAAGTCAGAGCGTTTATTGTCCGCTCGCGCTGATTCAGCCCGGACGGGAAAGGCTCTAGAACGACGCCGCGGCCCATTGCGCGAAATCCAGGAGGTCGCCGCCGCGATACAGAAACCCGCGCACGCCGGCCGCGGCCGCGGCTTCGAGATCGGATTGCTTGTCGCCGATCAGCAGCGACCGGGTCTTGTCGATCGGATAGTCCGCCATCGCCTGCAACAGCATGCCCGGCCTGGGCTTGCGATGCTCCGAGTCCTGGCGATAGGCCGCGATGGTCGCAGCCGGATGCCAGCAGCATTCATAGATGCGGTCGATGCGCCCGCCCGCCTCCGCCAGCTCCCGCAGCATGTGATCATGCACCGCCACGACGTCCGCCTCGGAATAGAAGCCATAGGCGACGCCCGTCTGGTTCGTCACGACGAAAACCAGATAGCCCAGATCGTTAAAGCGACGGATGCAGGCCTTGGCGCCGGGCATCCACTCGAAATCCTCGGGACGCGCGACATAACCCTTGTCGGCGTTCAGCACGCCGTCGCGATCGAGAAACAAAGCGGGTCGATGCAACGCATTCATGGCCGCTCCCATCATGCCACGCGCACGCTTGTTCTCCAACGGCCCGATGCGCGCGCAACCGCAGCCGGAATCAGGCGCTGGCGCGCACCTGGTTCAACTCCGCGGGGATCTGGTTGTCGGTGCGCGCGCAATAGGTGCCGGCCGGCAGATACATGCGCGCCACGCACGCATTGCAGGCGTCGCAGGCGGAGTGATGATCCGGATTCTCACGGAAGCGATTGACGAGTTCCGGATCGTGCACCAACGCCCGCGCGATCACGACCGCGTCGAATCCAAGATCGAGCACCTTCTGCGCCGCCTTCAGCGACAGCACGCCGCCGACATAGCCCAGACCGCAACCGACGGCCTCGCGCACTTTCAGCGCCGCGTCGAGGAAATACAATTCCTCGAACTTGACGTCTTTTGGAGTCATCGACTTCAGCGCCGAGATCTGCAACTTGCCCACAAAGTCCTTTCGCAGCGCCGCCATTTCATCGAAGGGCAGCGGGCTATGAAAGATTTCCCAGGGCGCCTCCACATTCCGCCCTCCCGACAGGACCAGCATGTCCACGCCAGCGCGCTCCAGCGCTTTGGCCGTCACGACAGCATCGTCCACGGTCGCGCCGCCTTTGACGCCGTCGAACAAATTCATCTTCGCGATGATCGCAAGCTTCGTTCCGACCGCCGCCTTCACCGCCGCCAGAACTTCCGCCGGAAAGCGCACGCGGTTTTCAGCCGAACCGCCATAGTCGTCGCGGCGCTTGTTCGAGAGCGGCGAGGTGAATTGGTTGAGCAGATAGCCGTGGCCCATATGCAGCTCCACGCCGTCGAAGCCCGCCTGCGCCGCCAGTTTCGCCGCGTGCACGAATTCGTCGCGCACCTGATCCATGTCCTTACGCGTCATCTGGCGCTGGAAGATGCGGCCCTGCATCACGCCGACCATGTCGATCCCGCCGCTGGAGGACATCGCCTGCGGCGTCGACAATTCCTTGTGCTGGACGAAGCTGCCGCCGTGTGTGATCTGCGCGGAGATCTTGCCGCCATGCGCGTGCACCGCCTCTGCGACGGCGCGATAATCGGGCAGCGAGTCCTCGCTCATCACGCCTTGCCCGGCGAAGGTGCGCCCGTCGCGGGAGACGGCGATGTAGGCCAGCGTGGTCATGCCGACGCCGCCGGCCGCGAGCCGCCGATGGAATTCCAGCAGCGATTTGGTGGGAATGTCGCCTTTCGTCATCATTTCATTGGCGCCGGAGCGGATGAAACGGTTCGGCAGCGCGACGGGGCCGATCTGAATGGATGAGAATGGGTCGGCCATGGGCTCCGCCAGCATGCAGCTAAGGACTCAGAGGCGAATAATGTCGCGCACCGAAGTCTTCAACCGCTAATTGCGCGAGCCTAAGGGCCTAGGTCTTGAGATCGAGCACCTCCCGCACCTTTTGCGACAATTCATCCAGCGTGAAAGGTTTGGGCAGATAGAAAGTGCCGGGGTCCAGCACCCCGTTATGGACGACCGCATTGCGCGTATAGCCCGTGGTGTAGAGAACCTTAAGGTTGGGGCGCACTTTGTACGCCGCGTCCACCAAAGCCCGCCCGCTCATAAGCGGCATCACCACGTCGGTGAAGAGCAGCGCGATGCTCGGCGTGGCCTGAATGATCGCAAGGGCGTCCTTGGGGTCTGCGGCAGGAATGACGGTGTAGCCGAGGTCGCGCAATGACACGACGGACATCTCTCGAACCGAGGGATCGTCCTCCACCACGAGCACGATTTCAGCGGCATCGCCGCGCCGAATGGGCTGGCGGCGCGGCGCCGATTCGTATTGCGTCTCCTCGCCGAAATGGCGCGGCAGATAGATCTTGATAGTCGTGCCGACGCCCAGTTCGGAATAGATCTTTACGTGCCCGCCGGATTGCTTGACGAAGCCGAAGACCTGGCTGAGCCCCAGACCGGTGCCGCGCCCGACTTCCTTGGTGGTGAAAAATGGATCGAAAGCGCGCTCGACGATTTCTGGCGCCATGCCGGAACCCGTATCGGTGATCGAGAACATCGCATATTGGCCGGCTTTCACTTCCGAATGCGCGCGGGCGTAGTTTTCATCCAGATTGGCGTTGCCGGTTTCGATCGTGAGACGCCCGCCATTGGGCATCGCGTCGCGCGCATTGATCGCCATATTGACGATAGCGTTCTCGATCTGCACGGGGTCGGCGTTTACACGCCAGAGACCACCAGCCAGGACCGTCTCGATGCTGATCGACGTGGGCAACGTGCGGCGCAACAGTTCGGACGCCGTCTGAACCGAACGATTGAGATCCAGAAAGCGCGGCGACAGGGTCTGCTTGCGCGAAAACGCCAACAGGCGGGACGTGAGCTCCGCGCCGCGCTTCGCCCCTTCTCGCGCCGCGTCGATATAGGCCGCGACCTGGGGCGATTCTTCGGCATTCAGTTTGCGCCGCGCCAGATCCAGCGAGCCAATAATAACCGCCAGCATATTGTTGAAGTCATGGGCGACGCCGCCCGTAAGCTGTCCAACCGCCTCCATCTTGTGAAAATGCAGAAGCTGATTCTCGGCGGCTCTGCGTTCCGCCTGCTCGCGGGTCAGGTCGTCGTTCGCCGTCTCCAACTCGGAAATCCGCCGCACGCCCTCCCACATGCTGCTGATCGTCAACAGCAAGACCAAACCGAAGCTGACGAACAAAACCGCCTGCACCCAGCGGCCCAGCGACGCGGCGCGCGCGGCCCGGCGTTCCCGTAACAGCGTTTCCTCGGCGCGCATCTGGGAAAGGGTGTCGCGAATCCGCCGCATGGATTGTCTGCCGGAATCGCCTTCGACGATGCGCATGGCGGCGGCGACCTGATTGCGCTCCCGCAGAGCTATCGTCGTCTTGAGTTCCGAAAGCTTGGCCTCGATCGCCGGCAGCAATTGCGCGATTAGCGCTTGCTGTCTCGGATTGTCGGCGGTGAGCTGCTTCAGGGTTTCAATCTGGCGCGGCAACCGGATGACCGCCGCCTCATAGGGCGCAAGATAATTCTTCCGGCCTGTGAGCAGGTACCCGCGTTGTCCCGTTTCGGCGTCCGATGCGACCGTTTGGAGAACGTTTATCCGATCCTGAACTTCCAGCGTATGCGCCAGCTGCGCCGCCGCCGCCTGCTGACTTCGATACAGCCAGAGCGCGCTCACGCCGACGAGGGCGAGCAGAAGGAACCCCGCAACCAGTGGCGCGAGACCGCGGAGGCGGTTCAACCCGCTGGAAAAGGCCCCCTCGGCCGTCGGCGACAACATCGATTGACGCCTAGAAAAATAGCCAGCGCGCCAAAATAACATTCTTATCGGTTGCGTCCGATTTGCGAAGAAATCTGGGGCGTATCGTCGTGGCGGCGCGGCCGCCTCCGCGGGCCGGGCGCATCCCCCTACCGCTTTTGTGCAGCGGCGCGGCATTCCCCGCCTCCCCGGGGAGTCCAAACGTGCTAGAAGCGCGGCGTCTGTTGGGAGGATTGCCGTATGCTTCGTTTTATCGCCGCCGCCGCTTTTGCCGGACTTTGCGCTCTAGCGCCGCTCCGCGCCGATGCCGGCGAAGCTCCTGCCGCTTTACCGCCGGTCGTCGATCCGATCGCGGGGACCTACAGCGTCAAGGGCGACACGTTCGACGGCGGCCGCCCTTATACCGGCGAAGTCGTGGTGGAGCGCACAGGCGCCACCTACCGCGTCATCTGGTACCCCGGCCCCGATCAGATCGAGGGCATCGGCGTTTACTGGGGCGGCCAGCTCAGCGTCGGCTATCTGCAAGAGGGCTATCAGGGCGTTGCGGTCTATGTGCCCATGGCTGGCGGCCTGCATGGCGTATGGGCCGAGCGCGGCGAGACCCGCATCGCGCCCGAAGACTGGACTCGCAAATAGGACGCGCGAAGCGCGGCGAGGCTTTTAGCGCCCGCCGCGCTCGTTCTTGAAGTACTTGAAGAAGTCGCTGTCGGGCGAAAGCACCATCGGCTCGCCTTCCTTCAGCGTGTTGTCGTACGCCCGCATTGTCCGGAAGAAGGACGCGAACTCAGGGTCCTTGCCATAGGCGCGGTTATAGATTTCCGCCGCCTTGGCGTCGCCCGCGCCGCGAATGGTTTCCGCTTCCTGTTGCGCCGTCGCCTTGATGACGGTGGCGTCGCGATCGGCCGTGGCGCGGATCTCGCGCGCCTTGGCTTCGCCATTCCCCCGGATTTCGGTGGCGGCGCGCGTACGGTCGGCGGCCATGCGCTCGAACACGCGTGCGAGGTTCGCTTGCGGCAGGTCGGCGCTCAGAATGCGCACGTCCAGAATGACGACGCCAAACGGTTTCACCTGCGCGTTCACCTCGTCACGGATACGAGCCATCTGTTCGGCGCGCTGCCCGGACACGATCTCATCCGATCGCACGGACGACAGGACCCGCTGCAGCGCCGCCGTGGTGAAGCGCGGCAATTGATCCCGCGCCTGGGTTTCGGTCTGAAACGCCTGATAGAATTTCAGCGGGTCCTGGATACGCCACCGCGCGACGGCGTCGACTACCAGGCGCTCCTGATCGGCGCAGACGATTTCGCGGGGCTCGATGTCGAGCGCCAGATTGCGCTTGTCGTATTTGACCACGTTCTGCGTGAACGGCGTCTTCAGCTTCAAGCCAGGCTCGTGCTTGGTGGAATTGATCACCTGCATGGGCTGACCGAATTGCAGGACCAAAGCCTGTTGCGTCTCGCGCACGACGAAGAGCGCGTTCAAGGCGACGATGGCGATCATGCCGAGAATGACGAGCACGGGAGCGAGATTGCGGCTCATTGCGCGCCTCCTTGGGCGGGCACGGGCGTCGCGTTTTTCGGCCGCTTCAACTGATCGAGCGGCAGATACGGCATCGCGCCGGATTTGTTGTCCAGAATGATCGTGTCCGAACGGCCCAGCACGCGCTCCATCGTCTCCAGATAGATGCGGCGGCGCGTCACCTGCGGCTGCTTGCGATATTGTTCGTATACGGCATTGAAGCGCGAGGCGTCGCCCTGCGCTTCCTTTTCGACGCGCTGGGCGTAGCCTTCGGCGTCCTGCAGCAAGCGCGCCGCGTCGCCGCGCGCTTCCGGCACGACCTTGTAGGCGTATTGCGTCGCCTGCTGGATGTTGGTCGCGGCTTCTTGCTGGGCGTTGTTGATCGAGCGGAACGCCTCGATCACAGTGCGCGGCGGGTCCGCCTTCACAAGGTTGACTTCGGCGACGACGATGCCGGCGTTGTAGGAATCGAGAATCTGCTGCAGACGCTCGCGGGCCTCCAGTTCGATCGGCGCGCGATCGATCGTGATGATGCCTTCAAGCTTCCGGCGGCCGATCGTCTGGCGCATGACGGATTCGCCGACCATGCGCACCGCGCCTTCGGGGTCCGCCAGCGAGAACGCATATTTCTTGATGTCGGTGATGCGCCAGTTCACGGCGAAATGCAGATCGACGATGTTTTCATCCGCCGTCAGCATCAGATTTTCTTCATCGCCGCCGACGTCGGTGCGGCGGATTTCCGTCACGCGTTCCTTGCGCACGGCTTCGAACGGATATGGCAGCGCCAATTGGGCGCCCGGCCCGGTCGTGCGGTCATAGGCCCCGAGGCGCAGCACAACCGCCTGTTCGCCCGCGTCGACGAAATAGATGCCCGTGGCGAACCAGCCGACGACCGCGAGCGCCGCAAACAGGGCGAAACCGTTTTTGGGCGCGCCGCCGCCGTCGCCGGCGCGGCCTGGACGGCCAGCCCCACCGCCGAGCCCCTTGCCCCAGCGATCGCGGAACTGTCGCAAATAATCTTCCAGATCGGGGCCTTCGGGACGGTTCTGACCTCCGCCGGGGCCTTGAGAGCCGCCGGGGCGATTCCAGGCGCTGGGGCGGCGATCGCCCCAGGGATTGCCCTTGGGCGGCGTCTTGCCCTTGCCCGCGCCATCTTTCCCGGCGTCAGGCCGACCCGCGCCGTCCTTGCCGGACTCGCCAGACTCGTCATTCCAAGGCATTAACGTCCCGTTTCCCAATCGCCCGTTGCATTATGCGGCAAAGCGCGCTTGAAGCGGGCGGCGCTCCGTCCTTATGTGCGTCTACATTGAAGAGGTTCAAGATTGGTGGACGCAAATCGGGATTTTGTCGCGCAATTGCGCGCGTCAGTGGAGCAAGCTCTCCAAAGCGTTAAGGACCCGGCCTCCGGGAAAGGTCTGATTGACGCTCGTCTGGCCTCCGGACTGGTGGTGAAGGAAGACGGGCGCGTGGCTTTCATGGTCGAGGTGCCGCCCGATCAGCGGGACCGCGGCGAAGCCCTGCGGACGGCCGCCGAAGCCGCCGTGGGCGAAGTCGCGGGGGTGACGCGCATCACGGCGGTGCTCACCGCGCATGGGGGCGGCAAAATGGGGGGCGGACCGTCTCGCCTTCCGGTGGAGACGCGCACCAAGCCGCAGCGCATGCGCATGACCAACGAAGCGGTGGCCGCAGCGTCGCCGCCCGCAGCGAGCGGGACCTTGTCCCTGCCGGCCGGAATCAAGGCGATCCTGGCGGTGTCGAGCGCCAAGGGCGGCGTGGGCAAATCCACGATCGCCGTGAACCTCGCCGTCGCCATGGCGCGTCTGGGCCGGCGCGTGGGCCTTCTGGATGCGGACATTTACGGGCCGTCCATCCCCCGCATGATGGGCCTTTCCGACGCCCATCCGCAAAAGACGCGCGCCGGCAAGATCTTACCACCCGAGGCGTATGGCGTGCGCGCCATGTCGATCGGTTTCATGGTGGATCCGGAACAGCCGCTGGTCTGGCGCGGCCCAATCGTTTCCGGCGCCCTGATGCAATTTTTGAACGACGTCGACTGGATGGATTCCGACAGCGGCGCGCCGAAGCCGCTGGACGTCCTCGTCATGGATATGCCGCCGGGCACCGGCGATATTCAGCTCACGATCGTTCAGCGCATTCCTCTTTCCGGCGCCATCATCGTCTCCACGCCGCAGGAAGTTGCGCTGGCCGATGTGCGGCGCGGCATTTCCATGTTCAAGAAAACCGCCGCGCCCGTGCTGGGCATCGTCGAGAACATGGCGTGGTTCGAAGACCCGACGGGCGCCAAGACCTACATCTTCGGCAAAGGCGGCGCCGAGCGCACCGCCAAGGAATCCGGCGTGCCGTTTTTGGGCGCGCTGCCTTTGTACACGGATATCGGCGCCACCTCGGATTCCGGCCAGCCCATCGCCGCGAGCGCGCCCGACAGCCCCGCCGGCAAATTCTTCGAGGGGCTGGCTTTGAAAGCGCTCGAAGGCATCGAAACCGGCGTGGGCGTGAAAGCGCCGCCGAAGATCAGCTTCGTGGGCTGAGCATATGGATCGGGGGGCGGCGTAGCGTCCCCTCCGATCATTGCACCGTCAGCGCAAACACAGGCAATTCGCGGGTCGTGCGCGATTGGTAGATCGGGTAGATCGGCATCCTTTGGGCGATTTCATCCCAGGCTTTGGCGCGGGCCTCGCCCTGCAGCGTCTCGACCTTGGCGTTCATGCCCTTGAGCTTCACCTTGATGAAGGCGTCGGGATTCTTTTTCAGATTCGCCGCCCAGCCCGGATCCTTGGGCGCGCCGCCAGCCGAACCGACAAGGTGGTATTTTCCATCGATCAGAAAATAGGGCAACGCCACCGAGCGGCGCAGACCCGTCTTGGCGCCCGTCGTCTCGAGATACAAAGCGGGCGCGACCGGATAGCCGTTCTCCTTCGAGAACATGTAATTCATCGGCGACACGCCGGTCCAGCGGACGAACGCCTTGTCCAGCGCCCAGCCGCGCGGCGAATACATCATCCATTTCAAGAGCGGGTTCATGTCTGCCCCCAGCAGTACAAAGACGAGTCGGCGAACAGAATTCTTCGCCTCGCCTGAAAAAGCAATCGCCGTCGTCCCCGTGGGAAGCGACGGCGAAGTTATAAGAAGCAGCGGCGCTTCCTAATTGGCTTTGGACAACGCGTCGGCGATGGCCTTGTAATTGTTCTGGATGGCCAGTTCGTTCGCGCCGATGACCAGGGTCTTCAGCGAGCCCGATTCCAGACCGCGCTGCGCCGTCGTCACGCCGAACGGGAAATCCTCGTTCTGCACGATGTTGTGCGCGCTCTGCCAGATCATCTCGAACAGCGCCTTGTTCTCTTCGGTGTCGAGCGGCATGCGGCTGTAGCAGGAATGATAGACCACCGTCTTGGTCGGCGAGACCGGCGCGATGCGGAACGTCTCGACGACTTGCGACGAATTGATCAGCACCATGCCCGGGAACAGGATGTACGCGCCCATTACATAGTTTTCGGCGGGCTGACGCTCTTCCGGTTTCTGCTTGGCGTACTCTTCCAGGATCGAGCGATACGCGAAGGCGACGCGCTGGTGCGGACCGAACGTATCGACCGTGTTTACGTTGCCGATATAATAGATGTTCAGATTGTTCTTGTGCGCGGCGGCGAAGTGATAGGTCTCGAGGAAGGTGTCGTAAACCAGCTTCCAATTGCCCGGCAGCTCGACAGGCTCCATGCGCGCGGCAAATGTTTTGTCGAGGCTCCAGTGCGTGAGCTGCTCCATCAATTCCGCGCCCAGATGCTTGTCGAGGTCGACGGGAACTTCGGCGCGCGGCGAGACGAAGATGATGCCCGCATGCTCCGCCGACGGCACTTCGATCAGGCCGTATTTGCCTTTGTCCATACCGTCGAACGCTTCCTGACACGGCACGCCGAACAGCTTGCCTTCGGAATCGTACGTCCAGCCGTGATACGGGCAGGTGAAATTGTGACGCCCCTCGCCGCGCGCATCGTAAACCAGCGCCGCGCCGCGGTGGCGGCAGGTGTTGATAAAGGCCTTCACCTTGCCGGACTTCGTCCGGGTGATGAAGATCGGCGTATCGAAGCCTTCGACCTTCATGTAATCGCCCGGCTTCGGCACGTCGCTCGACAGACCGGCGACGATGGGAACCTTGTCGAAGATGGCGCGCTTCTCGTGCGCGAAGACTTCCGGGTCGAGATATTTGCTGGCTTCGACTTCCATATAGGAATCCGCCGAATCCGGGCGGCCCGTCGGCGCCAGCTTGATGATCCGTTCCGCCAGACTTTCCAGCAGCGCCTTGTCGGAGCCCTGAATCTGGCTGGCTTCGAAACGCCGCGGCGCCATCTGCTCCAGGATCTCGCCGCTCAGGCCGAACGTTTCGTTCTTTTGCTCAACTCCATCATCCGCGCTCATTTCTCACTCCCGATTGGTTTTTTTGGGCTTTGGCATTTTTGCCGGCGCTGGGCCGGGCGTCAGGACGCTGACCGTCACCCCGGCGAGTGCGCCAGGGTGACGTACGCTAAACGTCAGTTCGTTTTCGCCAGCATGTCGGCGATGGCGTTGTAATTGTTCTGCACGGCGAGTTCGTTCTTGCCGATGATGATGCTCTTCATCGAGCCCGATTCCAGACCGCGCTGCGCCGTCGTCACACCGTACGGAAAATCTTCGTTCTGAACGATATTGTGCGCGCTTTCCCAGATCATCTCGAACAGCGCCTTGTTCTCCGGCGTGTCGAGCGGCATGCGGCTGTAGCAGGAATGATAGATGATGGTCCGGTTGTGCGCTTGAGGCGCGATGCGGAACACTTCGACCACTTGCGAGCTGGAGATCAGCATGATGCCCGGAAACAATTGGTACGAGCAGATCATGTAGTTTTCCGGCTGACGCTCGGCTTCCGGCTGGTTGGCGTATTCCGTCGGGAGCGTGCGATACGCCGCGGCGATGCGCTGATGCGGGCCGTATTTGTCGACCGTGTTGACGTTGCACAGGAAGTAGTTCGCCAGATTGTTCTTGTGTGCGGCGCCGAAGTGATACGATTCCAGGAACGTGTCGTAGGCGAGCTTCCAGTTGCCCGCCATATCCACCGGCGCGGAGGCCGAGGCGTAGCACTTGTCATAGCTCCAGTGCGTCAGCTGCTCCATCAGGTCCGGGCCCAGATGCTCTTCGAGATTGAGCGGAACCTCAGCCCGCGGCGACACGAAGATCAGGCCGGCATATTCGCGCGAGGGCACTTCGATCAGGCCGTACTTGGCCTTGTCCATGCCGTCGAACGCTTCCTGGCACGGCACGCCGAACAGCTTGCCGTCCCCATCATAGGTCCAGCCGTGATACGGGCAGGTGAAGTTGTGACGCCCCTCGCCGCGATCGTCATAGACCAGCGCCGCGCCGCGGTGGCGGCAGGTGTTGATGAACGCCTTCACCACGCCCGCCTTGTTGCGCGTGACGAAAATCGGGGTGTCGAGCCCCTCGACCTTCATATAATCGCCCGGCTTGGCGACGTCGCACGAGAAGCCGGCGACGATGGGCACCTTGTCGAAGATCGCGCGCTTTTCGTGCGCGAAGACTTCCGGGTCGAGAAACTGACTGGCGTCGATTTCCATGACGCCGTCCGCCAGGTCCGGCATTTCGGTCGGCGCCAGCTTCAGCAGGCGCTCCGCAAGGCCGGTCAGCATCGCGCGATCCGTACCCTGAATGGCGCCCTGTTCAAAACGCTTGGGCGCCATACGCTCCAGGATTTCTCCGTCCAGGCCGAAATCGCCGACGGGCTTTCCATCATCCGCACTCATATTCACTCCTCCCGGTTTGTCCTTTTTCGGTTCGCCTATTCCGGCTTTTGCCGGCGTTTCGCCGCCGGTGCTTTTGGCTTTCGCCGTTTGGCGGCCTTATCGGGCGGCACGCCCACAAGGCCGTAAAAAAACATATGCGTGAACGTTTCGATGTGCCGTTCGATCGTTTCTTTCGAGAACGGATCTGCGACGCCGATTTTTCTGGCGAGCGCGGCTTGCGTGAAAATGGACGCCGCGCCGCTCGCCAGCATGATCACCAAAGTCGGCTCGTGCAGGCCGCGCTCATTGTAATTGGCGATGCTGCGAAAGAAGTCGTTCGTCGCCAGCTGCGGGACGATATAGCGGTCCGCCATGTAATTCAGCCGTTCGCCGCCGATCGCCGCCTCGTGCTCCAGGATGCGCTGCATCGATGGAGACTTCGACGTCGTCTCGATGAAATGACGGATGGCCTGGCGCAGGACCTCGACCGGCTCTTCAACATCCGGCCAGCGCTCGCGCAGGAAAATGCCGGACGCACGGTTCATGCCGTAATCGATCGCAGCGCGCCAGAGCGCATCCTTCGAGCCGAAATAGTGGTGGACCAGATTGTGGCTGGCGCCCAGCCGGCGATTGAGTTCCCGCACCGACATGCCGTCATAGCCGCGTTCGGCGAACGCCTCGAGCGCCGCCTCCAGGATGGCGGCGGGCATTCCGGCGTCTGTGGCCTGCACTTCCCCCGTTTCGAGGAGCGCGCTCTGAACGGCGTTGTTCGACATTGCGGCTCGGCCCTGCTTGACACTCGTCAAGAGGCTACGCGCACCCTTGCCGGGCGTCAAGCCGCGGCGCACCCAGGAAGCTTAAGCCCTCAATACAGACCGTAATTCAACTTCATGCCGGAGACGGGCCAACGCGCCTTGATCACTTTGCCGACGCTGGCGAGCGTGATGTAGGCGTCGCGCATATCCGCCCCGCCAAAGCAGATGTTCGAGACGTGCAAATCCGGAAACGGAAAATGCGTGTGCATCCCGTCCGGCGTGAACATGGTGATGCCGCCATGGCCGCCGGTCGCCACGCATACGCGCCCCTGGGAATCCAGCGCCAGGGAATCCAGCGGCTGATAGCCGGGCAAGGTGCAGATCAGGCGTCCGGGAAAATCGGCGTCCGGCGCCGCCGGCCGTAGCGCCCCCGGCGAGGCCAGGTCGAAGGCCCAAAGCCGGCCCGGCAGGGTGTCCGAGACGTAGACGACGTTCTCATCCGCCGTGAGGCCAATTCCGCACGGCGTCAGCAGAGGATACGCGGCCTCCGTCACCTTTCCGTCCGCGGCGTAATAAAGCCCGCCATGATCGCGCAGCCGCGCATAGGTCCGGCCGGCATCGGTGAACCAGAACCCGCCGCGCCGGTCGAACACGATGTCTTTCGGCGCGCGCAAAGCGTGATCGCCGCAATGATCGAAGATGATCTCGGATTTGCCGGTGGACAGGTTCACCCGCTCGATTCGCCCACCCGCATAATCCTGCGACACGCCGACGGGCACGATGCGGCCGTGGCGCTCCTCCCATTCGGAGCCGGAATTGTTGCAGACATAGAGCGCACCGTCTTTGCCCAAAGCGGTCCCGACCGGACCGCCGCCCAGATCGGCGACGATTTCGCTTTTTCCGCTCCAGACGCGCGTGATGGCGCCGCGCGCGGTTTCGGCGACCAGCAGCGCGCCGTCAGGCAGCACGATAGGCCCATCCGGATAATGCAATCCTTCGGCGACGATTTCGAAATCCATAGTCTGCCCCGCCGCCGGCTTAATCCTGACGCGCCCGCGATGCTCCTTTCACGGACATCGCCCGCGCGGCGCAAGGGGTCAATGACAAGCCCATTCCTGAGCGTTGCAGCGCGGGGTTTTGCTCGCCTTTTTGATGATATGGAACTGCCAGCGCATCACTTCCGGTGGTTCGTCCCCGGTCAGGAACACTTCGGCGAAGCGCGCTTTGCGCAAGGTGCTTTCCCCCACGAAAATCTGCGGCCCCGCGAAGCCGCCGCCTGGCGGGTTGCAATCGACCTTCAGCGTCAGAACGCGGCCCGGCTTCACGTCGCCGCGAAAGCTCCGAACCACATGGCCGGTGACGGTGCAGGCCATCGCGCCGTTCTCCGGTCCCGTCACCGAAACGATGCGAATCTGGACATGCCGCGGCGCCTCGGCGCGGGCCGTCAGATAGGTCTGCGGCGGCATCAGAGCGAGCGCCGGCGCGGCGATGAACGCTGCAAACAATGCAACAAGCCATCGAGCCTTCATAATCCGCCCCCCTTGCAGGTGCCTTCGGCCAATATCTTGTAATCCGCAAAAGAGCCAAGGCCGTAGTCTCTTCTCAGAGCGTCGAGTTCCTTCGGACGCTTCAAAGGAAAGAATTCCGCGACGCCGGCCTCACAGTGAAACTGTGTTCCCCAAGTCTGCGGTTCACCCGCGCGGATCGCGACGCGGTCCGCCAGGTAGGCGAAATCCTTCCGGCTCATTCTTGACGCTTCGGCCAGCGGCCTCAGCGTCTCAAGCATTTCCTTCTGCCACGCTTCATCTGGCGAATGCTGCAACACAAGAAAAGCGCCTTTAGCCGCCTCACCACCCGCGGCTTGCTCCGTGGGCCATCCACATTTCTTGACGATGCCTCGCAAGATTTCCGTCGTCGCGGCGTCGATGCGCACCATGGCGTCATCATCAATAATGGGCGATGCGCGCAGTTTCTGACCGATGTCGATAAGGGCTTTAAGGGTTTCGCGCTCCGTTTTGCAGGCGCCGTCCCACGGAGCCGAAACCGATCCGGATGATTTATCAGGCGATTCCGCCGCTTGTCCGCCAGCAGAAAGCGAAAGCAAGAACAGAGTCGCCATCGCCGCCCACTTTACGCGCCGGGCCATATTCAGATCCGCTCCAATACGCGAAGAACCGCCGGAAACTCGTCGTCCCGCCCGGCGGGAAAAACCTCCCGCCGCGCCTCGCGCCATTGCGTCTCGTCGATGGGCGGCAGGAAAGCGTCGCCCTCGGGCGCGGCCTCGACTTCGGTCAGATAGAGCCGGGACGCGATGGTCAGGGCTTCGGCAAAGACCCCCTGCCCGCCAATGACGCAGACTTCCGCGGCGCCGTCCCGCGCAGCCATGCTCCGGGCCGCCGCCAGCCCTGTCGCGAAGCTGGGGAAAACCCAGGCGCCGGGGGCCAGAAAGGTCCGGTCGCCGGACAGCACGATATTGGGCCGGCCCGGCAAGGGCTTTCTGGGCAGGCTGTCCCAGGTTTTCCGGCCCATCAGCAAGGGTTTGCCCATAGTCAGGCTCTTGAAGCGCGCCAGATCGGCCTTTAGCCGCCAGGGAAGCGCGCCGTCCCGCCCGATCACATTGTTGGAAGCCCGCGCGACCACGATGGCGACCGGAACGTCAAAGGCCGATCCCTGGGTCAATGCGCCGCTCCTCCGCGAAAGATTAGACGCCCCAAATCAGCGCCCTACTTGAATCATACAGCACGCCGCGCCATCAGAGCCAACATGATCCGCCATATCGTGTTTTTCAGCGCCAAGCCCGGCGAAACCGCCCAGACCGTTCAGGCGGGCCTGTCAGTCCTGACCGGCATCAAGCATGCGCGTCTGGTGGAAATCGGCCTCAACGAGAAGGTCGATCAGGTGGCCAACGCGATCGACGTGGTCGTTTACGCCGAATTCGACAGCCTGGACGATCTGAAGGCCTTCAAGGCCGACCCGCTTTACGATCTGTCCACCCAGACGGTCCGGCCGATCCGCGAATTGCGCTTCGCCGCCGACATGGACACCGCCAAAGCCGCCCGCACCCGGCTTTGATCCGGTCTTAAGACTCGCGCCGGTTCGTGCGCCCTTCCATTTCCGCCCCGGGATTGCGACATTACGGGAGGAGTCGAATTCCCGATGCATGCGCACGACCATCAGCTCTGCATGACCGAAGCGGAGGCGCTGTGCGCCAAAGCGGGCGAAAGCCTGACTCCGCTGCGCCGGCGCGTGCTGGAATTGCTGCTGGACGCCCCCGGCCCCGCCAAGGCCTATGACCTATTGGCCCAGCTCGGCGACGATAGCGGCGCAGCCAAGCCGCCGACCATCTATCGGGCGCTGGAATTTCTCATGAAGGTCGGCCTGGCGCACAAGATCGAAAGCCTGAACGCCTTCGTCGCTTGCAACATGCATGGCTGCGGCCGGCAGGCGGCGTTTCTGATTTGCGATGCCTGCGGCGCGACCGAAGAATTGGATGCGCACGAAACCTTTCACGCGATCTCCGACAAAGCCGCGCTCACCGGGTTTCACGTGACGCGCAGCGTGCTGGAGACGCACGGCCTCTGCCGCGACTGCATCCATTCGAACTGAAAGTATCATGGCCGACGACGCTCAAAACTCCGCTCCCGCCGCGCCAGCCTTGCCGCTGCAGATGTTTCTCGGCTTCGTCAATCAATGGGAGTGCGATCACATCGGCCACCTGAACGCGATGTTCTATCTGAACCGCGCGTATCATGGCTGGGCGCCGTTCGCTTCGGCGATCAATCTGACCAGCGCTTTTCAGCGCGAGGCGGCCAGCACGCTGCTGCCGCGCGAAGTGCATTTGCGCTTTCACAAGGAGCTGCGCGGCGGCTCCTCCGCCGAGATGCGCGGCGGGGTTCTGGAATTCACCGACGATTCCGTGACGCTGTATCAGGAACTCCGCAATCCGTTTAACGGCGAGCTGAACGCGACCTACCGCATCATTCTCGATCACGTCGAAGCGAAGACCGGGAAACTGTTTCCCTGGCCGCAGAAATCGCGCGCGCCGCTGGAGCGCCTGCGCATCGCCGGCATTCCAGACCATGGCCGGTCGCGTTCGATCGATCTGTCCTTGCCCGCTGACAACGGCAGCCTCGCCCGCGCTCTGGACCTGGGCGTGCCCGTCGCCGGTCTGTCCATGCTCACGCCCGCCGAAACGGACGCATTTGGACGCATGCTGCCGGAAATCGCCATCGGGCGGCAGTCGGATTCCTTCGGCGGTCTGTTGTGCCAGTACACGCCCGAAGCCGCGCCGATCCTCGCCGCCAAGGGGCTGCCGCCGACCTCTTCCGGCGCCGCGCTGGAGATGCGCATCGTGTTCCGCAAGTGGCCGCGCGCGGGCAATCAGCTGCAGCTGCATTCGGCCGTCGTCGAAGCCAAGGGCAAGACCATGCGCTTTCGCGTCTGGAACGTCGATCCGGTGAGCGGCGATTGCTGGGTCGAGAACGAGATTGTGATGGCGCATTTCGACATGCAGGCGCGAAAGGCTTACGCTGCACCGCCGGAATACGAGGCCATCCTGAACAAGCACGCGATCAAGGGCTTTACGCTTTAGGCGCGGCGTCCCCCGCGCCAAGGCCATTTTGCGATTTAACTCCCACGCCCGGCGCGGTTTCATCAAACTGTCATGCGCAGGACGCATCACCGTGCGCGCAGCATCGCCGCCGGGGAAACTCTTATGGCCGTGAAGAAAACCGCATCCGCCACTGCAAAAAAGCCCGCCGCCAATGGCGCCGCAGCGAAGAGCAATGGAAGCGCGAAACCCGCACCAAAGGCCGCGGACAGCGCCCGCGCCATGGACATCCGCGAACGCGTGCGCCTCGACATCGCCGACAGCTTCGACGAAGAACTGGAGCTGGAGCTGGACGACGAGCGCCTGGACGCCCTGCTCGACGACATGGCCGAGCACCCGCAGCGCGAACAGATGGACCGCCGGGTCTATTTCAAGGAATTGTTCCGCCTGCAGCGCGAATTGGTGAAGCTGCAGGACTGGGTGCAGGCGCAAAAGCTGCGCGTCGTGGTCCTGTTCGAGGGCCGCGATTCCGCCGGCAAGGGCGGCGCCATCAAGCGCATCACCCAACACCTCAATCCGCGTATCTGCCGCGTCGCAGCGCTCCCCGCGCCGAACGAGCGCGAACGCACGCAATGGTATTTCCAGCGCTATGTGGCGCACCTGCCCGCCGGCGGCGAGATCGTGCTGTTCGACCGCTCCTGGTACAATCGCGCCGGCGT
>CAYNCS010000033.1:0-248 GCA_964395875.1 uncultured Caulobacteraceae bacterium | reverse complement strand
GAATTCTATCGCTCGGCGCCGGAATTCGAACGCATGCTGGTGCGCTCAGGCATCATCCTGATCAAATACTGGTTTTCGATCACCGACGAGGAACAGCAATTCCGCTTCCAGATGCGGATCCACGACCCGATGAAGCAATGGAAGCTGTCGCCGATGGATGTGGAATCCCGCCGCCGCTGGGAAGAATACACCAAAGCGAAAGAGGCGATGCTGGAGCGCACGAACATCCCCGAGGCGCCCTGGTGGAT
>CAYNCS010000032.1:25018-25364 GCA_964395875.1 uncultured Caulobacteraceae bacterium | reverse complement strand
TCGACACGGGCCTCCTGCGTCAGAACGAGGGCGAGCAGGTCGTGAGCATGTTCCGCGACCACTACAACATCCCGCTGGTGCACGTTGACGCCGGTGAGGAATTCCTGGGCGCGCTCAAGGGCGTCTCGGATCCCGAGACCAAGCGCAAGACCATCGGCAAGCTGTTCATCGACGTCTTCGACCGCGAGAGCGCCAAGATCGAGGGCGCGAGCTTCCTGGCCCAGGGCACCCTCTATCCCGACGTGATCGAAAGCGTCTCGGCCAAGGGCGGCCCCAGCGCGGTGATCAAGAGCCACCACAATGTCGGCGGCCTGCCGGACTACAACAAGCTTAAGCTGGTCGAACC
>CAYNCS010000032.1:4766-25008 GCA_964395875.1 uncultured Caulobacteraceae bacterium | reverse complement strand
AGGTCCGGGCGCTAGGCGTTGAGCTCGGCCTGCCGCCGGCCTTTGTCGGCCGCCACCCCTTCCCGGGCCCGGGCCTGGCCATCCGAATCCCCGGCGAGATCACGCCCGAGAAGGTCGCCGTCCTGCAGCAGGCCGACGCCATCTATCTGGACGAGATCCGCAAGGCGGGCCTCTACGACAGTATCTGGCAGGCCTTCGCCGTGCTGCTGCCGGTGAAGACGGTCGGCGTCATGGGCGACGCGCGCACTTATGAAAAGGTGCTGGCGCTACGCGCCGTGACGTCTACGGACGGCATGACGGCGGACTTCTTCGAGTTTCCTTGGGACGTGCTGGGCCGCACCGCCACGCGCATCGTCAACGAAGTGCGCGGCGTCAACCGCGTAGTCTATGACGTGACGTCGAAACCGCCCGGCACGATCGAGTGGGAATAGGGCGAGTGGGAGTGACGCGATGATTCAACCAGGCGCGGTGTTCAAGGAAAACCTCCAGCTATTGCCAGCCATCCAAGGCGTGCAACGCATCGACTTAATCGACGACTGCGGGGCTGTGGTCGCGTGCATCGAGAACCAGCCGGGCAAACAGGGCTCCCTCGCGGTCTACCAGTATCTCAAGCAGGCTTTTGGCGAGCTGGACGCCAAAGCGGCCGAACACGGCCTGGCCATCTTCGCCGAGGCCACAGAGGATGCGCGCAATCGCCCCGGCGCGCATCCGAACATCGACCGCCTGCTTGCGATCGAGGCGGGTGATGCGCCTTTGCGCATTGAGGTCATCCCGGCCGCGTGAGCGAGTGAGGCTGTGGCCCAGTGGGGTGAGCGCGCCTGTCGCGATCAGGCGCTGTGCATCGCGCTGCCGCCGGCGGAAACGTCAAGCGCGGAGCCCGTGATGTGTCCGGCTTCGTCGCTCAACAGGAACAGCGCCGCTTTGCTTACGTCCTCCGGTTCGAGCCAGGCGATGCCTTGCGGCGTGAACGGATTGTTTTTCTGTAGCGCTTCGAATTTTTCCAGCGTTGGCGCCGGATCGCCGGGAAGCGCGCGCTTCCATGCGGCCGGATTGCTCCAAAGCGGCGTGTTCACGGCGGTCGGACAGACGCAGTTCACGGTAATGCCCTGTTTGGCCACTTCCTGCGCCAGCGATTTCGCGAGGCCGATCACCGCCCATTTCGACGCTGAATAGTGCGCGTGCTCGGCATAGCCCATGCGCCCAGCCTGGGACGAGGTGATGACGATCCGCCCATAGCCCTGCTTCACCATGGGACCGATTGCGGCGCGCGCCGAATTGAAAACGCCGTACACATTGGTGCGGATCAGGTCGTCGAACATCTGATCGCTCATGGTCGCAAGCGGCGCCGCGCTATGGATTCCGGCGTTGGCCAAGAGAAAATCCACGCGTCCGAAGCGGGCTTGCGCCTTGGCGATGACGTCGTTCGCCGCCGCCGGATCGCGCACGTCCGCTTTGATCCCTAGAAACTGTCCGCCTGCGGCCCGCACGCGTTTTTCAGTTTCGTCCATATCGGCTTGCGTCGCGAGCGGGTAATCCAGCGTCGCGATGTCTGCGAGGATGTCGCAGGCTACGATCCGCGCGCCTTCCTTCGCAAGGGAAACCGCATGCGCCCGGCCGATGCCGCGCGCGCCGCCGGTGATCACCGCGACGCGATCCTTGAAGCGTTGGGCGGGCTTGGACGCTGCCTGCGCAGACGTCGCCGCGCCGGTCAGTGCGCCCGCTGCGCCCACAACGCCCAGCGCACCGCGCCGGGAAACCTGCGCTTCCGGGTTAGGCTCTTGATTGGAATTCTCTTCGCCCATCGATTCCTCCCTCGATCGTTCTTTCGCCGTCGTCTCGCGCAGCGGCTCCAAACTCGTCGGGGCGAGGGTGAATTGCAAGCCGGCGGCGATCCCCCGAAACCGCGAGACTTGTTTTTCTCTATGCCGTCAAATAAGCCGCCACTTACAAATACGCATGGGAGGACGGCGAATGAAATATGGAGCGCGTTTCGAGGGCAAAAGGGTCATCATCACCGGCGCGGCGACCGGGATCGGACGGGCTACGGCGGCGCGGATGGTGGCGGAGGGCGCGACCGTGCTTGGCTTCGATCTGAACGAAGAGGGCCTGAAGGAATCCGTCGCCAGCGCCAATGCGGGCGCAGGGGCGGGCGGCAAGGCGCGCTATGCGCTCGGGTCCGTAAGTAATGAAGCCGATCTCAAGCGGGTCTATGGCGAGTTCGCGGCAGCCGAGGGCGGGATTGACGTTCTGGTCAACATGGCCGGCATCCTGCGCGCCACGCACACCACCGAAACGACGCTCGAGCAATTCATGCAGGTGATCAATATCAACCTCGTGGGCGTATTCTTGAGCTGCCGCGAGGCGCTGCCGCATCTGGTGAAAACCAAAGGCAATATCGTGAACGCCGCTTCGACGTCCTCATTCTTCGGCCATCCATACATGGCGGCTTACGCCTCCTCGAAGGGCGGGGTGATGGCGATGACGCGCACCTTAGCGTGGGAATTCATGAACAAGGGCGTGCGGGTGAACGCCGTCGCGCCGGGCGGCATCGCAACGCCGATGGTCGCGGGCATGGCCCAGGGTGGGTTTCCGCCCGAGCCCGATATGACCCTGTTCGCCCATTTGACCCGCCCGGACGGGCATTACGCCCCGCCTGAGGACGTAGCCGGCGTTATCGCCATGCTGGCTTCTCAGGACGGCCGGCACATCAATGGCGAAATTGTCCGCATGGACGGCGGAGTCCACTCCTAGAGGGCCAGCCGCCGCCGAAAGTTGACGACGGCGATGGCTATATACGATATAGAAAATGAAGGTATTTTGCGGCGCGCCACGATGCGCCGCCTCAGGGAGCAAGCGCCGTCATGAACAAGCCAGACGTAAAACCCAAGATCACTGACGCGAAAGAATCCGCGTACCTCATGGGCGGCAACGAGCCGGCGCGCAGCAGCGTGCTGACCTCGACGTCGATTTATCTGAACAACCCGCTGTTCCGCGACATGTTCGCGCAGATGGGTCTGAAGCGGGACGGCCACGATCTGCCGCCGGCCTATCTGATCCCCGAAGTGCTGCGCGCCTTCAATGAAGTGACCGACGGGCCGCGTCTGTTCGCGCTGGTCGAGCAGGAAAAGCAGCGCATTCCCGAGTTTAAGGCCTGGCTGGATGAGCGCTTCCTCTCCAATTTCAACGAAGACAATCTGAAGGGCTTCGAGCCCGGCACGCTTGGCGCGCGCATGTACGATTTCGTCGTGAAAAGCGGCATGGATATTGACTTCATGTTCCTTGGCGATCCGCAGACGGACTACGACTTCATCAACAAGCGCCGCATCCAGAACCACGACATCGAGCATATGGTCACGGGCCTGTGCCCGAGCCCCGTGGGTGAGACCGCATTGATCATCGCCAACGGCATGGCGTGCCACAATTACTTCTGCCTCGACCTTGCCGCCGAGATGAACCGCAACGGCTATTTCCTGGCCTCCACGGGCATGATGCGTAAAGGCCTGCACTACCCGTCGGTGTCGCCGGCTTATATCGAGGGCATTGCCCGCGGTTACGCGCTGGGCATGAAACAGAAGAAGCCGCTCTTCATGATCCGTTGGGAAGATTACCTGGATTGGAAGATCGAAGACATTCGCGAGGAGTTCAATTTTCAGGATGGTCCGCCGGACGATTACTGGACGTGGACGTTCGAAGCCGCGCGGGGCTGATCGCTCGTTTTGAAAAAGTAGCGGGCGCTGGTTCGGCCAGCGCCCGTTGCTTTTTCAAGCGGCGCGCAACCGCGCGCGCAGAGACGTTAAAAGGGCTGGGGGCTTTCGGCGTTCATGAGCGAAGAATCGTGGCAGATGGAGAAATCCCGTCTCTCGAGAAATCGCATTCTCGACGCGGCGATTCAGATCATCCGGCATGAAGGTCTGTCGAACGCGACGGCGAGCCGCATCGCTAAGGAATCCGGTCTGACCTGGGGCGCGGTGCAGCACCATTTCGGGGCCAAGGACGACGTCCTGCGCGCCATTTTGGAAAAGTCGCATGCCGACTTTATCGGCCTGATGTCGGCGGAGCCGTTCGAAGGATTATCGCTGGCGGCGCGGGTCGATCGATTCGTCGACGTGATGTGGAGCCATTATTGCGGCGACGCTTTCATGGCGGCGGTTGAAGTGACGCTCGCCGAAGGCCGCGATCCGGCGCAGCGCACGGAATGGACCAAAACCGCAAAGGCGCACGCCAAGGAACACGTCGCCTTGATGCGCCGCGCGTTCGACGTTGCGGCCAAGCCCGAGAGTGAGCTGCAGGAGCTGCTTCTGTTTGTCCACGTTGTTCTGACGGGCTTGGCGATCGACCGCATTCTGGAACCTGGACGCGCCTCCCTGGCGGGCAAGCAATTGATGCGCCTGAAGGCGATGCTGTCCGCGGAGCTTGAGTCCTAGGCGTTGCGTTTCCTTTCATCAGGTGGGGCGGTTTGCGCACGACAAATTGGTTGAGTTGAGACGCCGACGCCGCAATGCAAGGAGCGGCGGCGGGGAAAGTAAGTGACGGCTCTAGTTGTTCCTCTTCCAAATCAAGGGAAACGCGCTTAGACGGATCACAAAAGGCGCGCTGAACGGCGCCATACAAAGGGGGAAGGCATGAAGGCGTATCGCTTCGACGCATCCAAGAAATTGGATGGCGCTTACGGCGCTGTGATCGGCTTGCGACTGCAAGACGAAGCCGCGCCAGCGCCCGGACCCGGACAGGTTCAGGTGCGCGTGCGCGCCAATTCGCTCAATTTCGTCGACCTCGTCTGCCTGAGCGGCGCGTTCCCGGTGGACGGCCGCGTGCCGCTGATGGACGGCGCCGGTACCGTTGAAGCAATTGGGCCGGGAGTCTCGCGCTGGAAGATCGGCGATCGCGTGCTCGCCAATCCGAACCTCAACTGGCTGGCGGGAGAGCCCGAACCTTCGACTGCGGGTGTGGTGCTCGGCATCACGGCGGAGGGCGTGTTGTCGGAATGCGCTGTCCTGCCGGAATCCGGTGTGGTTGCGATTCCGGATTCGATCAGCTTCGAGCAGGCGGCGAGTCTGCCCTGCGCCGGGCTGAGCGCCTGGAGCAGTTTGAGCGGCGGGCCGACGCGGCGCGGTGTGCGGCCGGGCGATACGATCCTCACGCAGGGCACCGGCGGCGTCTCTTTGTTCGCGGTGCAATTCGCCAAGGCGATGGGCTGTCGGGTGATCGCAACGACGTCGAGTGCGGTTAAGATGGAGCGCCTGAGGGAACTAGGTGCGGACGAAGTCATCAATTACGTTGAGACGCCCGACTGGGGCGCCAGGGTGCTGCAACTGACTGGCGGACTCGGCGTCGATCTTGTCGTCGAAGTGGGCGGGCCGAACACGTTGCCGCAATCCATAATGGCCTCGACGGTCGGCGGCCGCATCGCGATGGTTGGCATTGTCGGCGGTATGGGCTCGATTGACTTCCGCCACATGATGGGCGTGAACCACAAAGTGCTGACGCTGTTCGCCAACGGCATGGGCAATCGTCAGGACCTTGAGGCGATGCTGCGCTTTGTGGCCCAGAATAAAATCCAGCCGGTAATCGACAGCGTGTATCCGTTCGACAAAGCCGAAGATGCGTATCGCTTCTTCGCAGGGCGCGGGCACATCGGAAAAGTCGTCATCAATAACGCCTGAGATTTAATCGGCGGCGAGCGCTGCAAGAAGGACGATCATGAGCGAGTGGGATGTCATCGTCGTGGGCTCGGGTGCGGGCGCAATGACGGCCGCGGTGCGGGCGCATGATCTCGGCCTGAAAACGCTCGTCATCGAAAAAAGCGACAAGTTCGGCGGAACGTCCGCCGTTTCGGGCGGCGGCATCTGGATTCCCGTAAATCCGGATATGCCCAAGGTCGGCCGCGAAGATAATTTCAAAGACGCATGGGCTTACGTGATGGCCGCGACCAAGGGAGAAGTCCCGGAAGCGCGCCTGCGTGCGTACATGGACAATGGCGCGCCCATGCTGAAATACCTCGGCGGCAAAACACGGCTGAGCTTCCGCGCGGTTGGCGCCTATCCCGATTACTACCAGCACTTTCCCGGCGCGCGGCCCGGTGGGCGGACGATGGAACCGAACATCTTTGACCGTTTCGAATTGGGCGATGCGGTGAAGGATATGCGCGGCGCCGACCGCGGCGGCTTCCTGTTTGGCCGCATCAATATGGATCAAACGGACGCCGCCGTCCTGATGGGGCGCAAGCCGGGCTGGTTCCTGCACGCCATGAAGATCGTCATGCGATATGTCTTCGACGTCGGCGCGCGCGTGAAGGGCAAGCTCGACCGGCGCATGACGATGGGGCAGGCGATGGTCGGCGCGCTGCGCACTTCGATGCTCGATCGCGATATGCCGCTCTGGTTGAACACCAAATTCACCGGGCTCGTAACGGAAGACTGGCGCGTTGCGGGCGTCACCATCGAGCGCAACGGCAAACAAGAGACGCTCACCGCCAAGCGCGCCGTGATCCTTGCCGCGGGCGGTTTCGAGCAGAACCAGGAAATGCGCGCGCGCTATCTGCCCAATCCCACCAAGGCGACCTGGACGGCGTCTTCCGCCCCCAACACCGGCGACGCCATCCGGGCGGGCATCGCGATCGGCGCCGCGACGGAATTCATGGACAAGGCCTGGTGGACGCCGTCGGTGGAGATGCCGAACAGTCCCGCCGCCGATCCGGTGATTACCTCACGCGCGGGGCCGGGCTGCGTGATCGTGAACAAGAAGGGCAAGCGTTTCGCCAATGAGGCCATGCCGTATCTGGAATTCGGCGAGGCGCAATACGCGGATCACGCCGCCGGCAACCAGGCCATCCCCGCATGGATGGTGTTCGACGCGCGCTTCCGTAAACAATATCCGGCGGGCCCGCTGTATCCGTCGGTGATCCTGCCGGATTCGAAACTGCCGCCCGAATGGGAGGGTGATCTCTATTACAAGGCGAACGATATCGACACGCTCGCCGAACTGACCGGAATCGACAAGGAAGGCCTGCGCGGCACCATCGCGCGCATGGCGGAATATGCAAAGACAGGTGTGGATCTAGAGTTCAATAAAGGCGGCGACATCTATGACCGCTATTACGGCGACTACAAGAACAAGCCCAATCCGTGCCTTGCGCCGATCGACCAGGCGCCATTCTACGCGATCAAGCTGGCGCCGGGCGACATCGGCACCAAAGGCGGTCTGAAGGCGGACGAATATGCGCGCGTGATCGCCGAAAGCGGAGAGCCGATTCAGGGGCTGTACGCCATCGGCAATTGCTCCGGCGCGCTGATGGGGCCGGGCTATCCCGGCCCTGGCTCCACCATCGGACCGGCGATGGTGATGGGATATGTGGCGGCGGGCCACATCGCGGGCGCGAACGAGTAGCGTCAATTGCCGTTGACGAACTCGTTCAGCTCTTTCACGGCGATGTCGGTGTAAATCTCCGCTTCGGCGGGGCTGAGCGCGTCGGGGTGAGCGAGGTCGCCGCAAATCTGATCGAGGCGCCTCAACAGCAGGGCGCCCTCGGCGCGCCGCACCAAAGCCGCCTTGGTCGCGCCGCGCGCTTTGGCAAAGCCCGCCAAGCCGCGATCGCCCAGATAATCGATCAGACCCAAGCGGTCTTGACGCAGCCGGGCTCGAAACGCCGGTTCAAATATCTCCAGCTGCGACACGAGCGACGTGACGTAGCCATGATCGACATAGATGCCTGCGAGACGCTGGACCCAGGGTTTGAGATTAGCCGGGTCGGTCTGGCCTGGTTCACTGAGCTTGTCGAAATGCTCCTGCCAGTCCTGCGAGATGTCTTCATAGATCGCGAACGCCAGCGCCAGCTTGGACTCGAAATGCATATAGAACGTTGCGCGACTAATGCCCGCCGCGCGGGTTATGTCGTCGATGGTCGCGTAGACATAGGCCGCGCTGGAAAACACTTCCGCCGCAGCCGACATGATGGCGGCGCGCGTTTGCCGGCGCTGCTCCTCCTGGAAAGCGGTGCGTCCCGCGGGGCGACCACGCTTCGCCGTCGTTTTTTGCGCCGTAGGCCGCGCGTCCATCGTCAATCCCCGATATGGTCGTCGAGTGTGCGCGCAGCATGCATCATGTAATTTGACTAGACAAATAGTATGGCATAATTATCCGTCATAACGATAAGGATCGGCCATAATCACAAAAATGGGAGGTGAGGGATGAGCGCAAATGCCGAGGGCGAAACAGCCGGTCAGAATGAAACCTTGATTATCGACGCACGAGACGCCGGTCGGTGGTCGGCGGAAGCGGATGTCGTGATCGTCGGTTTTGGCATGGCGGGGGCCTGCGCTGCGCTGGAAGCGCGTGCAGCGGGCGCGTCGGTGATCCTGATCGAGCGGACCAGCGGCTGCACGGGCTCCACGTCCGCGGCGGCGGGCCACTTTTACCTTGGCGGCGGCACGGCTGTGCAAAAGGCAACGGGCTTTGAAGACAGCGTCGAAGAGATGATCAAATATCTCGAGGCTACGTCGCTCGATCCGCATCACGAAAAGATCCGCCTTTATGCAGAAGGCAGCGTGGCGCATTTCGACTGGCTGGAATCGCAAGGCGTGCCCTTCGACCGCAGCTTCTATCCCACCAAGAACGTCGTGCAGCCGACGCGCGAATGCCTGATCTGGACCGGCAATGAACAGGTCTGGCCGTATCGTGAAAAGGCCAAGCCCGCGCCGCGCGGCCACAAGGTCGCGTTCGACGGCGAAGTGGCCGGTGGTGCGCTGGCTCTTAATATTTTGTCGGAAAAGACATAAGCGGCCGGCGCGCAAATCATACCCCACGCCAAGGCGGAGGCGCTTGTGCGGGAAAATGGCCGTATCGTCGGCGTGAAATATCGGAGCTTCGCTGAGGACTATTTTGTCCGTGCAAAGAAGGCCGTGATCCTGGCCGCGGGCGGTTTCGGCCAGAACCCGGACATGGTCGAGAAATACGTCCCGGTCCTCAAATCATCCTATGTGCAGGGCTCACCGCATGACGACGGCCTGTCGATCCGTCTCGGCATGGCGGCGGGCGCCGCTACCGAGCACATGGAAGAGCCGTTTCTGACGTCGCCCTTCTATCCGCCGGAAAATCTGCTGAAGGGCATTCTGGTCAACAAGCACGGCAAGCGCTTCGTCGCGGAGGATTCCTATCACAGCCGATCCAGCATCTTCGCGTCGCGTCAGCCGGATGGGATCGTCTATCTGATCCTGGATTCCTCGATTTTCGGCTATCCGCACTTCGCCTCCTTGACCAATCAGCAGCTGATCGATGGCTTCGAGACGATCGCGGATATGGAAGCCGGGTTGAACCTGCCCGCGGGTTCGCTGCAAAAGACCATGGCGGATTACAATCAACACGCCGCCAAAGGCGAAGACCCAGAGTTCCACAAATATCCGAAGTGGCTGAAGCCGTTGAACGAGGGCCCCTATGCGGCGTTCGACATTTCCTTCGGCAAGGCCGTGTACACCGGCTTCACGCTGGGCGGGCTGAAGGTCTCCGCGAACGCCGAGGCGTTGGATGCATCGGGCAAGCCGATCCCCGGCCTCTACGCCGCGGGCGCCTGCGCCTCCAACATCGCGCAGGACTCGAATGGATACGCATCGGGCACATGCCTGGGCGAGGCGTCGTTTTTCGGCCGCCGCGCCGGCCGGCACGCGGCCGGGATTTGAAATGAAAGCCAGGGGAGAATTGTCATGGCGGTAGCAGCGCTTAAAGCGCCGATCGATCAGAGCGGCATCCTGAGGGACGATCTGGATCGGTCCGTCAACGACTGGATCAATCGCTTCGGCGTCGGTCCATGGATGGTGTTCAAGAACGTGCTGATGGAGGGAGCCTATCGCGGCAAGCCGACCAGCGTGACGATTGACGTCGCACTGGGGTATCGCGGCGATACGCAGATCGAATTCATCAAGGCGACGAACAACGCCGCGTCGCCGTATCGCGACGCGGACCTCAACGCCCTGATGGGCATGCACCACGTCGCGTGGCTGGTCGACGATCTCGACACGGCCACGAAGGACATGGAGGCTGCGGGCCTGGTGCGCGTGTTCTTTGCGCAGAACGCCGCCGTGCGCGTCGGCTATTTCGAGGACCCCGCGCAGAAGGGCATGCTTTTCGAGATCATCGAAGGGCAGGGGCAGCGCGAGATGATCCAGCAGGGCATCGCGGCCTCTAAGGCCTGGAACGGCGAGAACGCGATCACCACTATTGATTTCGCGGCGCAGTCGGCCTGACCTCGAAAAGCGGCGGACGGCTTGGCCGTTCGCCGTCCGAAATTTCCATCGCCGGGATCGCAGGCGCCTCCACTGGCGTGGTCGCGGCGCTTCGTCGCGCGGCGGCGTGGGCCTGCGCGGCTGACCGCGTTTGTACGCAGAATTCCATCTTCTCTGACCGCATTCTGGCGCGCACGGCGATGTGCGGCGTTCTGTCTCGTGGCGGTGCTTTTCTATATGCCATAAGTTCACACATACTATACGCCATATAGAAAAGGCAAAGCGCCGTACTCTTGGCGGTTGGAGAGGAAACACGCATGGCTGGAATACTGATCAAGGGCGGCACGGTCGTCGACGGCACGGGCGCCAAGGCTTTCAAGGCGGACGTCCGCATCGAAGGCAATTCCATTAAGGAAATCGCCAAGGACATTGCGCCGAAAAAGGGTGAGCGCCAGATCGATGCGACTGGATGTTACGTGACGCCCGGCTTCATCGAGAGCCATACGCACTACGACGCCACGATGTGGTGGCAGCCCGAAATGGACCCGATGCCGGGCTACGGAATCACGACCATCGTGATGGGCAATTGCGGGTTTTCGGCTGCGCCGATCAGCGATGACAAGGCCGCGCAGCTCGAGATGATCAAGATATTCTCTTTCTTCGAGGACATCCCGGAAGAGCCCTTCATCAAGAACCTGCCCTGGGATTGGCGGAAGTGGTCGGAATACAAGAAGTCGCTGACGGAAAAGGTCCGTTTGCCGACGAATTACTGCGCCTATATGGGGCACATCGCCCTTCGCCTCGCCGTGATGGGCGTAGACGCCTGGACGCGTGCGGCGACAAAGGCGGAAATCAAGGAAATGGCGGAGCTCCTGGACGACGGCATGCGCGCCGGCGCCCTGGGGCTTTCCACGAATTGGCTTGATCATGACGGTCAGGACCGCGCCATTCCGACCCTGTTGGCGGACGACGCGGAAGTGAGCGCGCTGCTCGACGTGATGGAGCGCTACGATGGCGCAAGCTGGCAGGTCATCATCGACACTTTCATGCGCATGACGGCGCCGCAAAGCATCGAGCGCCTGATGAAGCTCTGCAAAGGCCGCAAGATTCGCGTGCAGGTCGCCGGCGGCGTGCCGACGCTGGAATTCCAGCGCCCGCTCGTCGAGCAGATGAAGGGGCTGATGGATCGCGCGCAGGCCGAAGGATACGATTTCTGGACCGGTTACGCCCACGTCTCGCCGACCAATACGCTGTCGCTCACGCGTTCTTTGATTTTCGCGCAATCGAACGATTATGTATGGCACGAAGTGGTGCTTGCCGAGACGGAGGAAGAGAAGCTCCGTCTTCTGAAGGATCCCGCCTGGCGCGCCCGCGCCCGCGAAAGCTGGGACACCAAGGTGTGGCCGCACGCGCCGATGGCGAACCCGCACCGGCTCCATCTGCGCAATTCCGACAACGGATTTGGGCCGGTCAACCTCACCCTTAAGGCATATGCCGACAGCCTCGGGCTGCATCCATCCGACGCCATGGCGGAATGGATCATCAATAACGGCGTCAAGTCGACCGTGCACATGGCGCCCTTCGACAAGAATGAGGATGCGATCGTCGGTCTGCTCAAGGCGCCGCTCTCGGTCGGCAACGTCAACGACGCGCCGGCGCACGGCCAGATGTTCTGCGGTTCCGGCGATAACGTGCGGATATTCACCGAATATGTGCGCCCGGGCGTCATCTCGATTGAAGAGGCCGTGCACGTCCTGACCGGAAAGCTCGCCGAGCATTTCGGCCTGCGCGGGCGGGGGCGTCTGGCCGTCGGCGAACGCGCCGATGTCTGCGTCTTCAATCTGGACGAGGTCGAAGCCCGCGAGGAGTATAAGCGTTTCGACGTGCCGGCGGGCAATTACGGCGTGACCTGGCGCTATACGCGCGACGCCGCGCCGATGCGCGCCACGATCGTGAACGGCTTCCCGACCTTCCTTGACGGTCACTTCACGGGCGCCATGCCGGGCGAGTTCATCGCGCCGGACGCTGCGCCGCTTGCGCTGGCCGCCGAATAAAGGGAAAAGCGTCCCGGACAGAAAGGCGCCCGGTTCACGCCGGGCGCCTTTTTCGTTGGGCGGCGCGGATCCGCGCGCGGCGACAAGCGGAGCAGACGTTTTGACGAAAAAAGCCTCGACCGCACACCTCTACGGCATCAAGGCGTGCGACACGATGAAAAAGGCGCGCGATTGGCTCGATGCGCATGGCGTGGCCTATGAGTTCCACGATTACAAGGCCGAGGGCGTGACCAAGGAAAAGCTTCAGGCCTGGACCAAGGCCGTGGGGTGGGAAGTCCTGCTCAACAGGGCCGGCACAACGTTCAAGAAGCTGCCCGACGCCGACAAAGAAGGCCTGACCGCCGCCAAAGCCCAGGCGCTGATGCTGGCGCAGCCTAGCATGATCAAGCGTCCTGTTCTTGAGGCGGCAGGCAAGATTTTGGTCGGGTTTAAACCGGACATTTACCAGGCGGAACTTGGCTAAGCCCATGTGAAGGTCCGAATACGGAGCAACGTCAGCGGTCGCGTTTCCCGCCAGGGGCTTGTAAAAAGCCAGCGGAATCCGCCTTATTCCGGTTACGCATTTTCAGGACTTCCGGCGTAGTTCTAGAACGCTGAATCCAGGGTCGCCATCTGGCGATCCCTTCGAGGTTTCCGGCGCGTCCACCCCCAACAGGTCTCAACCCGAAAAGGCATTACGAACGCCCATGTCAAGGAACGATGGCGCGGCGCGCCGCATGACTGTCCCCAGCATCAAGGCGCGCAAGGGCGGCGATCCCATCGTCTGCCTCACAGCTTATACCGCCCCGATGGCTGCGCTTCTGAATTCGCATTGCGACCTGCTTCTGGTGGGGGATTCTGTCGGCATGGTGATGCATGGCTTGCCGGATACGGTCGGCGTCACCCTGGATATGATGATCATGCACGCCTGTGCGGTGCGCCGGGGCGCTCCCGACGCGCTGGTGGTGGTCGATCTTCCGTTCGGGACCTACGAAGAATCCAAGGAGACGGCGTATCGGTCGGCCGTACGCGTCTTGAAGGAGACTGGCGCCCAGGCGGTGAAGGTCGAACATTGCGAGGGCGCGGGGGCGACCATTTCGTATCTCGTGGAGCGCGGCATCCCCGTCATGGGCCATGTTGGTCTTAAGCCCCAGGCGGTGCATGTCGAAGGCGGGATGCGCGCCAAGGGCCGAGACATGGATGAGCGCCTGCGCGTGCTCAACGAGGCGCGGGAGGCAGATGAGGCGGGCGCGTTCGCCATCGTCGTGGAAGGCGTGACGCTGGAGCTGGCGCGCGAAGTGACCGCCTCGGTGTCCGCCCCGACCATCGGCATTGGCGCCTCGTCCGCCTGCGACGGTCAGATCCTGGTGACGGACGACATGCTCGGACTGTTCGACTGGACCCCAAAATTCGTGCGCCGCTACGCCGATCTGCGCAAAACAATTTCCGAAGCGGCCGCCAGTTACGCCGCCGACGTGCGCGCCCGGACGTTTCCTTCAACGGCCGAAACCTACACCCTGGCGCCGCGCAAAAAAGCCTGAAGCCGCCGGCCGTTTGCGGCGGGCAGGCGGGCCCGGGCTGAATTTATTGGGGTTTATGCTCCAGGCGGTCCCAAAGGCGCCGGACAACAGATAAAGACATTTCCAATCAGCGCTTTCCTGCTCTAGACGGGTGCGCTGCCCCCGGTTATTCGCGGGGACGTTTGTTGCGGCGCTTTTTCGCGCGCCCAGCGCCTTAACAAGCCTGGGCGAATGGATGGCCGCGAGTGGGGAGGGCCCTGTGGCCAACTCGGACGAGTTTATCAATCAGGTCGAAGAAGAGCTTCGGCACGATCGGCTGAGCGCGCTTTGGAAAAAGTGGCAGTTCGTCGTTTACGCAGTCATCGCAGCAATCATTCTGGGCGTCGCCGGCCGCGAGGCGTGGAACTGGTACACCAGCACCAGCGCGGCCAAGGCATCGGACGAATACACCGCGGCGGTGCAGACGCTGCAAAAGGGCGACATCGACGCGGCGCAGGCCAAGTTTGACGCGCTGATCAAAACCGCGCCGACCGGCTACAAGGCGCTGGCGCTGCAGGGCAGGGCCGAAATCTCCCTGCGCAAGGGCGACACTGTCGGGGCGGTCAAGGCGCTGGAAGACGCGGCGAAAACTGGGCCGGACGAAGATCTCAAATCGGCGGCGGCGATCAAGGCCGCCTATCTCGTGATGGACAAGGAGAACTCGGACCAGTTGCAGGGCCGGTTGAAGTCCGTGATCGATCACAAGGGGCCGTTTGCGGCGATGGCGCAGGAAATTCTGGCGGCGAAGGCCCTGGACGAAGGCAAGACCGCCGACGCCCGCGCGAAATATCAATCGCTCGTTCTGATGCTGGATGCGCCGGACGCAGTAAAACAGCGTGCACAATTGGGCCTGGCGTTGCTGCCGCCCGAACCGACCAAGGCGGACGCGGCGCCTGATAAGAAACCGGACGCCAAAGCGGCGGCGAAGGGAGAGTCCTGATGCGGCGTGTTGCAGTCTTGGCCATTTGCGCGGCGGTGTTTGCGACCGGCTGCTCGACGGCGCGGTCCGTCGGTGACAAGGTTTGGCCGTTCAACAAGGAAGAAAAGAAAAAGCCTGCTTCAGCAGCTGAAAAAGAGGGCCGGATTTCGATCCTGACGTTCGAGCAAAAGCTGGCGCCGGACGATGCGGCCGCCAGCGAAACCTTCATTCTGCCGGATGCGCAGGATCGCCCCGACTGGACGCAACCGGGCGGGCCGGCGACCAACGCGCCGGGTGCGATCGCTGGCGACGGCTCCCTGTCCATCGCTTGGAAGCGCAGCGCCGGTTCTGGCGGGGACCGGCGTGAGCGCGTCACCGCGCCGCCGGTGATCGCGGACGGCAAGATTTTCGCGCTCGACGCCAAGTACACCGTCACCGCGCTGTCCGCCGACAGCGGCCATCAGGTCTGGAGAAAGTCTCTGGAGCCGAAAAAGGGCAAGGACAAATTCTCGGTGGGCGGCGGCGTCGCTTATGGCGACGGCAAGCTGTTCGTTTCGACCGGCTTTGGCTTCATCGTGGCGCTCGACGCCTCGAATGGATCCGAGCTCTGGCGCGTGAAGGAAGACTCGCCCTTTGCTGGCGCGCCAACCTACGAAAACGGCAAGGTCTACGCCGCCAGCAATGACAGCGAACTCTTCGCCTTCGACGCCAAGACCGGCGATATGGAATGGAGCTACCAGGCGATCGCCGAACCGGCGCGGGTTCTGGCCGCGCCCAGCGCCGCGGTCGACGGCGACCTTGTGGTCGCGCCGTTTCCGTCCGGCGAAATTGTCGGCCTGAATGCGGGCAACGGCAATCGTCTGTGGTCGGACGCCCTCACGCGCGCAGGCCAGCTGACCTCGCTCTCCTCGATCAACGACATCGCCGGCCGGCCTGTGGTGTCGGGCGGCCTGATCATCGCTGTGAGTCAATCGGGCATGATCGCCGCCATTGACCAGCGCTCAGGTCAGCGCGTTTGGGTGCGGCCGCTGGCGAGCATTCAGACGCCGCTCGTTGCCGGCGAATACGTCTATGCGGTGTCGGTCGATTCCGAACTCGTGTGCATCAAGCGTGAAACCGGCGCCATCCGCTGGGTCAAGCAACTGGAGCGCTTCGAAAACGCCAAGAAGAAAAAAGGCCGCGTCGTCTGGTCGGGCCCGCTTCTGGTCGGGGGCAAGCTGGTGCTCGCCTCGTCCGGCGGCCGCGTTGACGAAGTCGACCCCGGCACGGGCGATGTGGCGCGCACAATCAAGATCGGCGATGGCGTCACGGTGCCGCCCGTCGCCGCCAATCAGACCGTTTATCTCTTCAACGAGAAAGCGGACCTGATCGCGCTCAGGTAGGTTGATGCTGAAGGTCGCGATCGTCGGAAGACCCAATGTAGGCAAATCGTCGCTGTTCAACAGACTGGCGGGAAAGAAGCTTGCGCTGGTGGACGACCGGCCGGGGGTGACGCGCGACCGCCGCGAAGGTCAGGGGCGCATCGGCGATATCGATCTGCTGCTGATCGACACGGCGGGCTTCGAAGACGTTCGCGATCAAAGCCTCGAAGCGCGCATGCGCGCGCAGACCGAGCGCGCGGTCTCTGACGCCGACGTGGTCCTGTTCGTGATCGATGCGCGCGAAGGCGTCACGGGTCTCGACGAGCAATTCGGCGCCTTGCTGCGGCGCGCGGACAAGCCGGTTGTGCTGCTCGCGAACAAGGCGGAGGGGAAGGCGTCGGAAGACGGCGTGATGCAGGCCTATTCGCTGGGGCTGGGTCAGCCGGTGCCGATCTCGGCCGAGCATGGCGAGGGCATGTCCGACCTGTATGAGGCGATCCGCCAGGCGCAGGAAAAACGGCCAGGAACCGATGAGGACTCTAGTTCAACGCGAGATGCGCTGAAACTTGCGATCATCGGCCGCCCGAACGCCGGCAAGTCCACACTCGTGAATGCGATGCTGGGCGAGGAGCGCGTGATCACGGGCCCCGAGGCTGGCATCACGCGGGATTCCATCGCCATCGACTGGAACTGGCGCGGCCGGCCGGTCCGCCTGACCGACACCGCCGGCATGCGGCGCAAAGCGCGCGTCGAGGAGAAACTGGAAAAGCTGTCCGTCGCGGAAACGCTGCGCGCCATTCAGTTCGCCGAGGTGTGCGTGCTGGTGATGGATGCGCGCGAGGCCTTCGAGAAACAGGATCTGCAGATCGCCGATCTGGTGGCGCGGGAAGGGCGCGCCATCGTCTATGCGCTCGCCAAATGGGATTTGGTCGAAGAGCCGCAGAAGCGCTTTGAGGAACTGAAGAACAAAGCCAATCGCCTGCTGCCGCAGACGCGCGGTGCGCCGCTGGTGCGCCTGTCCGCGCTCGCCGGGCGTGGGACGGATGCGCTGATGGAGGCTGTGTTCAACGTCTATGACGACTGGAACACGCGCGTGAAGACGGGAGAGCTGAACCGCTGGCTGCGCGAGGCGATGGAGCGCAATCCGCCGCCGGTCGTCGACGGACGTCGCGTCAAGCCACGCTACATCACCCAGGTGAAGGCGCGGCCGCCGACCTTCGTGCTGGTGTGCTCACGCGCATCGTATTTGCCCGAGACGTATCAGCGCTTTTTGCTGAACGGCATCCGCGATGCATTCGGCCTGCCCGCAGTGCCCATGCGGATCTTCGTGCGCCAGAATTCGAAAAATCCCTTTACGGACGATAAGGACTAGACCCATTCCCGGTTTGGGTTTCTAAACGCAAATCGGGATTAAATGGGTCTATTCTTCATAGAAGAGCCCTTCTTTTCCGATCGGAGTGATTCATCCAATCGGGAAGGGCTCTAGGCGCCGCGCACGCCAAGGGCGCGCACGGTCGCCATCCATTTCGCGCGTTCTTTATCGTCAGCCGCGCCAACGCCGCCGATCAGCGTGTCGCGCACAGGCTTGAACCCGGACAGGCTCAATATGCCTTGTTCAAGACTTTTCACGCCGGATTTGTCGAACAGCATCCGATAGGCTGTCGCGGGCATGCCCATGGTGACGATGACGCGCGCAGACTTGCCCTTCATCTTTTTCACCGGCCAGCCGCCTTTGGGATCCTGCTTGATCAGGAATTCGTTGCGCGCGAGCTGCTCCAGGAACGCCTTCAGCTTCGCGGGCATGGAGCCGAGCCACAGCGGGTAGATGAAGGTTACCTGATCGGCGGCGGCGACCAGCGCTTGCGCCTCGCGAATCTGCTCCGGAGGTTCGGTGAGGAAATCCGCGGCTGACGACAGAAGCGGTACATCCGTCGTCGCGATATTGATCTTGCGGACCTTGTGGCCGCCGGCTTTGGCGCCGTCGAGATAGGAGTGGGCCAGAGCGCGACACAAGGTGTCCGGACGATTGTCGGGATGTCCTTCGATAAGGCAGATTTGCTTGGGCATAGGCGCGGCTCCACAGCTGCACGCCTGAAAAGGTACACAAAAACCGGCCGATTTGAATTGCGCGCACGCAATTCAGGATCAGACGCGGGCGGCGAGCCAGTCCGCGCCGCGCACACGAGCGCCATGTTCGTGATAATCCGGCGACAGCATCTCTACCGCCAGGGGCGCGATCGCTTCGGGCGGCGGAAGCGTTTCGGGATCTTCACCGGGATAGGCCTGCTCCCGCATGAGGGTGCGCATCTTGCCCGGGTCGAGCAGATTGACCTTGAGGTTCGAGGGGCGAATTTCGTCCGCGTAGCACAGGACCAGCGATTCAAGGGCGGCCTTCGTTGCGGCGTACGGCCCCCAATAGGCCTTCGGTTCCATGCCGCGCATGGAGGTGACGAAGACGGCGCGGCCGGCGTCGGACGAACGTAGCAGCGGGTCCAGAGAGCGGATCAGGCGCGCGTTCGCCGTGAGGTTCACAGCGATGACTTCCTCAACGGTGCGCGGCGGATAATGCGCTACGGGGCTGAGTCCGCCGCCCAGGGTCGCCGCACAAGCAAAGAAGGCGTCCAGCTTGCGCCAGCGTTCGAAGATCGCGGCCCCGAGACGATCCAGCGCGGGGCCGTCTTTCAGATCGATGGGGACAAGCGTCGCGTTCGCGCCGGTCTTTGCAAGGATTTCATCGTCGAGCTTTTCCAGCGCACCTTTGGCGCGCGCGACGGCGACGACGTGATAGCCCGCTTCGGCCAGAGCGACCGCAGTGGCCCGTCCCAGACCTCTCGACGCGCCGGTGACGAGGGCGACGCGTTGCGCCGGGGCGCTCACGCCTCCACCAGGAAGGACAATTGGCGGTCCTTGTCGGCCTTGGCCGAGTCCTTATCCAGAAGGCGCGTCGGATAGTCGCCGGTAAAATAGTGATCCGTGTATTGGGGATGCTCGTCGTTGCGCTTTTGCTCGCCCATCGCCTTGTACAGACCGCCGACGGTGAGGAAGCCGAGGCTGTCTACGCCCAGCTTCTGCTCCATCTGCTTCAGCGAATGGGTCGCCGCGAGCAGATGTTCGCGTTCGGGCGTATCAATGCCGTAATAGTCCGGCCACTCGATCGGCGGGCTGGCGCTGAGCAAATGCACTTCCTTGGCGCCGGCGTCGCGCACCATCTGCACGATCTTCGCGGAGGTGGTGCCACGCACGATGGAATCATCCACGAGAATGACGCGCTTGCCCGTAATCTGGCTGCGATTGGCGGAGAGCTTCATCCGTACGCCGGCGGTGCGGCGCTGCTGACTCGGCTGGATGAAGGTGCGGCCCACATAGTGGTTTCGGATGATGCCGAGCTGGAACGGAATGCCGGAGGCTTCCGCATATCCCAGCGCCGCGGGCACGCCGGAATCGGGCACCGGCACCACGACGTCTGCGTTGATGGGGCACTCCTGCGCCAGGATCTGCCCCATGCCGCGGCGGACTTCATAGATCGACAATCCGTTCACGATGGAATCAGGCCGGGCGAAATACACATATTCGAATATGCAGGGGCGGGCGCGCATCTGCGGGAACGGCTTGATGCTTTCCACGCCGTCCTGTGAAAACACGACGATCTCGCCGGGCTCAATGTCTCGGACATACTCGCCGCCGATAATGTCGAGCGCGCAGGATTCCGATGCGAGCACGGGACAACCGTTCACATCGCCCAGTATCAGGGGACGGATGCCCAGCGGATCGCGGGCGCCGATCAGCTTCTTGTTGGACAATGCGACGAGGGCATAGGCGCCTTCGATCTGGCGCAGCGCGGAGATGAAGCGATCCATCATCTTCGCGTCTTTTGACCGAGCCATCAGCTGCAGGATCGTCTCGGTGTCGCTGGTCGACTGGAAGATCGCGCCGTCCTTCACCAGCTCCTCGCGCAGGATGCGCGCATTGGTGAGGTTGCCGTTATGGGCGATGGCGAGGCCGCCGAATTGCAGATCGGCGAACAGCGGCTGCACGTTGCGTAGGATGGCGCCGCCTTGTGTGGAATAGCGGGTGTGGCCGACGGCCGCGTGGCCTGGCAGACGCTTGGGCAGATCGGCGCCGGCCGACTCGGTGAGGCTGACGAGCGGCAGCCGGT
>CAYNCS010000032.1:0-4756 GCA_964395875.1 uncultured Caulobacteraceae bacterium | reverse complement strand
TCGCCTACCAGCCCCAGATGCCGTTCGTGATGGAAAAGCTCGCCGTCGAAAGAGACGATGCCGCAACCTTCCTGGCCGCGATGCTGCAGAGCGTGCAGACCAAGCGCGGTGAGAACGCCGGCTTCCGGGTGTCCGTAGACGCCGAATACGCCGCATTCGTCCCTCAGGCGTCCTTCGTAGGGGTCAATCTCGATCTCCGGATCACCGGCGTATTCCGACGGACCGCTCATCTTTGACTCCAAGCATCGACAGCCCGACTCGCCCCCGGCTGATCTGGCTGCGGCATATATAGTATGTGACAACGCAATTACACTCGTATTCGCACGTGCGGCGCCGGGATTAATGCTGCTCCAGGGCCTCGTTTACCTTGTCCGGCGCATCGAGTTTGTTCGCCTGTTCCACGATTTTCTTGGCTGGAACGACGGATTGGATCCAGCGGGCCGTGGCGTGAACGAATGGATAGGTTTTCGCATTAGTGATGAGGCGCGGCATCTTGTCCGCCGGCAGGGCGGCTTCGATCACGATCGAGAAGAGCGCCAGAAGGAGTAAGCCGCGCGCAGCGCCGAACACAAGGCCGAGCAAGCGGTCGACGACGTTCACTTCCTCAACCTGACGGATCACCTTGGTCAGCTGGCCGGCGATGACCGCGATCAGGACGTAAACGATCAGGAATATGCCGGCCAGCGTCACCGCATCCGCGGTGAGGCCGACGCCAAATTGCTTTTCCGCCAGCGGCCGGACGTGTGGAAAACCGATAATCGTCGCGGCCGCCGCGCCGACGAAGGCGGCGATCGAAAACGCTTCGCGCATGAAGCCGCGCACGAGCGACATGGCGGCCGAGATCACAATGATCGCGACGACCGCAATGTCGAAGTAATTGAACGGCAAATGATCCATCGCCCAGCGCCCCCTTCGATCAAGTGTCCTTGCGCGCTTTTCTCGCGATCAGGTCGACCAGATCGCGCAGCCGGCGCACTTCGATCACTTCAATTCCTGACTCTGCCTTGCTGAGTTCGCTTTTACTCGCGTCTCTTGCATAGGCACGCCCAAACCCCAATTTGACCGCTTCTTTCAACCGGGCGCCGGCGCGGGACGCAGGACGGATGTCGCCCGATAGCGCCACTTCTCCGAAAGCCACGGCGTCGTCTTCCAGCGGGACGTCGAAGACCGCCGAAATCAGGGCTGCCGCAACCGCAAGGTCCGCCGCCGGTTCGGAGATTCTCAACCCACCCGCGACGCTTAGGTATACGTCTCGCCCCCCGAAGGGAAGGCCGCAACGCGCCTCAAGGACAGCCAGAATCATCGCCAGGCGGGCCGAATCCCATCCCACGACCGCCCGGCGTGGGGTGCCGTAGGCGGCCTGGGCGGCCAAAGCCTGAATTTCGACCAGAACGGGCCGGGCGCCCTCCAGTCCAGCGAAAACCGCCGCGCCGGAGGACCGGCCGCCGCGAGAATCGAGGAACAGAGCGGACGGATTGGGCACTTCCTCAAGGCCGCGTTCGGTCATTTCGAACACGCCGATCTCGTCCGTGCCGCCAAAGCGGTTTTTCACCGCGCGCAGCAGGCGGAAATGGTGCCCGCGTTCGCCTTCGAAATAGAGGACGGCGTCGACCAGGTGTTCGACGACCTTCGGGCCCGCGACCTGGCCGTCCTTTGTGACGTGGCCGACCAGCAGCAGGGCGCAGCCGCTCTTCTTGGCGAAGCGCACGAGGTCGTGGGCGCAGGCGCGCACTTGCGCCACGGTGCCGGGCGCCGCGCCGATGGCGTCGGACCACATGGTCTGAATGGAATCGACGATCAGCACCTGCGGCTTTGTCCGCTTCACGCCGTCGATGATGGCGCGCAATTCCGTTTCGGCCGCGAGCTTCACCGGCGCTTCGGCTAGCCCGAGGCGGCGCGCACGGTCCTGGATCTGCGCGATGGCTTCTTCGCCGGAGACATAGGCGACGCTGATTCCCCTGCGGCCCAGCGCCGCCGCGGCTTGTAGGAGGATGGTGGATTTACCGATGCCGGGATCGCCGCCGACCAGAATGGCGGAGGCGGGGACCAGTCCGCCGCCCAAGGCGCGGTCCAGTTCCGATATTCCGGTGAGCAGGCGTTTGGCGGGGGTGGGATCGCCGCTGAGGTCTTCGAAATTAAGGCCATGTCCCTTGCCGCGCGGCGCGGGCGTAAGGCCGCCAGGCGGCGCCGAAGCGGTTTCCTCGACCAGGGTATTCCAGGCGCCGCACGCCTCGCACTTGCCCGCCCACTTGGCGTAGGCGGCGCCGCAAGACTGACAGACATACGCGATGTCGGCCTTCGCCATCAGACGTGCGCGGTGATGGGGCCGTCGGCGCGGCCGTGCACGAACTGATCCACGCGCGGATCGCCGGAATCGAAAATGGTGGCGGCCGGTCCGCGATAGATGATCTCGCCATTCAGGATCATGGCGATTTCGTCGGCGATCTTTTTTGCGCTCGCCATGTCGTGCGTGATGGAGATCGCGGCGCAGCCAAGTTCCGTCACCATCTCGCGGATCAGATCGTTGATCGCGTCGGCGGTAATGGGATCGAGACCGGTTGTCGGCTCGTCGAAGAAGATCAGATCGGGCTTGGCGATGATGGCGCGTGCGAGACCGACGCGCTTCTGCATGCCGCCGGACAGCTCCGCCGGGCTCAAATCCGCGACGTCCGGCTTCAGGCGTACTTTGCCAAGCGTTTCGATGGCGCGTTCCTTGGCTTCCTTGCGTTTCACGCCGTCGCGATAGAGAAGCCGGAAGGCGACGTTTTCCCAGATGGTCAGCGAGTCGAACAGCGCCGCGCCCTGGAACAGCATGCCGAACTTGCGCAGGACCGCTTCGCGCTTCTTGCCGTGCGCGTGCGTCACGTCTTCGCCGTCCACCAAGACCTTGCCTTTGTCCGGATGGATCAGGCCGATGGCGCATTTGATGGCGACGGATTTTCCGGTGCCGGAGCCGCCGATCACGACCAGGGATTTGCCCGGCGCCACGTCGAGATTGAGTCCGCGCAGAACCTTCTTCGGTCCGAAGGCTTTGTGAATGTCGACCAATTGGAGTTTGGGAGGCGTCATGGTCACTTCACGAACAAGGTTGTGAGCATGTAATTCGAGGCGAGGATCAGCACCGCCGCCGCCACGACCGCATAGGTCGCGGCGCGCCCGACGCCGCCGGCGCCGCCTTTGGAGCCGAACCCGAAATAACAGCCCATTGTCGAGATGATGAAGCCGAACACCGCGGCCTTGGTCAGGCCGATGAGGATGTCGTCGTTCGTCATGAAATCCAGGGTCTTGCGGATATAGATCGCGCCGTTGAAGCCCAGGCTGGTGACCGACACCAGATAGCCGCCCATCACGCCGATAATGTCGGCGACGATCACCAGCAGCGGCATCGCCAGCGTGGCGGCGGTGACGCGCGGCGCCACGAGGAAACGATAGGGATTGGTCGAGAGCGTCGACAGCGCGTCGATCTGTTCGGTCACGCGCATCGTGCCGATCTCGGCGGCGATGCCGGCGGAAACGCGGCCCGCCAGCATCAGGCCCGCGAGCACCGGCCCCAGTTCACGCGTGATGCCCAGCACCACGATCGTCGGCACGAAGCTCTCTGCGTTGAAGCGTGAGCCGCCGACATAGATGTTAAGCGCCAGAGCCGCGCCAATGAACACCGCCGTCAGGCCGACGACAGGCAGCGACAGAAAGCCGATGCGCCACAATTGGCGGACGATCTGGCCGAAATAAATGCGGGGCGTGAAACACGACAGAAGGCCCGTCACGGCGAAGACGCCGACCCGGCCGATCTCCCGGAAAAAGCCTAAGGCGGCCGCGCCAATTCTGGCGAGCGGGTTGCGGCGTACGCTCATGACGTCCTGTTCACTCAAAGCAGACAACCCTTGCCGGGATTCCCGGGCGGACACATCCCCGGGAACGCTTCACGCGGCCCCTGGACCCAAAATCAACCCGTTCAATAGCCTTGGGGCTCGGTCGGGCGCAAGAAAACGCACTGCAAAGGCGTGGACCTGGCGTCCGGGCCTCAGCAGGGCGTGTCCTAAGGCCCACACATCAAAGGAAGGAGCCCGCGCGCGCTGGCGAAGGCCAAAGGCCCGGACCGGCTGGATGGGTTCCCGGCCGCGATCCTAGTGCGTGATCTCGTATTTGCCTTCACGCTCAAGGTTGTAGAACTTCGTGAGTTCCGGGTGGAATCCGAGCGTCGCGGTCCGCACCGGACCGTGACGGTTCTTGCCGATGATCACTTCGGAGCGGTGGCGGATGCGGTTCATCTTTTCCTGCCACTCGAAATGCTTGTCGGTGCCGGCTTCGGGCTCGGCCCGTTCGACGTAATAGGCTTCCCGATAGACGAACATGACGACGTCCGCGTCCTGCTCGATCGAGCCCGATTCCCGAAGGTCCGACAGTTGCGGGCGCTTGTCTTCGCGGTTTTCGACCTGACGCGAAAGCTGGGACAGCGCGATCACCGGAACGTGCAATTCCTTGGCGAGGGCCTTCAGGCCCTGCGTGATTTCGGACACTTCCTGCACCCGGCCGTCGCTGCGGCGGTTGGAGGCCGTCACCAGCTGCAAATAGTCCACGACGATCAGATCGAGGCCTTCTGAGCGCTGCAGACGCCGCGCCGTAGAGGTCAGCTGACCGATGGAGATGCCGCCCGTGTCGTCGATGTGCAGCGGGATGGAATTGATGTCCATCGCGGCCTGTTTCACTTCGCCGAATTCCTGCGGCGTGAGATCGCCCCGGCGCAGCCGGTCGC
>CAYNCS010000031.1:3772-25438 GCA_964395875.1 uncultured Caulobacteraceae bacterium | reverse complement strand
AGGCTATGTCGTCCACGGCATCAAGCGCCGGTCTTCTTCGTTCAACACCGGCCGCGTCGACGACATCTACACCGACTGGCACGACAAGGGCGCGCGCTTCTTCCTGCATTACGGCGACGTCACCGACGCCGGCGGGATCGTGGACATCATCGCGCGCACAAGGCCCACGGAGATCTATAATCTGGCGGGGCAAAGCCACGTTCTGGTGAGCTTCGAGGCCGCCGACTACACGTCCAACGTCAACGCCCTGGGGGCCCTGCGGATTCTGGAAGCCGTGCGACTTCTCGGCAGGCTGAAGGATGTGCGTTTCTATCAAGCCTCCACATCCGAACTCTATGGCGGCAACACCCAGACGCCGCAAAACGAAGATTCGGCGTTCATCCCCTGCTCGCCCTACGCCATCGCCAAACTCTACGCATATTGGACGACCAAGCTTTATCGCGACACTTATGGCGTGCACGCCTCCAACGGCATCCTGTTCAATCACGAAAGTCCGCTTCGCGGCGAAACGTTCGTCACGCGCAAGATCACGCGCGCCGCCGCCGCCATCGTGAAAGGCAAGCAATCCATTCTCTATCTTGGCAATCTCGACGCCCGCCGGGATTGGGGACACGCGCGGGATTTCGTCGAAGGCATGTGGCGCATGCTGCAACAGCCACATGGCGACGATTACGTGCTCGCCACCGGCGAACAGCACTCGGTGCGGGAATTGGCGGAAAAGGCGTTCGCCTGCGCCGGGCGTCCAATCGTCTGGGACGGCCAGGGCCTTGCGGAAGTCGGCCGCTGCGCCCGCTCCGGGCAGGTGCTCATTGAGATCGATCCCCGCTATTTCCGCCCGTCCGAGGTGCACAATCTGCTGGGCGACGCCTCCAAGGCGCACCGCCTCCTGGGCTGGCGCGCCACAACCAAGTTCGACGCCCTTGTGGAAGAAATGGTGCGCGCCGATCTCGACGCCGCATAGCGCCGGAAGCCCAAATCTCTGGCGCTAACTTTTTTTATTATGACCGGCTTGAAATGCGTTTGAAGCGCACCACGTCAGCCTCTGATCCGGGCCCCTCTGGCGAAGGCGAGACAATGCTTTCGTGATGTCGGATCGCGTCGTTCACAGCGCGCGATCCAGGCGCGCTCTTAAGGGCATGCGCCATGGATTTTTTCTCTCAGGTGTTTCTGGGCTGGCCAGTTCCCATCTGGCTCGGATTTCTGGCGATCGTCATGGCGCTGCTTGCGCTGGACCTCGGGGTTCTGCACCGCAAGGCGCACGCGCCCGGCGTACGGGAATCGCTTTTGATGTCGGCGTTCTATGTGACGCTGGGACTCTCGTTCTCCGCGATCATCTATTTTCTTTATTATAACAGTGCGCCGCCCGGGGGCCTCGATCCGGATCTTGCAATCGCGAATGACGCCGAGCGCGCCGCCAGGGCGGCCCAGCTTTATCTGACCGGCTTTATCGTCGAGTGGTCGCTGTCGCTCGACAATATCTTCGTAATGTCGCTCATTTTCGGCTATTTCGCGATCCCGCGGGAACGCCAGCACCGGGTCCTGTTCTGGGGGATTCTGGGCGTCGTCATCCTGCGCGCCTCCTTGATCTTCGTGGGCGCGGCGCTCGTCGCGCAATTCCACTGGGTTCTCTATTTCTTCGCCGCTTTCCTGGTCTGGACCGGCATCATGATGCTGCGCAAAAGCGGGGAGGACGATCCTCATATCGCCGACAACAAAGCCATCGCCTTTTTGCGCCGGCATATGCGCGTGACGGACAAGCTGCATCATGGACAGTTCTGGGTGCGGCAGCCGCATCCCAAAACCGGCAAGCTGAAGCTTTTCGCCACGCCTCTTCTACTGGCGCTGATCGTCATCGAGTTCGCTGATTTGATCTTTGCGCTGGATTCGGTGCCAGCGATCTTCGCCATCACCACCGATCCGTTCATCGTCTACACGTCGAACATTTTCGCGATCTTAGGGCTGCGCACGCTTTACTTCTCGCTGGCGGCGCTCATCCATCGCTTCGCCTATCTGAAGTATGCTCTATCGGCGACGCTGATCTTTATCGGCGCGAAGATCTTCATCGGCGAATTCCTGCCGGGCGGCAAGGTGCCGCCGGAATGGTCGCTGGTTGTGATCGTTTCGTTCCTCAGCAGCGGCATTCTTTATTCGCTGTGGAAGACCCGCAAGAGCCGCGTGACCGTCTCTTAAATCAGCGCGCCGCCCTCGAAAGAGGGCGGCGTTTCGCACTCCGATGCGCCGCTCGGCGTTTTACTTCACGTATTGCAGGCGCAGCTCACGCTTCAAAATCTTGCCGCTGGCGTTCTTGGGCAAAGCCGGCGTGAAGTGCACGTGCTTGGGCGTTTTGTAATGCGCCAAGCGCTCCCGGCTGAAGCTGATGATCTCTTCGGCTGCCGCGCTTTCGCCCGTGCGCAACACGACCACCGCCGTCACCGCTTCTATCCATTTCTCATCCGGAACGCCGAACACCGCGACTTCAGCGACCTTCGGATGCCGCAAAACACATTCCTCCACCTCACGGCTGGCGACATTTTCGCCACCGGTTTTGATCATGTCCTTCTTGCGGTCGACGACGTAGAGGTAGCCTTCTTCATCGAAATAGCCGAGGTCGCCGCTGTGGAACCAGCCATTGCGAAAGGCTTCCGCGGTTTTGACCGGATCCTTGTAATAGCCGGCCATGCATTGCGGCGAACGATGCGCAATTTCGCCAATCTCTCCGGGCGGCAATTCGTTGTCGTCATCATCGAGGACTCGGGTTTCGACGTTTAGTCCGGGCATGCCGACTGAGCCGATTTTACGCAGCGCATCTTCGGGCTGCAGGAAAGTCGCGACAGGGGCTATTTCCGTCTGGCCATAGACGTTCCACAGCCGCATGTTCGGCAGGCGGCGCGCCAGTTCCTCGATCACCGGCGGCGGGAACGATGACGCCCCCGAATAGCCTTTTCGCAAGGACGATAAATCGCGCTTGTCGAAGTCCGGATGCCGTAGAAGCGCAATCCAAACAGTCGGAGGGCAGAAGAATTTGCTCACACGCGCGCGCTCGATCGTGTCCAGGATCACCGTAGGGTCGGCGCCGCGCAACAATATGCTGGTGGCGCCGACATAAAGATCCACCGTCAGAAAGGCGTCGAGTTGTGCGCAATGATAAAGGGGCAATGCGTTCAAACTGATGTCGTCAGCGCGCATGTCCCCGCCCGCGATGCAGGTGGCGTATTGCGCATAAAGCGCGCGCGACGTCAGAAGGGCGCCCTTGGGTTTCGATTCCGTGCCGCTGGTGTACATCAGCTGGATCGGATCATCCTCGTCGATGTCGACGCGTTCGAATGGTCCTAAATCCTGGTCGAACCAATCATCCGCGCTTTCCCATCCCACAGGGGGCGTCGCCCCGGTGTGTTTTACAAATACACGGCGGGCGGGTTTCCAGTGCGATTGTGCGATCGCCTCATCCACCACGGCGCATAGCGCATCTTCGGCTATGAAAAGCACAGCGGCGGAGTGTTCCAGGATGTACGCGATCTCAGCTGCGTTCAGCATGAAATTGATCGGCGTCAGGATTGCGCCAAGCCGCGCGGCCGCAAAGCGCAGAATCACGAACGCGCGATTGTTGTGGCTGAGGATGGCGATGCGGTCGCCTTTGGTCACGCCGCGTTCGCGCATGGCGTTCGCCGCGTTGTCGATGACTTTGTCGAGGCCGGCGAAGGTGTCCTCCTGGCCTTCGAAGACGAGCGCGATTTTGCTGGGCGTTCGCCGCGCCGACAGTCGTACAATGTCCGCTACCTGACGTCCGCGCGCCAGGCGCACCAAAGTCTTGGCGCTTTCGCGCTCTATCATCGTTTCCAAAGCCGCCTCCCTGGGCCGATTCTTAATCCATATTCGAATATCGGCAACAACCCTGCCGGGCCCCTGTGAGGTCTGGAGCCGCTTGCATCCCCGCGCTGAAACCCGGAAAACGCAGATGTGCGCAGGAGAACGCGTCAAATCTTGGTGGAATCCGCATGATCAAACCTCTCGCCGGCAAACGCGCCCTCGTCACCGGCTCCAGCGCGCTCTTGGGGGAAGGCATCGCCTTGCGCCTGGCGCAGGAAGGCGCCGCCGTGTGTCTGCACGGGCGCGATCTCGATCGTCTCGCAGCCGCGAAAGAACGCGTCGCCGCGACTGGCGGGGAAGTCTATTCCGTGTCCGGCACATTATCGGAGGACGACAGCGCCGCGCAAATATTCGACGGCGCGGAAAAGGCGCTCGGTGGGATCGACATCCTGGTCAACAATGCGGGTGGAGAATCCTCCGGCGGCGGGTCGGGGCCTTGGCTTGATGCGGAACCGGAAACCTGGGTCGCGAACTACAATTCCAACGTCGCCTCGATGGTGCGCCTGATCCGCTGCGCCGTTCCTGGCATGAAGGCGCGCGGCTGGGGCCGCATCATCAATCTCTCCAGCGTATCCGTGGACATGCCCATGACCGTGATCCCGGATTACCAGGCTGCCAAAGCCGGCATCCGAACGCTCACGCGAAGCCTAGCCGCGACGCTGTCGCATACCGGCATCACCGTGAACAGCATTAGCCCGGGTCTGACGCATTCGACCGGTCCGGAGCGCTGGCTACGCGGCATCGCCGCAGCGCAAGGCTGGAGCGACGACTGGGCCGAGATCCGGGCCATCGTGGAGCGCGACATGATCAAGAACTTCAACGGACGGATGGGCGAGCCCGCAGACATCGCCCACGCCGTGGCGTTTCTCGCCGATCCGCGCGGCGGCCACGTGAACGCCATCGACATTGTCGTCGACGGCGGCCACTAGCCAGTCCGGCGCTTAGGATTTGTCGAAGGCGTTTTCGGTTTTCTTGAAGCCAAGGCCGTTGTCGGTGACGATCGGCAGGTTCGTCCAGACGCCGCCGATGTCCTTGTACCAGCCGGCGGCCGCCAGCACGCCGCCATTGATGTGCAGCGCCGTTCCCGTGATCCACGAAGCGTGTTCGCTCGACAGGAACATGATGCCGGAGGCCATATCTTCCGGCTTGCCGAAGCGCGCCAGCGGAATCCAGTTCGGCAGGTACTTCTTGTTTTCCGGCGGCATGATCGCCGACACGGGCACCTGCGGCGTTTCGGTGGTTTCCGGCGCGATAAGGTTCACGCGGATGCCGTATTGCGCCAACTCAAGCGCCAGCGTCTGGGTGAAGCCGGTGATGCCGGATTTGCACGCCGCGTAGACCGAGCCGTTCGGAATGCCGCGGAAGCCTTCGACGGACGATACCGTCGTGATGCTGGCGCCCGGCCCGCTTTTCTTCAGCAGCGGAATGAAGGCGCGGGTGACCAGGAAAACGTGGTGAAGGTTGTAAGAATAGAGATCGGCGATCTCTTCGTCGCTCATGTATTCGAACGGCTTCACGATGTTCCGGAAGTCGCCGACATTGTTGACCAGCACGTCGATGCCGCCGAATTTTGCTTCGACTTCTTTCGCCGCGCGCGCGACGTCCGGGCCCTTGGTGACGTCACCTTCGATCACCAGCACGTCCGGCAAAGCCGCCTTCAACGCCGCGGCGCGTTCGGGATTGATCTCGATGGTGGCGACTTTCGCGCCGCCTTTGACGAAGCCTTCGACCGTGGCGCGGCCAATGCCAACGCCGCCGCCGGTGACCAGAACCTTCTTGTTTTTGAAATCGAACATCGCGCGTCTCCCTGCTCGCGTTTTTCCGCGCGCCGCCGGGATCCATGCAGTCGCGCTTTTAACATCGGGCCGAACCCTGCGCGAGGCGCGGCCCGCCGTCAAATCTTTCGGGGATATAGAGTTTTGGAGCGACGCAACGAAAATCAGGGCGCGCCGCAGGGCCTATCAGCTCTCCAGGATCGCCTTGATCTCGGCTTTCGGGAAGACTTCGCCGCGCTCCCGCGCCAAGCATTCCAGATAGTTCATCAGCGTGACGCGCCAGACATGGTCACGATTGATGAATGCATCAATCTGGCCGCGCAGGAGCGGATATTCGTCTTTGGCGCGCACATCCAAAGCGCGGCGCGCGACCAGATCGTAGCTCACGCCATTGGCTTTGAGCGCTAGGACGTTCAAGCGCACGCTCGCGCCGCCGAGCACGATGATCCCGAGTTGGTCCAACAGGGCCAGACCTTCTTCAGGCTGAAAGCCGCGCTGCGCCAAGGCCGCGAGCCAGGTTTCCGTTCGATCGAGGTCGCCTTCCGGTCCCATATTCCCAGAGAGGTATTGGTTGACCAAGCCACCCGGCCCAACCATCAGGTCGAACAACGCGCGGGCATGCTGGGCGGCGTACACGGCCCAATACTGGCCTTCATCGTTCGGGAAGTCGTGGTCCTGGGCCGCGCGCGCAGAAGCGAAGCGAATCAATTCCTCGCGGCCGCTCACATACCCGTAAAGCACAGTTGCGCTGACGCCCAGCCGCTCTGCTACGGCCGCCATCGTAAGGTTGTTGTCGAGGCCGATTGCAAGGCCCGCGTCCAGTATCTGATCGAGCGTCAGGCGGCGCGGCCGCCCGGCGCGCCGGGCTGGAGGGGATTGGGTCACCGCCGGTTCTTCCGCATTCATCAAAGAGGTCATGAACCCAATAAAGCGCGCTTTCGCAATCTTATCTACTTCATTTGAAGGTGATCCGCACCGCTGTCGCAATAATTTGAGGCTGTTTGACGCGGACTAACCCACATCTGATCTCGCTAAATTATTCGAGTTACGCCCTACAGACGGGCGCTCTTGAGAAAGTCGATCAACACGCGCGCCAGTTCAGACCCTTGTTCTTCTTGAACAAAGTGTCCCGCATTCTGGATCTTGGCGTGTTTCTGGCCCTTCGCGCCCGGCACGCGATGCTGAAAAATGGGCTCCCAACCGATGGTGGAGGGATCCTTGTCGCTAAAAGCGGTCAGAAACGGACGATCGAACGTTTCCAGGACATTCCAGGCGGCGCGATTGTCCTGCAGGCCTTCCGCTTCGGCGGTCGCAGGGATGCCAAGCGTGATTTGCAGCATACCGGATTTGTAGCTGGGGTCGGGAAATGGCGCTTCGTAGCCGGCTAGAACTTCCGGCGCCGGGCGCTCCGCGCTGGCGCCGGCGATCAATTCCGCCACCGGAAGGTCCGAACTCACCCGGCACGTCTCGATCCAGGCCTCGATCTGCGGGCCAGGCCAGCCGGCCACGCCTTTTGGCGGCTCCTCGCAATTGGGCAGCAGCGTGTTCGTCGTGAGCACCGCGGCGAAGCGGTCCTTCATTTCGCCGACCAGGCGCAGGCCGATGGGGCCGCCCCAATCCTGGCAGACCAGCGTAATTTTCTTCAAATCCAGCGCTTCGACAAAGGCGCGCATCCAACCGACGAAGCGATTGTAGGAATAGGCGCTTCGGTCGGCTGGCTTATCTGAGCGGCCAAAGCCGGGCATATCCGGTACAATCACGCGATACCCCGCCGCCGCGACCGGGCCGATCATATGGCGATAGAGGAAGCTCCAAGTCGGATTGCCGTGCAGCATCAGAACAACCGGAGCGTCCTTCGGGCCTTCGTCCAGATAGTGCATCCGCAAAGGCCCGAGCGCGCTGGGCACGTCCACATAATGCGGCGCAAAATTGTAGCCGGGCAGGTTTTCAAACCGGGAGTCCGGCGTCCGCAAAACGCCCGCAACGGGGCCGCGCGCTTCAACCATCGGTCATTCTCCCTGCTCGTTTGCGGCAGGTTTAGAGCCGGCTCGGGCGCGGCACAATCACAAGACAGGCGATTTCCGTTAGCCCGGCTTCAAGACCCTTCAGCCGAACACGCCGTAGATCGAGCCCGCGAGCGCGCCCGTCATGGACGTCGTCAGGATGCCGGACAGGATCGACTTCATGCCCAGCGCCGAGAGTTCCGCCCGCCGGTCGGGGCAAACGGACGACAGACCGCCCACCATGATCGCCGCGCCGGAAAAATTGGCGAAGCCGCAGAGCGCATATGTGAGGATCAAGCGCGTGCGTTCGCTCATGGCCCCGGCGGGAATTTCGCTCAAGCGGATATAGGCGATCAGCTCGTTTAGCGTCGCCTTGATGCCCATCAGACCGCCGGCCTTTTCCGCCTCCTGCCAGGGCACGCCCATGATCCAGGCGAGCGGCGCAAGAACCCAGCCGCACAGGCGCTCGATCGAGATCGGCGCGCCAAAAAAATCTGGGAAGATACCGAGCATGGAATTCAACAGCGCCACCAAAGCCGTCGACGCAATCAGCATCGCGATGACGCTCAAGAAGACCTTCATGCCCTCATCGGCGCCCTGCGCAAACGCTTCGATGGTGGAATTGTAATGCACGCGCGCCGATTCCCCCGACGTCTGCGCCGCGCCGGGCGTTTCCGGCACCATCAGCCGCGCGATCAGCACCGAACCCGGCGCCGACATGAAGGAGGCGACCAGAATGTGCAACGCCGCATCCGGCAAAGTCGGGCGCAACAACACCGCGTAAATCGCCATCACGGTGCCAGCGACCGTCGCCATGCCGGTCGTCATCACAATGAACATTTCCGAGCGCGTGAGCGAAGGCAGATGCGGACGAATGGTCAGCGGGGATTCGATCATCCCAAGGAAAATGTTCGCCGCGGTGGCCAGCCCCACCGGCCCGCCGATGCCCAGCGTACGCTCGAACAGCGCGCCGAAAGCCTTGCACAAATATTCCAGCACGCGCCAGCGCCAGAGCACCGCCGACAGCGCCGAGATCACGATCATCAAGGGCAGAACCTGGATCGCCAGGATCAAGAGGTTCTTGGACTCCGTAACGGCGAAGGGCTGCGGCCCGCCCGCCAGATAGCCGAACGTGAAGCGCAGGCCTTCATAGGTGGCGGCCTGCAGCGCGTCCAAAGCGTGATCCACGCCTGACAGCCACTGATGCGCGCCGGGCACGAACGTGACGGCGCCCAAGAGCGCGACCTGCAGCAGCATCGCCGCGCCGACAAGGCGCCAGGGCACGACCTTCCTGTTTTCCGAAAGTCCCCACGCAATGGCCAGGATGACGAATACCCCCAGCAATCCCCGCCAATGATCTATGGTCACGCCCGCTCCCGCACAAAATGGCATTCGCCCCTCCTCAGCTTGGGGCATTGCGCACCAGAAGCAAAGGGTCGAGAGGACCTTCCTGCCTCGGCGCCCAAGCATTCGGCGCCGCAATCAAAGGATCGGGCGCCTCCATCCAAGGGGCCCTCTTGACCCCGGCGCGCAAACGCGGTCTTCCGAACCTATTGGGGCCTTTGGCTCTTCAGTTTCGGACGCGCTATGAAATTCTTCATCGATACGGCGGACGTCGCCGCAATCCGCGAGCTCAGCCTCACCGGCATGGTCGACGGCGTCACCACAAATCCCAGCCTCGCCGCCAAAGCCGGCAAGCCCTTTTTGCAATTGATCGCCGAGATCTGCGAGGCCGTGCCGGGCCCGGTTTCTGCGGAAGTTTCGGCGCTGGATTGCGACGGCATGCTGGCCGAGGCTGAAAAGCTCACCGCCATCGCGTCCAATGTGGTGATCAAGGCGCCCCTGACCTGGGAAGGCCTGAAGGCGACAAAGGCGCTCTCCGGCAAAGGCGTGAAGGTCAACGTGACCTTGTGCTTCTCGGCCAATCAGGCGCTTCTGGCGGCCAAAGCCGGAGCGGCTTACATCTCCCCGTTCATCGGCCGGCTCGATGACATCAATCTGGACGGCATGGAGCTGATCCGCGACATCCGCCAAATCTACGACAATTATCCCGATCTGAAGACCGAAATCCTGGCGGCCTCGATCCGCACGCCCAACCATGTGCGCCTGTCAGCTCTGGCCGGTGCGGACGTCGCCACGCTGCCGCCCGCCACCCTAAAGCAGCTGGCCGAACATCCTCTGACCGCCAAGGGTCTGGAAGCGTTCATGGCGGATTGGAAGAAGGCAGGGCTCAGCATCCTGTAAGGGCGGCGCATCATCCTTTGGCGCCCGCGCGATAAGGAACGGGCGCCGAAGCTTCGACGCGGCCAATTGAACTGAACTGTCTTGAATCGCGGATCATTTGGGGGAAGGTCAGGTCGTTGAAACAGAAAGAGGCCGCCTTGAACTCCGCCGTCAAACTTACGGACTTTATCAGCCTGCCTTTTGAGACGGGCGTTTATTCCGAACACGAGATCGACGCGGCGGCGGCCTATTACCGCAAGCATGGTTTCGTTATCCTGCGCGGCCTGTGGGACGAAGACATCGTCGCACAATCCGAGGCCGAATGCGTCGAAGCGCGAGAAAAGGTGCTCTCCGGCGAACTGGACGCCCGCCACGGCAACATCTCCCTGATCGACGACGGCAAGACCCAGTTCAAAACGGCGAATTACGTCCAGTACATCACCGAAATCGCGCCCGCGACGCGCGCCTGCATCTATCACCCCGCCGCCAAGGCGCTGGTCGACCGCATTCTGCCGCCGGGCGCTTATGTGAACGAACACTCGCGTTTTGGCGTCGTCTATCAGGACGCGCGCCCGGGCCGCGAAAGCGGCTATGCCCGCATCGGTTGGCATAGCGATTGGCAAGCCGGCCCGCATCTGGACCGTTGGCCATCCGTCGCCTTCACGTTCCATATCGATGCGACGAGCCCGGAAAACGGATTCCTGCGCGTTGTGCCCGGCAGTCACATGTGGGCGACCCCTGCGCCGTTCAAAAACGCCAATGGAGTCGCGGTTCCAGAAAGCTCAAAGGCGACCGGCGGCTATACCGACACGCCGCCGCCTTACGAAATGCCGCTGGGTTTTGAGCGCGTGCGCGGCGAAATCCCGGTCTATTGCGAGCGCGGCGATTTGCTCTTCCATGACGCCTATCTCTGGCATTCGGCGGCGCGCGCGACCGTCGACACCGCCATCCGCCGGCATGTGCGCGGGGGTTGGTTCTCCGGTCAGCCGGATGCCGACGACAAGGATTACGTCGAGGACTTCATCAAGAACGCCGCGCGCTAAAGGGGGTTGCGCCTGGGAATCCGGCCGCCTGGGCGCCAAGCGCTTCTAATAACTCAGACCAGCGGTAATGGCGCCAAGCGTTGCAAGATGCGGCGCTTGCGCTTCCGCGCTGAGAAACGACCCCAGAAACGAGTTGCGCGCCAGCGTGATCAGGTCCTGACGCGACAGGTCCAGCGCCTGCGCGACCTGTACGTAATTGTCGAGCACGTAACCGCCGAAATAGGCCGGGTCGTCGGAATTCACCGTCGCGCGCAGTCCCAAATCCAGCATGCGCTTCAAGGGATGCTGTTTCAGGTCCGGCACGACGCAGAGCTTCAGATTGGAGAGCGGGCAGACGGTTAGCGCCATCTGGCTCAGCGCGAGACGCCGGATCAGAGCTTCGTCTTCCAGGGCGCGATTACCGTGGTCAATGCGCTCGATCTTCAGGACGTCCAGCGCCTCATAGACGTAAGACGGCGGTCCCTCCTCGCCGGCATGCGCGACTTTGCGCAACCCCATTTCATCAGCCCTGGCGAACACGCGTGCGAAATTCGACGGCGGGAATCCGACTTCGGATGAGTCGAGCCCGACGCCCGCGATGCGATCGAGATAAGGCTCCGCCTGCTTCAGCGTGTTGAACGCCGAAACCTCGTCAAGGTGCCGCAGGAAACAGAGGATCAGTTTGGAGCTGATTCCAAACTCAGCGTTGGCGTCGCGCAAGGCGCGGTCGATGCCCCCAATCACGACCTCAAACGGAACGCCGCGATCGGTGTGCCCCTGCGGATCGAAGAACACCTCCACATGCCGCACGCCGTCCTGATTCACCCGCCGCAGATATGCGTGCGTCAGGTCATGGAAATCCTGCTCATGCAGCAGCACGTTCGAGCCCTGGAAATAGATGTCCAGGAAGTCCTGCAGGTTCGAAAAATCATAAGCGGCGCGCACGGCCTCCACATCCGCGAACGGAATGGAGACCTTGTTGCGCTTGGCCAGCGCAAACATCATTTCCGGCTCAAGGCTGCCTTCGAGGTGCAGATGCAATTCGGCCTTCGGCAAGGCGCGCACGAAGGCGCTCAGATCGTCAATGTTTTCCATGCGGCGTTTCCGGTTTTTGTCTGTACGGCGCCGTCGCGCGTGTGAGCCAGCGTTCCATTGACCCACGTTTCTTTTACGGCGCGATCGTCACCCAAAATTATCAAGGCGAACAGCAAATCATGCAGGCTCGTGCAGGCCGCCGCGCGGCGCGCTAGAAGAGGCGTGGCGGCGGGATCGAGCACAATGAAATCCGCTTCCTTGCCTGGCGAAAAATCGCCCAGACAATGATCGAGCTTCAACGCTCGCGCGGCGCCCAAAGTGGCGATGTAAAATGCCAGATACGGATTCAGCGGCGCGTCGCGGCCTTTGCAGACCTTATACCCTTCCGCCATTGTGGCCAGCATGGAAAAGCTGGTGCCGCCGCCGACGTCCGAACCGAACGCCACGGGCGCGCCCGCCGCGCGCGCGGCCTTCAAATCGAAATAACCGCTGCCGAGGAAAAGATTGGAGCTCGGGCAGAAGGCGGCGCAAGCCTCGGCCTTGGCCATGCGCTTGAAGCCGTCGTCCGGCATATGGATGGCGTGCGCGAAGACGCTGCGCGGGCGCACCAGACCGAACTTTTCATAAATGCCCAGATAATCGCCGCAGCCGGGAAAAGCGTTCTGCACGAAGGCGCACTCGTCGGTGTTTTCAGCGAGATGGGTATGCACGTACACATCCGGCCACGCCGCCGCGAGCCTGCCCGCCGCCTGCAATTGCGCGTCTGTCGAGGTGACGGCGAAGCGCGGCGTGATGGCGTAGAGCAAACGGTCCTTACCGTGCCAGCGCTTGATCAGGTCTTCGCTTTCAGCGATCCCGCCGCCCGGCGCATCGAGCAATTCCGGCGGCGCGCCGCGATCCATCAGCACCTTGCCGCCGATAAGGCGCATCGCGCGCTTTTGCGCGGCGACGAAGAGCGCGTCTGTCGAGACGACATGCTGGGTCGCAAACACCAGGGCCGTCGTTACGCCATTGCGCAGGATCTCATCCAGAAACGCCTCCGCGACCTCGGCGGCGAGAACAGGATCGGAAAAGCGCGATTCCAGAGGGAAGGTGTAATCAGAGAGCCAGTCCAGAAGGCTCTTGCCATAGGCGCCGATAATGTCGGTCTGCGGGAAATGGATGTGCGCGTCGATGAAGCCCGGCGCGATGATCCCCTCATGCCGAACGATTTTTACGCCGTCGATTTTCGGCGCAAAAGCGGCGGGGCCCGCGAATGCGATGTGGCCGTCCTCGACGAGGAGCGCGCCGTCGGGAGTCCATTCGACGGCGTCTGGATGTTTTTCAGGATCGTCGCGTACATGCAGCAGCGCGCCGAGGTGCAGAACGATGTCACTCATGCGGCGCGCTCAGTTTCCCGCGTTCCGCGGCCTCGAACTTCAACATCAATTCCGCCGCCACCGCGAGCGCGATGACGGACGGCTCTTTGGACGACAAACCGATCGCGCCGATCGGGCAGATCATGCGCGCGCGCTGATCTTCCGAATATCCCGCCGCCTCCAGCCCGTTCAAAAAACGCTGGCGTTTGGTCCTGGAGCCGATAACGCCGACATAGAGCGCGTCGTTCCGTCCCAACGCCGCCGCGACGAGTTCGAAGTCCAGCGCGTGCGAGTGCGTGAGGATGACGAACGCGGTGTTGGGCGCTGCGAAACGGACCTCCTGCATTGGATCGTCGCTCAAGCGCGCGCCGCCATATCCGGCGCCGATTGGGCCGCCGCCTTCGGCGCCTTCACGGGAATCCACCCAATCCAGGCGCACCGGCAAGGTCTTCAAAATTCCCGCCAGGGCCGCGCCGACATGGCCGCCGCCCAGAAGACAAACGCGCCGGGCGCGCGGGCGCACGCATTCGATCCGGCTCGTCCAGGCGCCTTTGTTCTGCTGCGCCAAGGGCGCACCATCCTGGTCCAACAAGATGACCGACGCTTCGCCTTGATCCTGCGGCCAGCCGGCGTGCGCCGCGCGCGGCGCGGCGTTCAACGGCAGGACAAGGCTGTAATCCACGCCGTCCTTTTCAAAACTCAGCGCGCTCTCCAGCCAGTCGCGGTCCGCCGCCGTCAGCCGCTCCAGCGCGATGCGCACCTTGCCGCCGCAACATTGGCCGAGCAGCGGGCCCAACGGATAATCCTGGGCGCGGGCGCGCTCGCCGGGGCGTGCGAGCAACGCGCGCGCCTGCTCCACGCAGACATGCTCCAGCGCGCCGCCGCCAATCGTGCCCCACACCTCCCCCGAAGAGACCAGCATCCTGGCGCCCGCCTCGCGCGGCACCGAACCGGCGACGCCCACAACGCTGATCAGGATCTGCGGCCCAATACGGTCCAGCCGCAGCAAGGCTTCCTGAATCCAGCTATGCATCGCCAGCGAGCCCATGCGCGGCCAACAGCACGCGTTCCGGCGTCGCGGGCGCATCCAGCGCCGGCGCTTCGCCGCTCGTCCGCGGCGCCGCGACGGCGGCCCAGATCGCCGAAAACGCCGAAATCGCCAACATCAATGGCGGCTCGCCCACCGCCTTGGAGCGATAGATCGTCTCTTCGCGATTGGGCTCGTCCCAAAAGTCGATGCGGAAGTCGTGCGGCCTGTCGCCCGCCGTTGGAATTTTATAGGTCGAGGGTGCATGCGTACGCAGACGCCCCCGATCGTCGAACACCAGCTCCTCGCTGGTGAGCCAGCCCATGCCCTGAATGAAGCCGCCTTCGATCTGGCCGCGATCGATCGCCGGGTTCAACGACCGGCCGCAATCGTGCAGGATGTCGACGCGGACAATGCGCGTCTCCCCGGTGGTGAGGTCGATCACCGCTTCGCTCACCGCCGCGCCGTACGCGTAGTAAAGGAACGGGCGCCCGGAGAAGGTCGTCCGGTCGAAATGTATTTTCGGCGTGGAATAATACCCGGCGGCGAACAATTTCGTGCGCGCCAGATAGGCGCCCCGCACTGCTTCTTCCCAGGACAGATCCAGGTCGCCCGCGATCACGCGCCCGGCTTCGAAGCGCACCTCTTCCGGCGCGCATTTCCCCTTCGAGACATGACCCGCGACGCTCGCCTTGATCTGCAAACAGGCGTCGCGCGCGGCCATGCCGTTCAGATCGCTGCCCGAAGAGGCCGCCGTCGGCGAGGTGTTCGGCACTTTCGCGGTGGAGGTCGCCATGATCTTCACGCGATCCAGCGGCACGGCGAATTCATTGGCGACGACCTGGGCGACCTTGACCATCAGGCCCTGGCCCATTTCCGTGCCGCCATGATTGAGCTGGATCGATCCATCGGCGTAAACGTGGACCAGCGCGCCGGCCTGGTTCAGATGCTGCAGCGTGAAAGAGATGCCGAACTTCACCGGCGTCAGCGCGATTCCGCGCTTCATCCATTTGTTTTCGGAATTCCAGGCAGCGATCGCGGCGCGGCGCGCGCGGTAATCGCTGCGCATCTCCAGCGCCTCAACGATCTGGCGGCCAGTCTCCTCCTCGACGCTCTGGCCATAGGGCGTGAGATCGCGGCCCGGCGCGTAGAGATTAATCTTGCGCACATCCAGCGGATCCTTGCCCAGCGCGTGCGCGATGCGGTCCATCACATGTTCGATGACGACCATGCCCTGCGGACCGCCAAAGCCGCGAAACGCCGTGTTCGAGACCGTGTGCGTGCGCCAGCGATGCGAGGTGATGCGCACCGCCGGAAGGTAATAGCAATTGTCGGCGTGAAAGACGGCGCGGTCGCAGATGCCGCGCGACAGGTCCGCCGAGAAGCCGCAACGGGCGTGCTGATCCATCGCGACGCCGAGAATGCGGCCTTCGCCGTCGAAGCCGACGTCGAACTCGAATTCGAAATCGTGACGCTTGCCGGTGGTCGCCATGTCGTCGTCGCGGTCGAGGCGCAATTTGGCGGCGCGGCCGGTCTTGCGCGCCACAAGCGCGGCGATGGCGGCGACCTGCGCGGGCTGCGTTTCCTTGCCGCCGAACCCGCCGCCCATGCGCCGGACTTCGATCGTCACGGCATGCGCGGGCACGCCCAGAACGCGGGCGACGATGGTCTGCACTTCGGCGGGGTTTTGCGTCGAGGAATAGACGAGCATCTCGTCGCCCTCGCCCGGCACGGCGAGCGCGATCTGGCCTTCGAGATAGAAATGCTCCTGGCCGCCGAGTTCGAACTTGCCGGTGAGGCGATGCGGGGCACGCGCGATGACCGCATCGGGGCCGCCGCGTTCGATCTTCACCGGCGGTTCGATGATAAGGCCCGCCTCGCGCGCCTGCGAGATGGTGAGCGCGGCGGGCAGATCTTCGTACTCCACCTTGGCGAGCTTGCGCGCCAGCCGCGCCGCCTTGCGCGTCCTGGCGGCGACGGCGAACAGCGTCTGACCCTGTGTGAGCACTTCGGTCTCGGCGAATAGAGGCTCATCCCCCGCGTGCGGGCTGGCGTCGTTTTCGCCCGGCACGTCGGCGAAACCCAGCACCGAAACGACGTCCTGCGCATCGCGCACGGCCGAAAGGTCCATGCTCAGCAGCTTGGCGTGCGCGCGCGTGCTCATGCCGAGCTGGATGTGCAGCGTACCCTGCGGCTCCGGCAGATCGTCGATATAAGGCGCGGCCCCGGCGACGTGCTTCTCGCCGCTGTCATGCGCGATCGCGGCGCCGGCGGCCGGCGCTGGAATCCGCGTGCGTTTCCTGGCGCCGCCCTCAGCCATGCGCGGCCCCGATGGCGGCGAGCTTTTCGATGGCGGGCGCGTGGGCGTCGCCGGAAGCGCGCAGGAAGGCCCGGCGCAGCATGCCTTGCGCGCCCATCAACCGGTAGCGTGCGCTGGCGCGATGATCGGTCAAGGGCTCGAAGTCCTGCGCCAAAGCTTCGGCGGCGCGGTCGAAGGTCTCCAGAGAAAATTCCTGGCCGGCCAAAGCGGCTTCGGCGTTGGCGGCGCGCTTTGGAATCCCCGCCATGCCGCCGAACGCCAGACGCGCGCTTTCGATGCGGCTGGCTTTCAATTGAACGAGCAATCCCAAGGCGACGGCGGAAATGTCCTGCTCGATGCGCTTGGACAGTTTCTCGGCGGCAAATATCGCATCCTTCGCCGGACGCGGAATGAACACACGCGTCAGCACTTCGTTCGGACGCCGGTCCTGCTTGCCGTAATCGATGTAGAAATCTTCCAGTTTCAGCCGCCGCGCACCCTCGACGCTGGACAACTCGATCTCGGCGCCCAAGGCGATCAAGGCCGGCGGCGTATCGCCGATGGGCGATCCGTTGGCGATATTACCGCCGATGGTTCCGCTTTCGCGCACCTGAGGCCCTCCGATGCGGCGGACATAGGGGCCGAACGCCGGATGCAGCCGGACGAGCGCTTCGAACGCCTGAGCATAGGTCACCGCGCCGCCCAAAACGAGCGCGTCCTGCGTTTCCTCGATCACGCGAAGCTCCGGCGCCGCCCGCGTCGAGATCAGCGCCGGCAGGCGGCGATCCTGCTTGGTCACCCACAGCCCGACATCCGTGGCGCCGCCGACCAAGGTGGCGCCGGGATGGGCGGCGAGACAGTCCAGAAGCTCTTTCAGGCTTTGCGGCGCGAAAAACCCGCCTTCGCCGCGTTCATAACCCAGAGACGTCGCGCGCTTGGCCGCCTGCGCCGCAGGTTTCATCGCCGGCGCGTGTTCCTTAATCACCCGGCCCGCCTCAAGTATGGGGCCATAGCCGGTGCAGCGGCATAAATTTCCGGCGATCGACGCGGTCAAATCGTCATCGCCTTTGGCCTTGTCGTCCGTGCGCCAGGCCGCCAGCGCCATGACGAATCCCGGCGTGCAAAAGCCGCATTGGCTGCCGTGCAATTCGGCCATGGCCTTCTGCGCCGGATGCGGAACCAGATCTTGGGCGCCGCCTTCCAGATCCGCCAGACCTTCGATGGTCACCAGATCCATCCCATCGGCCATCGGGAGGAAGAAGATGCAGGAATTCAAGGGCCGCAGCCGTTCGCCGTCGCGCGCCAGGATCGTACAGGCGCCGCAATCGCCTTCCGCGCAGCCCTCTTTCACGCCGACGCAGCCCGCATCCTCGCGCAACCATTCCAGGAGCGTCCGCGTCGCGGGCGGCGCCGGAATACGCCGCTCTTCCCCGTTCAGCCGAAAGACGACTTCATCGGCTTGAAAATCTGCTCGTTCGCTCTGGGCCATCAGGTTTCAATCCGGGCGATTTGGGGCTTGCGCAAGGGCGCCCGGCCAGCCTAACCCGAAGCCTCGAGGAGCGCCGCACAATGAGGCGCCCGCCGCCTCGCGCGGCGTCAGGCGCGCCTTCGCCATGGCGCCTATTGATTGTGCCGGACCGCCGTCTTGACAAAAGGGGCCTGCCTTAAGCGATCTGGCGTCTGAGAGTGCGGGGGCCAAGAGCGAATGCTCAATAAACTTTTTGATTTGAACGGACGGAAGACCACCGTCCGCAAAGAGATCGTGGCCGGCGCCACAACCTTTTTCGCGATGTCCTACATCATCTTCGTCAATCCGCAGATTCTTGCGGACGCGGGGATGGATCGCGGCGCCGTGTTCGTGGCGACCTGCATCGCCTGCGCGGCGGGCAGCCTCATCATGGGCCTGTGGGCGAATTTGCCGATCGCCGTGGCGCCCGGCATGGGCCTCAACGCCTATTTCACCTACGGCGTCGTCATCGGCATGGGCGTGCCTTGGCAGACCGCTTTGGGCGCCGTTTTCATGTCCGGAATCCTGTTCGTGATCCTGTCGCTGACGCCGGTGCGCGAATGGATCATCAATTCCATCCCACGCACCCTGAAACTGGCGATTTCCGCCGGCGTCGGGCTGTTCCTGATCATTATCGGCCTGAAGAGCATCGGGGTCGTGATCGACAATCCGGCCACTCTGGTGGGCCTGGGCCACCTGGCGACCATCCCCATTCTGCTATCGGCCATTTGTTTCCTGATGATCGGCAGCCTCGAGGCGCGCGGCGTGCCCGGCGCCATCATCATTTCCATGCTCATCGTCAGCGCCATCGGCGTTGTTCTGGGGCTGTCGCAATTCACCGGAATCGTGGCGCCGCCGCCCGACCTCTCGCCCACCTTGTTCAAGCTCGACCTCTCGAACCTCTTCACCCTTGGCCTGATGGTCGTTGTGCTGTCGCTTTTGTTCGTCGATCTCTTCGATACGGCCGGCACCCTGATCGGCGTGTCGCAACGCGCCGGGCTGATCGGCCCGGACGGCAAGCTTCCCGGCATGCAGCGCGCCTTGCTCGCCGACAGCGTGGCCAACGTCATCGGCGCCTGCGTCGGCACCTCCTCCAACACCTGCTACGTCGAAAGCGCCGCGGGCGTGCGCGCGGGCGGCCGCACCGGCCTCACCGCCGTCGTCGTTGCGTTGTTCTTCCTGGCGTCATTGTTCCTCGCCCCGCTGGCCAGCGCCATCGCGCCTTACGCCACAGGCCCGGCTTTGGTGTTCGTCGGCTGTGTGATGCTGGCCGGTCTCGCGGATGTGGATTGGGAGGACGTCACCGCGTTCGTGCCGGCCGCGATCACGGCGGCGGCGATGCCGCTGACCTATTCCATCGCGACGGGCGTGGGCCTGGGCTTCATCACCTATAGCGGGCTGAAGCTGCTGTCGGGACGCTGGCGCGAAGCCAATCCCGGCATTCTCATTCTTTCGGCGCTGTTTCTCCTGAAGTTCATTTTCGTCCGGGAAAGCTGAGGATGGACGCACCGTCCAAATCCTTAGCGCCGGATGCGCCCGCGCACGGCGACGATCCCAATTACATGCCGCCTCTGGCGCAGGCGATTCCCCTTGGAATTCAGCATGTGCTGGCGATGTTCGTCTCCAACGTCACGCCCGCCATCATCATCATGGGCGCGGCGGGTTTCGGCGCCAATGAGCAGCAGCCGCTGATCTACATGATCCAGATGGCGATCGCGTCGGCCGGCGTCGCGACGCTTTTGCAGACGGTCGGGCTCGGGCCGATCGGCGCGCGCCTGCCCCTGGTGCAGGGCACCAGTTTCGCGTTTCTGCCTGTGATGATCCCGCTGGTCTCGGGGCGCGGCGCCCAGGGCGTGGCGGAGGTCTTGAGCGGCGCCTTGTGCGGCGGTTTCGCTCTCATCGCCCTGAGCTTCTTCGTCGGCCGCCTGCGCCAGATTCTCACGCCCTTGGTGACGGGCCTCGTCGTGTTGATGATCGGCCTGTCGCTGATCCGCGTCGGCATCCAATACGCCGCCGGCGGCGTGCCGGCTTTAGGCTCGCCGGCGTTCGGCGATGGGATCAGCTGGGGTCTGGCGCTTCTCGTCATCGTGATCACCCTGTTCTTCAGCTTCTTCACCAAGGGTTTTTTCTCGACGGCCTCCGTCCTGATCGGTCTTATCGCCGGCTATCTTGTCGCACTGGCGCTCGGCCGCGTCGATCTTTCGCCCGTCGGCCACGCGGCATGGCTGATGATTCCGAAATTCGCGGCCTTCGGCTTTTCGTTTTCGCCGACGGCCGTCGTAGGGTTTTGCCTTCTGGTCGCAGTGTCCGCGATCGAGACGATCGGCGACGTCTCCGCCATCACGCAAAACGGCGCCGGCCGGCCCGCCACCGACAAGGAATTGCGCGGCGCCGTTCTGGCCGACGGCGTGGGCACCACCATTGCGGCTTTGTTCGGCGGCCTGCCCAACACCACCTTCGCGCAGAATGTCGGCCTCGTGGCCATGACTGGCGTGATGAGCCGGCACGTCGTGACCATCGGCGCCGTCGTTCTCTTGTTGTGCGGCCTCGCGCCCAAGATCGGCGCGGCCATCATCACCACGCCCATCGAGGTTCTCGGCGGCGGCGTGATCGTCATGTTCGGCATGGTGGCGAGCGCGGGCGTGTCCATCCTGTCCCAGATCCCATGGAACCAGCGGAACATGCTGATCTTCGGCGTCTCGCTGTCCGTCGGCCTCGGCCTGCAATTGGAGCCGTCGGCCGCGCAGCATCTGCCGCCCATGGCCGCGATGCTGATCACGTCGGGCGTCTTGCCCGCAGCGGTTTTGGCCATCATCATGAACCTCGTTCTCCCCAAGGAGATTGAGGCGCGCGCGTGAAACGAACGCTGATCCGCAATGCGGAAATCATCGCGACCATGGAGGATTCCGGGCGCGAAATCGCCGGAGGCTGCATCCTCATTCGCGGCGGGGTGATCGAGGCAGTCGGCTCGCACTCTGAAGCGGCGCGATGGCCGAAGGCGGATGAAACCGTTGATGCGGCGGGCTGCGTGGTCACGCCCGGGCTTGTGAACACCCACCACCATCTCTACCAGACGCTCACCCGCGCCGTGCCCGAAGCCGCCAGCGCCCTGCTGTTCGGCTGGTTGCAGTCGCTCTATCCCATCTGGGCGCGCATGCGGCCGGACGATTTCGTGCTGGCCGCGCAATTGGGACTTTCCGAACTGGCGCTGTCGGGCTGCACCCTGAGCGCCGACCACCAATACATCTTCCCCAACGGCGCGCGCCTGGACGACACAATCGCGGCGGCGAAAGAAGTCGGCGTACGCTTTCACGCGACGCGCGGCTCAATGAGCATCGGCAGGTCTAAGGGCGGCCTACCGCCCGATAGTCTGGTCGAAAAGGAAGACGACATCCTCGCCGATTCCGTCGACCTCATCGACCGCTTCCACGACCCCAAGCCCGGCGCAATGACGCGCGTGGCGCTGGCGCCTTGTTCGCCGTTTTCGGTGAGCCGGGATTTGATGCGCATGAGCGCCATCCTGGCGCGGGACAAAGGCGTCATGCTGCAT
>CAYNCS010000031.1:0-3672 GCA_964395875.1 uncultured Caulobacteraceae bacterium | reverse complement strand
GGATTTGATGCGCATGAGCGCCATCCTGGCGCGGGACAAAGGCGTCATGCTGCATACGCATCTGGCCGAGAACGACGAGGACGTCGCTTTTTCGCTGGAGCGCTTCGGCTGCCGCCCCGGACGATACGCCGAAGATCTTGGCTGGCTTGGGCCTGACGTCTGGCATGCGCACTGCGTCAAGCTCGACGGGCACGAAATCATCCTGTTCGCCCAGACCCAGACCGGCGTCGCGCATTGCCCATGCTCGAATTGCCGTCTGGGCTCAGGCATCGCGCCCGTCGGCCTGATGACCAAAGCGGGAGTGCGCGTCGGGCTCGGCGTCGACGGTTCGGCCTCCAACGATTCGGCGCACCTCCTGTCCGAAGCGCGGCAGGCCATGCTGCTGCAACGCGTGGCCCTGGGTGCGGACGCCTTCACGCCGCGCCAGGCGCTGGCGCTCGCGACCAAAGGCGGCGCCCGTACTCTGGGCTGGGGCGATTGCGGCATTCTGGCGCCGGACATGCGCGCCGACATCGCCATCTGGGATTTGAACACTCTGCCAAACGCCGGTGCTTGGGACCCTGTCGCGGCGCTGGTCCTTTGCGCGCCGCATCGCGTGCGCGACCTCTTCGTCGAGGGACGGCGCGTGGTCGCGGACGGCGAAATGACCAGCGTCGACGTACGCGCCCTGCAGGAAAAAGCACGCGCCGCCGTGCGGCGGCTTATGACTTAGAAACGACCGCTAAGAAGGATCGCCTGGGGACTTCTTTTCGTAGACGTCCCAATGGCCGAGCAATTCGTCCACGACCTTCGAGCCCACGGCATAGAGCGCCTCCAGCGAAACGAGCATGCCGGAATAGCCCTCGTTTTCCGAAAGCAAATGTTCCACCGCCGTCTGCCCCTTGGGCTGCATCGTGTAGTTCGATCCCGCGCGCAGCACCATGACGCGATTGAGGTCCACCTTCTCAATCTTGCTGAGATAGGTGAGCGACTGCATCACGCCCGTGTCCTCCATCGCGGAGGTGACGAATTCGCCTTCGCCGTTGGACCAATATTTGGTCCACTTGTTCGCCCATTCATTGAGGCGCTTGCCGTGCCAGAACGTCATGCCCGAAAGCGTATCGCCCTTCAGCACGAAAGGCGGCTTTTGCGCGGCTGGAAACTCGGCGAAATGCTTGCGCTCGGCGTCCAGTTCCGGCGGGTTTGGAATCTTCACGTCTTTCGTGAGTTCGTACGCCCAGTCGCGCAGCTTTGCGTTGGCTTCAAACACATTGCCTTCGCTTGCATGGCGGGCGAGCCCCGCCGGATCGTAGGGAAACTTGCCGCCGCGCGGGAAGTAACCCGTGGACCAGTTCTTGGGAATCTCTCGGGCGTCGATTTCATGCGCCAGATCGCCGTCGACGATGAAGCGCGCCCAGGCGGCCGAGCCAATCGGCGCGTCTTCGGGGTCGATGCCGGCGATGCCCGCAACCAGCCAATAAGCATGCGACAGGTCGAAACGCGGATCGAGCCCCAGGGCCATGATGGCGCCGGTCGAATTGGCGGTGCCGATCCCGGTCACAATTCCCAGGATCTGGCTGTCCGGATTGTACCAAAGATCGTGATAGGATTGAGGGAACGCGAGCCGCGTATCAAGCTTGCGCCGCTCCTTCCAGAATTGAAATTCCGCGGGCCGGTCTCCCGTATCGGCGCCGATCTCAAACAAGGTCACGATGACAATCTTGACGGGTAGCTTCGCTGCGCACGGCGCGCCGGGCGCGCAATCAAGCGCCGCAAGCGGCGCCGGCGGCAAAGCCATTCCCCCCTTAGTCTTCGCCATAACGGGCGCCACGGCGGTGCAAATAACAAAAAGGATGGCCGCAAGGGCCATCCTAAAAGGAAGGGCTTTATAGTTCATCTGATCATCCAAACTGGCGAGGCGGACGCGCACCGAGGGGAGAAGGCGCGCGTCCCCTTTACGATCAGAATTTGTAGATCGCCGAAGCGACCACGCTCCGGGGCTGTTCGGGCAAGACGATCGTCGAGCCGAACAATTCGGTGAAGTTCGCGCGGAAATATTCCTCGTCGAACGCGTTCTTCACGTTCAACCGGAACAGCCAATTGCTCATCTCATACGAAGCGCCGAGATCGACCACCGTGTAAGCTGGCAATTTCACCGCCTGAGACTGACCCGAATAGACCGAGTCCGCGTGGATTGCAGTCGCCGACAACGAAAGTCCGTTGTCGAACTTGTACGTTGCAGTGCCGGAGAAGACATCCTCGGGGATGCCCGCGCGGCGCGCCTGCCCTTCATTCTTGATGGTCAACAGGCCAATCGGCTGACCGCCGAGGATAAGAGCCGGATTGGAGACGTTGACCAGATCGTCGATGCCAAAGAAGCTGAAAAGTACGCCGTCGTTCAACGCCGTCAGGTTGACGACTTTGGTCTTGGTGTAGTTTGCCGTCAGAAGCAGTTTTTCCGTCGCCGCCCAGCGGGCTTCAGCTTCAAAGCCTTCTGTCTTGACCGCCTGGTTCACCGTGATGGACTGCGCGTTGTAGTCGGTCCGCTCCTGCTTGTAGGCGTCGATCGCCACGTACAGACGATCGTCGAAGAACGAACCTTTCAGGCCGATTTCGTTCATTTCAGATTCGCTGAGGAACGTTTTTGCGGCCACGTTGCCCGTCGAAATTTCCGCGCCCTGGCCCGCGATCACTGTCGTTTGCTTGGACGAGGTTGCATACGGAATCAGGCCCCAGGGCGTGGTGTAATTGATGCTGGCCGTCCAGGAGGCGCCGCCGTCCGAATCCTTGGCAGTGCCAAATTGCTTGTACTGGCCGGACGTGGATTCCACGTCGACATCATCATAGCGGGCGCCAAGAAGAACGCCGAGGCCCCAGTCGAACGTGATGTCCGCCAGACCCGCGATGCCGAGGTCAGTGTAATCGCCCTGGTAGTATTCGGCATAATCGCTGTTGCTCTCCAGAGACAGCAAACGATCGGAAAGCGGTGTGTATCCCTTCGTCAAATCGACCCGGTGAAAATATTCGTAGAAATAGTCGTCACCGTGTTTGAAGTTTGTATAGCGAAGTGACGGCGAAATCTGCGTGGCAATCTTGACGCCGGGTAAATTGAAGGTCTTGGACGCAACAATTTTGTCTTCAAACACCCATGAATCGTGGAATTGCGAGAAGCCATAAGCGTTCAGATTGATGTTCTTGTAGCCTTCATAGAACATCTGGTTCTTGATTTCCCAGCCAGCTGGCGCGGACCAGATGGCGTCGAAATAGAGCAGCGTGTCTTCGTTGTTCAGCTTGTCGTTGGGGCCAGTCAGAACCTGAGAGCGCTTGAGCTTGGCGGTGCCGGAATTGGCAAGGGCCAATTGAGGATAATTCGCAGTCAAGCAGGCATCCGTCAGTCCGTCCGGGCCAACCGAATTATTACATCCCGGGCCAAAGCCGCCGAAAATGCTGAGGCCCCCGACAGCATCGATTTCCGAGGGTGAAATCTGACCGTCGCCGTTTGTATCGAGAGGTTGCGCGGCTCCCGTTATATAGGTGCCATTGTCGACCAGGGCCTGAGTCAGGCGGTTCCAACCGCCATTCTGAACACCCTTGTAATCGTGATACATGCCGCCGAATTCAAGGCGGATCGTATTGGTCAGATCGGTGTCGAACGACGCCTGAACGATGTTCTGCTTGGTGAAGATATTACGG
>CAYNCS010000030.1:0-26286 GCA_964395875.1 uncultured Caulobacteraceae bacterium | reverse complement strand
CGACCATCAGCAGCTGCTTGAACTGCTGCGGGGCCTGCGGCAGCGCGTAGAACTTTCCCGGGTGCAGACGCGACGGCACCAGAAAGTCTCGCGCGCCTTCCGGGCTCGACGCCGTCAGGATCGGCGTCTGAAACTCCATGAAGCCCTGATCGATCATACGGCGGCGCAAGCTGGCGATGACCGCCGAGCGCAGCACGATGTTCTTGTGCAAGCTGTCGCGCCGTAGATCGAGAAAGCGGTACTTAAGCCGGATTTCCTCCGGATAATCAGGCTCCCCGAACACCGGCAGCGGCAATTCCTGCGCCTCGGAGAGCACCTGCAGTTCCTGCACGCGTAATTCGACCTCGCCCGTCGCCAAACCAGGATTTGCGGTGCCTTCGGCGCGTTCAATGACCTCGCCTTCAATCGAGATCACGCTCTCCGCGCGCAGGCGCTCAAGGCGGCCAAAATGCGGATTCGTTGGGCCGACCACGACCTGCGTGATTCCGAAATGGTCTCGCAAATCGATGAAAAGCACGCCGCCATGGTCCCGCTTCCGGTGAATCCAGCCAGCCAAAGCGATTTTTTGGCCAATATGTTCGCGGCGGATAGCGCCGCAAGTATGCGATCGGTAGCGGGTCATAACGAATCCAGGGGTATGCGCACTCTCGGGAGGCGCGACATCCACATATCGGCCTCCCCATTGTCAAGAAATGCGGTGCATCTGTCGAGAGTCGCGCTAAATCATCCCTATGGAGCTCATTGCAGATACGGCCGCCCTCGCAGAATTGGCGCGGGGGTTGCGGCAACGGCCTTATTTTGCCCTCGATACAGAATTCCTTAGAGAAACAACATACTGGCCGAAACTCTGTCTTATTCAGGTGGCGGCCGAGGGAATCGAGGCCCTGATTGACCCGCTGGCGCCGCAGCTCGACCTCGCTCCGCTCTTCGAAGCGCTGGCCGATCCCAACGTCATCAAGGTCTTCCACGCCGCGCGCCAGGACATCGAAATCTTCGTCCGATTGATGGGAAAACCGCCCGCGCCGATTTTCGATACGCAGATCGCCGCCATGGCGTGCGGTTATGGCGATTCGATCGCCTATGACGCGCTGGTGGCGGCCACCCTCAAGCGCCGCGTCGACAAGTCGTCCCGGTTTTCGGACTGGAGCCGCCGGCCGCTCTCGCACGAACAGCTGGGTTACGCACTGGCGGACGTGACGCACCTGCGGGACCTTTACCCAATCTTGCAGAGCGACCTGGAGAAGCGCGGACGTCTCGAATGGGTGGATGAGGAAATCGCGTTCCTGACCGATTCCGAAACCTATGACGTCACGCCCGAAAACGCCTGGATGCGTTTCAAACCGCGCAAAACGACGGCAGTGTACCTTTCGTCCCTGAAAGCCGTCGCCGCCTGGCGGGAACAGACCGCCCAACAACGTGACATGCCGCGTGGACGCATCCTCAAGGACGAGGCGATTTATGAAATCGCCGAGCAAAAGCCGCGCAGCGTCGAAGCGCTCGGCCGTCTGCGCGGCATCCCCAAGGGATGGGCGCAATCGCGCATGGGTCATGACCTCGCCGCCGCGATGGACGAAGCGCTGGCCAATCCCGAAGGATATGCGCCGAAATTCGAACGTCCACCGCCGCCAAAGCCCGGCGTCGGCCCGATTGTCGAGATTTTAAAGGTGCTATTGAAGCAGACCGCCGACGATCATTCCGTCGCCGCGCGCCTGATCGCCACGGTGTCCGATCTGGAAGCCATCGCCTCCGACGACGATGCGGACGTTCAGGCGCTCAAAGGGTGGCGACGTGAAGTGTTCGGCGAACGCGCGCTGGCGCTGAAGCAAGGCCGTCTGGCGCTGCTTATCAAGGGCAAGCGCCTGATCGCCATCGACGTCAACTCGCTCAATCAGTAAGCGCCGCCGATCGCTTCGGCCAATTGGGAAAGCCGGCGGCGGATTTGATCCGTCACCAGAGAATCATAACCGTCCGCGGCTTCGAGCCACAATTCGCCGTTCGGTTGAAAGCTGAGCTTGCACGCTTTCAACAGATTGGGCGAACGGCCGGAGACGTCCGCCGCCAGTCGCAGCGCGGCGCCAAGCGCCGCCGCGCGTGCGGAGGCCTCAGGCGGCAACAAGCGATCGAAGATTTCCGCACTCGTCTCTGGATTCTTGCGGCCGTACCGGCGCGCGATGGCTGCGGCCAGAAACGCACGCTCGTCGTGCCGTGCACCCGCGTAAGGTCCGCGCAACACGATCTCGAAGGCGATGTCGCCGCGATGATCCGGATGCAGGACGCCGGCCAGGTCCGCAAGCCGGTACGCCGCCGCCCGCAAGACGCGGTCGCGCTCCTCGGAGAAGACGGGCGGCAGAGCGTTGAAGATCGGCTCCAGCCAATCCTCGATCGCCGCGGCGAATTCAAGCGACCGCTCATCGCCGCCGATCAACGCCTCGACGCCCGCGATCAGCGGATCCGCCGCGCGATCCTCCGCGCTCATGCGATCAAGCAGCAAACCCTCCCGCAGGCCGTAGGAAGACAGGACGACGCTGCGAAACCCGCCCTTGCGAATTAGGGCCTCGAGCACGACCGCCGCAGACGGCAACGCGTCGGCGCGCTTGGCCGCCGCTTCTTCCAGCCGCTCCAGCGATTTCCGGCTTTGCTTGGCGATGAAAGAACACAGTTTCAGGATTTCGCTGCGCGACATCTCGTAATTTTGCAGCACGCGCAGCGGATAATTGTTGAGGGCCATGTCGATGCGCCCGATCGCGCGCCAGGCGCCGCCGACCGCGTAAAGAATGCCGTTGGTCGGCGTTTCGAGCGTCTTTGACGCCGCGAACGATTTCAGCGCGATCTGCTCTGCGATAAGGGGGTCGAATTCCTTTTCGCCCGGCATCGCCAAGGGGCCGAGCAAATGCGTCTCGCCTTGCGCCGGAACGCCATCCTCGACCCGGACGAGTTCAAGACTGGAACCACCCAGATCCGCGACCACACCGGATGCTCGCGGCGCGCCCGCGATGACGCCCAGCGCCGACAAGCGCGCCTCCTCGGCGCCGCTGATGACTTTCAGGGGAATGCGCAGCTCGCGGCGCACGCGTGCGGCGAACGCATCGCCGTCGCTCGCCTCGCGCATGGCCGAAGTTGCAACGGCTTCGATCTCGCGAACTCCCAACCCATCGATGATCGTACGAAACCGGCTGAGCGCTTCAAAAGCCGTCTTTAGACCCTTTTCCGGCAAACGCCCGTCCGACGTGACGCCCCGGCCCAGACCCGCCATTACTTTTTCGTTGAGCGTCGGCGTTAAGGCGCGACCGGCCACGCGGTACACCACCAGGCGCACCGAATTCGAACCCACATCTATTACCGCGACTTCGCGAGCGGCGATCTTGCTCGCGCGGCGGTCGAATACTTTCAGCATCAGCGTCGCTATTAGCGGATTTCGTCAGCGCGTCGAGGGCCCACATGTTCGAATTCAGGGGGAGCGAGTTCCTGCAAAGCGCGCCCCCGGCCGGAGAGACTGGGGTTATTCATGAAATAGTGATGTGCATCAAAGGGAGACGAGCGATCGACGGGTTCCACCCGGGCGTAAGAGCCATCCGATTTCAGAGACCAGCTATGCGCTTCGTCATTGAGGTTGGCGACCATGATCTGCGCAACGACCTGACGGTGCACGGTTGGATTTTCAATCGGAACAAGAACTTCGACGCGCCGGTCCAGATTTCGCGGCATCCAGTCGGCTGAGGAAATGTAAACACGTGCGTTGGGGTGCGGCAATTGCGCGCCATCGCCGAAACACACGATCCGAGAGTGCTCAAGGAAGCGGCCGACAATGCTCTTGACCCGAATATTCTCAGACAGGCCGGGCACGCCCGGACGAAGGCAACAAATGCCGCGCACGACGAGGTCGATCCGCACGCCTTCGCAACTGGCGCGATACAGCGCGTCGATGATCACGGGATCGACGACAGAATTGAGCTTTGCCCAGATTGAACCCGGGCGTCCCGCCCGAACGTGCGCAATCTCATTGTCGATTTGATCCAGCAGACGCTGCTTCAGCGTCAGCGGAGACATGGCGAGACGTTCAAATTCCGCGGGCTTTGCATAGGACGTCACGAAGTTGAACACGCGTCCCGCGTCGCGGCCCAGCGCCGGATCTGCCGTGAACAGCGAAAGGTCGGTATAAACCCGCGCCGTGATCGGATGGTAATTGCCGGTTCCGAAATGCGTGTAAGTGCGCAAGGCGTCCGCTTCGCGGCGGATCACGAGGCTCACCTTCGCGTGCGTCTTGTATTCTACGAAGCCGTACACGACCTGCACGCCCGCGCGCTCCAGATCGCGCGCCCAACGCAAATTCGCTTCCTCGTCGAAGCGCGCCTTGATCTCCACCAGGGCCGTGACGTTCTTGCCGGATTCGGCGGCTTCAATCAGCGCCGCGACGATCGGCGAATCCTTGGACGTGCGATAAAGGGTCTGTTTGATCGCCACGACGTTTGGATCGCGCGCTGCTTGCTTGATGAATTGAACGACCGCTTCGAAACTCTCGAATGGATGATGGACAAGGATGTCCTTGGCGCGGATCGCCGCAAAACTATCGCCGCCGAAATCACGAATGCGCTCCGGAAAGCGCGGCTCGAACGGTTCGAATTTTAATTCCGCGCGGTTGTCCGGAATCAATTGGCTGAGCTGCGCCAGACCAAGAAGGCCGGACACCTCGATGACGTCCTGAGGCAAGGCGTCCATTTCAGCGATGATGAAATCGCGCAAATCCGGCGGCGTGCTCGCTTCGATCTTCAAACGCACGACACGGCCCAGGCGGCGTTGCTTCAACAGCGTCTCGAATTCCCGGACCAGGTCCTCAGCTTCTTCCTCGATTTCGATGTCGCTGTCGCGAATGATGCGAAACGCGCCCGATGCGACCATCTCATAGCCGGGAAAGATGTCCGACAAGAACAGCAACAACGTCTGTTCAAGGCTGATGGCGCGGCTCTCCGCTTTCGAGCCGCGCCTGCGCGCCGGCAAATGAATGAAACGGTGCAATTGCGGCGGCACCGGCAAGAGCGCGCGCAGACGCCTGCCGTCTTCGATGCGTCGCAACTGAAGCGCAATGCTGAAGCCGCCATTGGGAATGAACGGGAACGGGTGCGCCGGATCGATCGCCAGCGGCGTCAGAATCGGAAACACCCGCTCCATGAAGTCGCCACGCAACCAGTTGCGGTCGTCCTCGGTGAGGTCCTCCCCGTTCAGCATGTGGATGCCGTGCTTACGCAATTCCTTGCGCAGCACCGCCCAACATTCCTGTTGTTGCTGCATCAATTCGCCAGCGGTCTTGGATATGCGCTCCAGCTGCTCGGCCGGCGTCAGCCCGTCCTGGCTTTTCGTGACGACGCCCGCGCGCTGTTGCTCCTGCAAACCGGACACGCGGACCATGTAGAATTCGTCGAGGTTATTGGCGGAAATGGAGAGAAACCGCAGGCGCTCCAGGATCGGGTAATTCTTGTTCTCCGCCTCTTCGAGAACGCGCGTATTGAATGCGAGCCAGGAAAGTTCGCGATTGATGAAACGCTCCGGGTCATCCGAAGCCCAGCCCGACTCAACACCAGCCGCTCCGTCAGCGACGATCGCCATGCGTGGTTCTTGAGTCATCGCGTTTCTTCAACCCCTTTCCCGTACATCCGAACTCTGGCTCCGCGCATACGTCAGAATGCGCTCCACGACGCGCAACGACGGCTCCAGTCCGTCATCCGTCGCTAAGCGTTCAATTCCGTATTGCAGCCGTTTAAGGGTCTCGAATTGCGGATCGCTTCGGCTGATAAGGCTCGCGGCGACGGTATCCGACAATCTAATGAACCTTTTGCGACAGATATTCTGCAAAATTCTAATTAGCAGATGGTCATCGGGCTCGCCGATCCGGGCGCTCGACAAGCCGCTGAATCGACTTAATAAATCTGTCGATTCCGTGGGCCACCCTGCGGGTGCGGACCGTCCTACGAAGAGAGCCGGCCCTCCCCCGTCCCGTAAGGCGTTAAACACGCTGAACAATTGGATGCTGGCCGCCCCCTGATCGGCGTGATCGATCACCAAAGGTCCGCCAAACGCCAGCTTCCCGGCCGCCTCGGGCGACATGCCCGCCAGATCCCGGGCGTCCAGCACGCGGGCGCCGAATTGCGTCGCCCAGATATGCACAAGATGCGTCTTGCCGGAAAAGCGCGGTCCGGTCAGCGCGAGCGCCGGCCCGGGCCATTCCTTCCAGGACCACAAGGCACGGCGGGCCTCGTCGTAACAGGCGCCGTCCACGAAGTGATTTTCGTCCCAGGGCTCGCTGCACAGGGCGACGAAAACATCGACCGACCGAGGCTCCGGGAAACGGATGACGGGCTCGAGGGCGGACTGTAACGGCGGCCTTGCAGCCCCCATGGATTTCGCCGTCGCAAAGCCAAACAGATCGAGCTGCTGCGGCTCAAGAAGCGGCAGCGCGTATTGAGCGGCCTCGGAAGGGAGCCGAGGCCGTTGCGTCACTGCCGGCTCCTCAGGACAAGGCCCTTATCCGTCGAATCCAATTGCAGTCCGGCCTGCGCCACATCGGTGGCGAGTTGGCTTTGCGCTCCCGTAAAGGTAACCGTCAAAAGCGCTCCATCCTTGGCGATCGCTTCCACCCGCACATTGCGGATAAGGGTCGATTTGCCCAGAGCAGAGCGTATGCGATTCCATTCCTCGATGGAGCTATAAGAAGCGGTGATGACCGTTTGCGCCGGCTGGCCGCCGCGTGCGGAGGCGCGCCGCTTCCATTCAAGCTGCACGACGTCCGACGCCGCCAGAACAGCCCGGTTCATCAGCGCCTGCATAATTGCCGGCCGCGCCGCTTCGTTGGCAGGGGATATCGCGCTGGCCTGCGCCGTCCCGAGTTCAAAGCGCGCGCCGTTTTCCAGCTTCGTGAGTTTCACCGTCTCGACAAGACGTCCGCCGGATTCGGCCGTCTGGAACGTCGCGAGCAACGCGCCGCCGGCGCCCGCCTGCTTCGCCGCGGCCTCATAGGCGGGAAACGCATTTTCCGACGCGGCGACCGTCGACAGCCCAAGCGGCACCAATTCGCTTTCGAGACCGGCGTTCCGCCAGGCCTGATTGAGCGATACGCGGTCCTGCTCGGGCGCATTGGGGGCAAAGGGGAAGACCGCCAAAGCGAGCGACCGGGAATCGACGACGGTCAGTCCCAGACCGCCGAGCCAGGACTTCACCTCGCCGGCGTCGAAGCTCACGGTGAGGCGCGCGAGGTAACGCACCGTGGAGCTCTTTTCATCCGCCACGCTGTAATTGGCGATCAAGCGCTCCATGAGTTCGGGCGTAAGCGGCGGCATGCCGCCATGGGCCGAAAGGTCTTCCGGCAGGGTCAGGCGCGAAACCAGCCGCTCCACAGCTATTTTCCGGCCCGCGGCCAGAGCCTGGGCCTTGGCTTCGGACGCCGACGATGCAGTCGCGTCGATAGCGACCCCGCTGACCTCATAAATGCCTTTGACCGATTGCGCTGCCGCGGGCTGGGCAAGCCCAAGCACGGCAAGGCTGAGAACAGCAGCGGCGCTGCGGATAATTCCCTTGAAGAATTTCAGACCCATAAAGCGCCTTCTATCGAACCCCGCCCGATCCACAATGAAGCGATCGGGCCGCTGCGTCAGTATTCCCTTTGCCAACAGCGCCATTGAGGCGCCAAGCGGGCATGCGGCGCACTTAGCCGCAAATTTACGGTCCCGCCAGTTTTGGCAAGCCCGGCGACGGGCCTTGCGCCCGTTCCGTTAGCGGGTTAGCTCCGCCTTTTGGCGGTTTCGTGATGACCAATCCTCAATCTCGACCTATTGCTTACCGCGACGCGGGCGTCGACATCGACGCCGGAAATTCTTTTGTCGACGCAATCAAGCCGCTGGCGGCGTCCACGAAAAGGCCCGGTTCGACGCCAGCTTTGGGCGGTTTCGCAGCCGCATTCGATATGGCGGCCGCAGGGTATAAGGATCCCATCCTCCTCGCGACTACGGACGGCGTGGGCACCAAGCTTAAAATCGCCATAGATACAAACCGCTTCGACACAATTGGCGTCGACCTCGTCGCCATGTGCGTCAACGATCTGCTGGCTCAGGGTGCAGAACCGCTGATCTTCCTCGATTACTTCGCCGTCGGGTGCCTGAACGTCGCGGACGCGACGCCGATCGTCGCGGGCATTGCGGAAGGCTGCCGCCAGGCCAATTGCGCTCTGGTGGGCGGAGAAACGGCGGAAATGCCGGGTCTCTACAAGGCCGGCGATTTCGATCTGGCGGGATTTTCGGTCGGCGCAGCGGAACGAGGAACCCTGTTACCGCTGGTCGACAAGATGGCCCCCGGCGACGCGCTCATCGGCGTCGGATCGTCCGGCGCCCATTCCAACGGCTATTCGCTCATCCGTAAAATCGTCGAGAGGTCCGGTCTGGCGTGGGACGCGCCGGCGCCCTTCGCCGCAGGCCAGACCCTGGCCGACGCCATGTTGGCTCCCACCAGGATCTACGTGCGTTCGATCGTCCCGCTGGTGCGCCAGGGATTAATCAAGGGACTCGCGCACATTACGGGCGGCGGCCTCATCGAGAACCCGCCCCGCATGCTGCCCAAGCATCTCGAATGCCGGTTCGACTGGAGTGCCTGGGAGCGTCCGCCGCTGTTCAAGTGGCTCGCGGAAACCGGCCCCGTCGAGGAAGAAGAAATGCGCCGCACATTCAATTGCGGCCTGGGTCTGGTGCTCTGCACCGCCAAACAGGACGCTGACGCGGTGGTGAAAGCGCTGCGCGACGCTGGCGAATCCGCATGGGTCGTGGGCGAACTGGCGGCGGCATGAAACGCACCCGGCTCGGCGTGTTGATCTCCGGCAGCGGCTCGAACTTGCAGGCGCTGATGGATGCTTGCGCCGCGCCCGATTATCCGGCGGGCATAGAGCTGGTGATTTCAAACAAGGCTGACGCCTTCGGCCTCGAACGCGCATCGAAGGCCGGGATCGCAACCGCTGCCATCAGCCACAAAGCATTTCCGGACCGAGAAAGCTTCGAACGCGCGCTCACTGAAAAGCTGGAAGCCGCCGGCATTGAACTGGTCGTGCTCGCCGGCTTCATGCGCATCCTGACGCCCTATTTCGTTGAGCGCTGGCGCGACCGGCTGGTCAACATCCACCCTTCGCTGTTGCCGTCGTTCCGCGGCGTCGACACGCATGCGCAGGCGCTGAACGCCGGCGTAAAGTTGCACGGCTGCTCGGTGCATTATGTCCGCCCTGGCCTCGACGACGGCCCGATCATCGGCCAGGCGGCAGTGCCCGTTCTTGCGGGCGACGATCCCAAATCGCTGGCCGCCCGCGTCCTGATCGCGGAGCATAAGCTTTACCCGGCCTGCATCCGCGCCATCTGCGACGGGCGCGTGCAGCTGGTGAACGAGATCTGCCAGATCGCCGATGGCGGCGGCGATTTTGCGCCGCTTATAAACCCGGTCTGGTAGTCTGCCGGATGCCGGAACGCGCTTCGCTTCCCAAAGCCGATTGAGCCTGAACCGCCGCGCCTGAACCAGCGCTCCTGCCGGACGCAGGATTCGGCAACCACACTTCCAGAGTGGTGCGCGGCATGTCCGGGAATTGCTCGCCGATCGCCACGGTTTTGAAAGTCAGGTGTTCCGACGCGAAATATTCGTTGAGCATCGCCGCGAGTTCCGCGGCCCGGGCGGCCTCATCCGCGCCGAAATAGCGCACCTGCGGATCGTTCGGCATCGCCGCGATCTGTTCGACCCCGCGCATAGCCCGAAATCCATTCACGGCCATAGGCGCGCGCAGCGGATCGAAGATCGCGGCGTCCCGCGCGCCGTCGCTCTTCACGTGGAAGAACACCCGGAACAGCCGCGGATCCGTGGTTTGAGCGAAAGCCCGCGCTTTTGCGCGCAAGCCTTCCGCCGCAGCCTGCAATATCTCCTGCCGAGGCAAAATTGCCTGTTCCGCAGTGCGTGCGGCGGCCTGATCTTCGTCCGCAGCCGCGGCCTCCTTCGGCGCTGATTTCTCTTCGGCGCTTGATGGGGTCTCCTGGGTGATCGGCGCGGTCGCGGCTGCAGACGCCGCCGGCGCCGCCGAAACACGCGTGAGGGCATCGAGCGCCGGGCACTTTTCCGCCGACGCAGGCTTGGACCAGGGGAGTTCGATGTCCGCGGTCAAGGGTGCGCGCTCCGGCGCGTCGCGCGAATTGATCATGGCGAGCAACACCGCCCGATCGTCCTCGCCGAAGCCGGTTGGCGTATCCAGCGCTTCGGCGGATGCGACGCGTGCGTGCAAATCCGCGCGCACGTTGCAGAAGACGTTTGGAAAGGTGTTGGAGATGAGCTTCAGCAAAGTTTCTTCCTGGTCTGCGTCGGCGTGACGCTCCAGGGTCGTGCGATGCTCGAAGTAAAATCTGTAGCCGTCTTCGACATTGCTGAGCTGGCGCTCAAACGCCTGCTGCTGGCTCTGAAAGACAAATATCGCGCCGGAGACGAGAATGCTCGCCGCTGGCAGGCCCAAGCCCTTGATCCACTCAAGCAGCGTGTCTTTTGACTGGACGTCAGAGTTGTCGTCGCTCATTGGAAGGTTCCCCCGTGCGCTGATTTAAGCACAAACGCACGGGGCTACCAATTTCCTGCGACAGTTTCGGCAAAGCCGGTTCGGTTAGCCGACGATTTCGGCGTCCGTGAAGAAGAACTTGATTTCCTGCGCCGCGGTCTCAGGTGCGTCCGAACCGTGCACGGAATTCGCTTCAATGCTTTCGGCGAAGAGCTTGCGGATCGTGCCCTCGGCGGCGTTGGCGGGATTGGTGGCGCCCATCACTTCACGATACTTCGCGATCGCGTTTTCACCTTCGAGCACCTGCACGACGACCGGACCGGTCATCATGTAGGAAACCAGATCGTTGAAAAACGGACGCTCGCGGTGCACGCCGTAAAAGCCTTCCGCTTGCTCGCGGCTCAGACGGATGCGCTTTTGTGCGACGATGCGCAGACCCGCGCCCTCGATCACGGCATTGATCTTGCCCGTGATATTGCGCGCCGTGGCGTCGGGCTTCAGAATCGAAAACGTGCGCTCGAGCGCCATGGGAGTCATCCTTGTCTTGGAGGCCCACATCTGGGGCCGGGAAACGGTGGCGCCCCTATAGACGCGGGGCGTCCGTATGCCAAGCGAAGGATTCCGGACAGAGTATTAGGCCGATTTGGCCCACTGTCCGCGCTCGTTTTGCCGCCAATAGGAGACTTGCGCGCCCTCATCCTTGACCCGCTTCCAGGTCGCGCGCGCGGCGGCCAGTTCCTCCGGCGCGGCGCCGTTGAACAGCACAACGACCCGCTCAAAGGCGTCGACATTCTCCACGTCGCACGAGCCCAGTACAAACTGCACCTGCGCGCCGTTTACATTCGCTGGGTCGGCCGTCAACAGGACCGGGAGACGGGCTGCATCCGCGCCCGTGGCGGTCCCATGCGGCAAAAAGGAATCCGCGCGATAAACCCACAAATGGGCGTCCAGGCGCTCGATCTCCTCGTAGGAATCGAGGCGCACCAGCGCGCGCCATTCCCGTTCCAGGCATTTTTCCAAAAGGAGCGGCAGCGCCTCGTCGGCGGATTGCCGCTCCAGATGGTAAAACCAAACCTCTGCGCTCATGCTTCGAAGAGATCGTGCACCAGACGGTCGAGAAGGCGCACGCCCCAACCGGTGGCCCAAGTAGGTTCACGGGGATCTTCAGAACCCGACTTCCAGGCCGTGCCCGCGATGTCCAGATGCGCCCACAGCACATCCTTCTTCACGAAGCGCTGCAGGAATTGCGCGGCGACGATGGAGCTGGCCTCGCCCGGCCGGCCCGTCCCAATGTTCTTCATATCGGCGATCTTGGAATCGACCTTGCGGTCGTAAGCGGAGCCGAGCGGCAAACGCCAGACCGGCTCGCTCGCCGCCGTGCCGGCGCCGGAAATCGCCGCAGCGAAGCCGTCGTCATTGCAGAACAGGCCGGCGTGCTCCGAACCCAGCGCCGTGATGATGGCGCCCGTCAGTGTGGCCAGATCGATCATCCATTTCGGCTCAAAATGCTTTTGGGCGTAATGCATGACGTCGCACAACACCAACCGCCCTTCGGCGTCGGTGTTGAGGATTTCGATGGTTTGGCCATCGGCGGCGGTAACGATGTCGCCGGGGCGCTGCGCGGCTCCGTCCGGCATGTTTTCCACAAGGCCGACCAGCCCCACGACGTTCGCTTTGGCTTTGCGGGCAGCGATGGAATGCATAGCGCCGGCGACCGCGGCGGCGCCGCCCATGTCGCCCTTCATTTCGTCCATGCCGGCGCCGGGCTTCAGCGAAATGCCTCCGGAATCGAAGCACACGCCCTTGCCCACCAATGCCAACGTAGGCGCTTCCTTCTTCTTCGCGCCCTTCCACCGCATGATGACAAGCTGGCTTTCGCGCACGCTGCCCTGGCCAACGCCCAGCATGGCCCGCATTTCCTGATCGGCGAGATCCTTTTCCCCAAGAATCTCGACCTCCACGCCCAGCTCCTCCAGCGCTTTCAGGCGCTTAGCGAAGCTCTCGGGATAGAGCACGTTCGGCGGCTCCGACACCAGATCCCGGGCCAGATAGACGCCGTCGGCGGCGGCCGACAGGCTTTCATAGGCAGCCTCGGCCGCCTTGCCGGCGCCCGAGACGATCTGCAGCCCGGCGATGCTCGGCTTTTGTTCGTCCTTCAATTTGGTCCGGTACTGGTCAAAACGATACGCCGCCAGACGCGCGCCAAAGGCCGCGCGCGCCGCTGCTTCCGCCGGACCGATGGCGCCGAATCCCTCGGTCAGGATCGCGACATTCTTCGCGCCGCTCGTCAAAAGCGCTTTGATCGAGTGCGCGCCAAAAAGCTCAAACCCGGAAACGTCAGTCTTCGTGGCGTCGCCGACGCCGACGGCGAGCACGCGCTTCGCATCGACTCCGCGCGGCGCCAAAATATCAAGGCTGCGACCGGCGCCGCCCTTGAAACCCGCGGCCTCGATCGCGGCGCTGATGGCGCCATCGGATTGCTGATCGAGAGCGATGGCGGCCTCGCTCGCCAATTTTCCCTTCTCGGCGACGGGAATGACAATGGCGTCGGCGTCCGCCGCCGTTGGAAAGCTCACATCCATAAGGGGATCCATTCTTCTGAAGAAAGTCTGCTGGCGGCTTTGCGTTTGAGAATACGAGTGGTATCCGATCCGCGGCGCAAACGGAAACCAAGATAAACGGAGCGTTGCACCCGGTATGAGTTCCCTGCAACGCTATTTGTTTCGACAATGCGTCTGGCCCACTTTGGCGATATTTTTTGGCCTCATGGCGATGGCTATCCTGAGCCAGGGCCTAAGTTCTCTTGGCCTGATTGTGGATCAGCGCGCCACCGGTCTGACCTATCTGCTGGTGACAGTATTGGCCATGCCGCAGGTCTTCGGCTTGCTGGCGCCGCTGGCGATGTTTTTCGGAATCATATTTGCAATCAATAGACTGCAAAACGAAAGCGAGATCGCTGCCGCGTTCGCGGCAGGGATGAGCCGCTGGTCGCTGGTGTCGCCGATCCTGCGCCTCGCCACCATCGTGGCGGTTCTCCATTTGGGAAACAATCTCTGGGTGCAGCCGCTCGCGTTTCGCACCATGCGAACCATCGTCAACGAAGTGCGCACGGACATGGCCGCAGCGCTGGTGCGGCAAGGCATGTTCACCAGCCCAAAACCGGGACTGACCTTTTTCGTCGGAGAGAATCGCTCGGACGGACGGCTGTTCGACGTCTTCGTCAACGATCAGCGCAAGGGGTCCACTCCCTCCACCTACACAGCGCGCGAGGGCCGCCTTGCCGATGTCGATGGCAAACCGGCGATGGTGATGTTCGAAGGCTCGATCCAGAAACGCGACGAAAAAGGCGCATTCTCCTATCTGAGCTTCGATCAATACGTTCTGGATCTGTCGTCCTTCTTTGAGCAGGACAAGGACCTGATACTGGAGGCTTCGGACCGCTTCCTGCCCGAACTCCTAAAGCCGGACCTCAATTATTATTACGACGTCATGGTCAAGGACGAGCTTTTCGCCGAAGCGCACGCAAGGCTGGCCGGGCCGCTCATCAGTTTCGGGCTGGCGGCGCTCGCTGTACTCGCACTGGTGGGGGGCGATTTCAGCCGCCGGGGATACGGTCGCCGCATTGCGCTTTTCGTGGGCGTGGGCGTCGTCATGCGCATCGCCGTGGTCGCGCTGCAATCGTCCGCCGCCGATGACACAAGCGTTGTGCCGGTGCTCTACGCAATGCCGTTGATCTTTTTTGGAATTGTAATGGTTCTGCTTCTTGGCGGGCGGAAACGCCGCGGCCGCGCGCGCGCGACCCCTGCGCCGGGGCTCGCCTGACATGCAGCTGACCTCACGCATCGAGAAATATCTCTACCAGCAGCTGGCCTCGGGCTACGCGATTACGATGGGCGTGGTCATCATTGCGATCGCCCTGGTGGACGTGGTCGAACAGATGCGCGGCATCGGCAAGCGCGTGCACTTGCCGATCCTTGAGGCTTTTGGCTTAACCGCGCTGAAAATCCCGAACCTCATCGATGAAACGCTGGCCTTCATCGTGCTCATCGGCACCATGATGGCGTTGATCCGGATGAACCGGCGAGGCGAGCTTTCGGCGCTGCGTGCGGCCGGGATTTCCGCCTGGCGGTTCACTCGGCCGGCCTTCGTCACGGCGGCGGCGTTGGGCGTTCTGGCGACAGTGGTCCTCAACCCGGTCGGCGTATATCTCAACTCGCTCTACGAATTGCGGAAGGCGGAGCTGAAAGGTGAAGGCGTCTTCGCACAGACGAGCAAGGAGCGCGTTTGGCTGCGGCAACCGGAAAAAAGCGGGCAGACGATCATCACCGGCATGCCCGCGCGGAACCGTTCACCGGAACTGGCCAGCCCCACCTTCTTCTTTTTCGCCAAGACGGACGACCGGCCCATCCAGTTCACGCGCCGGATCGACGCCAGTTCGGCCCTGCTGGACGGCAAGAAATGGACCCTGGTCAACGCGGTTGAGAACATCCCCGGCGGCAGCCAGAACTTTTATCCCAAGTTGACCCTGCCGACGGTCGTCAGCGCCGATACGCTTCTGGGTCGCTTCGCCAAGCCGGACTCGGTGTCTTTCTGGAACCTGCCTGGCTTGATTTCCGGCCTGAAAAACGCGGGCTTCACGCCCCAGCGGTACGAGTACCAGTTACAGAAAATGCTGGCGCGGCCGTTCTTGTTCGCGGCCATGGCGGCTTTGTCGGCCGCTTTCTGCCTGGGACTCGCCCGTGGAGGGGGACTCGTCTCCAACGGCGCGATCGCCGTCGCCTTGGGCATCTTGCTCTACTTCTTTATTAACCTGGCTGGTGCATTCGCCCTGGCGGAAGCCGCGCCGCCAAGTTTGGCGGCCTGGTCGCCGCCGGTCGCCGCCCTGGCTTTGGCGATCGCTGTATTGAGCCGGCGTGAGGACGGCTAGGGCTGCTGGACGAGTCGCTGCGGTTTCTCTATGCCGTTCAAGGGGACAAGCCCACACTGATTGGCGCTTCGGCGGCCTCCGGTCGCCGTGTGGAGGGGTGGAATGAAACGCATCGGCGCCTCGATGGGGAAAGAGGTCGTCGCCGCCTTCGCGGTGATGCTCGGAGTCTGCGCTGCGGGTGCGCCCGCGGCGGCGCAGACGGCCACCGCGCCGCAGGCGGACGACAACGTCACGTTGGAAGCCGATTCCGTCAGCGAAGAAAAAACCCCGCATCAGGTCATCGCTGAGGGCGACGTCGAAGCGATCTATCAGGGCCGGGTTCTGCGGGCGGATCGGGTCATCTACAATCTCGACACCAAGCGGGTCCGCGCCAGCGGCAACGTCCAGATCATCGAGGCTGACGGCTCCATACGCTTTGCCGAAGAAGTTGAAGTCGACGACAAACTGCGCGACGGCGTGGCGACGAGCTTCTACTCGAAGCTTCCCGGCAACGCGACCGTTATGGCGAATTCCGCGATCCGGAAGGACGGCGACAAGACGCTCCTGGGGCAGGCGATCTACACGGCTTGTCCTATCTGCGACGCCGTGGGCAAGGCCAAGAAGCCCACATGGACACTGCGCGCGCGGCGCGCGACGCAGAACGAAAAAACCAAGATGATCTCGTACCGCGATGCGGTGCTGGATATCGGCGGGGCGCCGATCGTCTACCTGCCCTATTTCACACACGCCGACCCGACCGCCGGGCGGCGTTCAGGACTTCTGCCGCCTGGCCTTTCGCAGAGTTCCGGCGCCGGCTTCAGCTACGAGCAGCCCTATTACTGGGCGATCTCGCCCAGTCAGGATCTGACGATCGCGCCGCAATGGCTGTCGAACGTCGAGCCCGTTCTCAACGCACGCTATCGCAAGCGCTTCTATTCCGGGATGCTTGACGTCGAAGGCAGCATTACGGACGAACAGCAATTCACCAGCGACGGGGATAAATACGGCGACAAAGCTGTGCGCGGTCACATCTTTGGAAAAGGCCAGTGGCAGATCAACGATTACTGGAACTGGGGTTTCGGGGTCGAGGAGACGTCCGACGACCTCTATACGATCCGCTACAAGGTCAGCGGTGAAAACAAGGAGCGCGGCCCCTTCGTCACCCGGCCATACAGTCTGATCGATCAAGTGTACCTCGAAGGCCGGGATTCCTCTTCGTCCGCTTTGATTGCGGCGATGAAGTTCAACGATCTCACCATCGCGAACGACGCGGCGGTCCTGCCCCAGGTGCTGCCTTACATCTCGTACCTGAAGCAGATCGACTCGCCGGTTTTGGGTGGCAAGATCACGCTGGATTTCAACTCCGCGACGTTGACGCGGAAGGAAAACGGCGTCGACAGCTCGCGCACCAGCTTCGACCTGTCCTGGAGCCGCCGGCAAATCATCGGCCCGGGCATCGTGCTTGAGCCTTTCGCCGAAGGCCGCGGCGACTATTTCAAAATCAACGATTACCCGACTCCTGGCGTTGAAGATTCCTTCGGCCGAGGCTACGCCTCGGCCGGCACGGTCGTCCGCTGGCCGTTCCGGCGCGACGGCGCCCTGAGCGTCATCGTCGAACCGATCGCAATGGTCGCCATTGGCACAAACAAGCCAAACGACTCACGGATCCCGAACGAAGATTCGCCCTCGTTCGAACTGGATGAAACTTCGCTCTTCAGGGGCAATGCGGCGCCCAATTACGACCTGATCGAAGGCGGAACGCGCGCGAGTCTCGGCGTCCGCGTGAGCGCCATGACGTCCAACGGAATGTCCGGCTCAGCCTTTATCGGCCGCCGCTGGAAAAGCGAAGGCGATTCCACCTTCACTCCGGCCAGCAATCTGGACAAGACGGCGTCGGATTACCTCGCGGCCGTCGAAACGAACCTCGGCCGGATGAACGTCAACGTCCGCATGCGCCTGGACAGCGACAACATGTCGTTGCAGCGCATTGACGCCGGCGTCAGCACCTTCGTCGGCCCGGTCACCGTCGGCGCGCGTTATTACAAATACGACAAATCGCTGATCGCAAGTGACATCCCTGCGGAGCAGCTCCAGCTATCCTCGATGGTGAACGTCAGGAAAAATATCTGGCTCAGCTACCAGCTAACCCGGGACATTGAGTCCAATACCAACCGAAATCAGCGGTTTGGCGTCGTTTACAGGGATATATGCACGACAATCGGTCTGTATTATGAGCGGGACGAGATTCAAAACCGCCAGATCGGTCCGTCGGATGGCTTCGTGCTGCAACTCACCCTCGCCACTTTGGGCAGCGTGGGCAACGAATGAGCCGGCCGACCGCCCCCGCGGCGCCACAATGAGATTGTTATACAACCGCCGCCGCGGCTTTCCGGAATGATATTGATGCGTACGCTCTCGCCATCTTCAGTCACTGCCGCACTGGCGGCGCTCGCAACGCTCGCGCTGGCGTCGGTCGTCTACGCCGCCAACGCAACGCCTGCAAAGCCTGCAGCGCCAGCCAAAACCGCCGAACAGGCCGGGGCGCAACCGCAAGGCGCCGTGGAGGCCATCTCCGCGATCGTCAACGAAGATCTGATCACAACCTATGACGTGCGGCAGCGGATGCTGTTGATCATCGCGTCGACCGGCATCCAGGCCAGCGAGCAGAACGTCAAACAGATTCAGGACCAGGCGCTGCGCAGCCTCATCGAGGAACATCTGCAGCTGCAGGAAGCCAAGAAATACAAGGTTACCGTCGCCGACAAGGAAGTGAATTCGGCGATCTCCAATATCGCGAAGCAGAATGGCGCGACCTTGGAGCAGTTTGAACAGAATTTCTCGAAGAACGGCATCGACCTTGAAACGCTGCGCCAGCAGATGCGCGCGGACATCGCCTGGCGCCGCATCGTGAACGGTCGCTACGGTTCGCGGGTGCGCGTCTCGGAAGAGCGAATCAAGGAAACCCTGTCGCGGATTCAGGCCAACGCCACGAAGCCGCAATTTCTTGTCTCGGAAATTTTCCTTTACGCCGACAACCCGAACGATTTGACGCAAGCGCAACAAGCCGCCGGTCGGTTGCTTGAAGAAATGAAAAAGGGAGCCCCCTTTCCCATCGTCGCGCGACAATTCTCGTCTGCGCCCAGCGCGGCCGTGGGCGGCGATCTCGGCTGGATGCGCTCTGGCGAATTGCGCCCTGAAGTCGAAGCGGCAATTCAAAACCTGCAGCCGGGCTTCGTGTCGGAGCCGATCACGGTTCCCGGTGGAGTCTACCTCATCGCACTGCGCGACAAGCGCGACGGCCAGGCCGTCGTCGATCGCGTCACCATCAAGGGCATTCAGCTCCAGAGCGCCGATGCGAGCGCCGCCAAGGCGCTCGAACGCATCCGCTCATCTCTACGTGATTGCAACGCCGTGGACGGCGCCGCCAAGCGCGTTGACGGCGCAAGCGTCGTCGATTTCGGAGAATTGGCCCTTGGCGATCTCACGCCGCAAATGAAGACGCGCCTGGAAAATCTTCAGGCGAACCAGTCCACGCCGGTGTTCGCCGAAGACGGCGTCACCCAGATCATCACCATGTGCAGCCGCCGCCAGGAGGCCGTGGGCCTACCAACGGCGCAGGAAGTTGAGTCCCGGCTTTACGAGCAAGAGCTGTCCATGATCGCCCGCCGCTGGTTGCGCGATCTGAAGCGGGACTCAACCATCATCACGCGGTGACCGCCGCCGCGCCTATCGCGCTTACGATGGGTGATCCGGCCGGGATCGGGCCGGAGCTGACGGCGCTTGTATGGAAAGCGCACTGCGATGGGAATGCGCCCCGCTTTTTCGCGATCGGGGATCCCGCGCTTTATGCGAGCCGCGACGTCAAGACGGCGGAGATCGCGACGCCGGAGCAGGCGTCAAACACGGGCGACGCGCTGCCGGTCCTACCCCTGAAATTGTCCGAGGACGCAAAGCCCGGCGCGCCCAACCCGGCGAATGCGCATGCGACTATCCAGAGCATCCAGCAGGCGGTCGGGTTCGCACTCGCCGGCCGGGTTCCGGCCATCGTCACCAACCCGATCGCGAAGGCGGTGCTCTATGAATCCGGTTTCCGACATCAGGGGCACACGGACTTTCTGGGCGTTCTCACCGAAAGCGCGCCCTATAGCGGTCCACGCGGCCCCGTAATGATGCTGATGGCCAGGGATCTTCGCGTCGCTCTGGCGACCGAACACATCGCGCACCGAAAGGTTGCAGAAGACCTGAAGACGGAAACCATCGTCCGCGTGGCGCGCGTCGTCGCAGACGCCTTGGCGCGGGACTTTGGAATCGCCCATCCCCGGCTCTCGGTGGCCGCACTCAACCCGCACGGCGGAGAGTCCGGCAAAATTGGCGACGAAGACATCCGCATCATAGCGCCCGCCGTGCACGCCTTGTCGGCGAGCGGGATATCCGCGCGCGGGCCGCTTCCTGCAGACTCGCTGTTTCACGCGGAGGCGCGCGCCGCAAGCGACGCCGTGATCTGCATGTATCACGACCAGGCGCTGATCCCGGTCAAAATGCTGGATTTCTGGGGCGGCGTGAACGTGACCCTGGGACTACCGATTGTGCGCACCTCCCCCGACCACGGCACGGGTTTCGACATCGCGGGCAAGGGCGTCGCGCGGCCAGACAGCCTCATCGCCGCGCTCAAAACAGCCGAGGCCATCGCCAGACGGCGAAACGCGCCATGACCGATCATAACGACCGGCGCGCAAAGAAATCGCTCGGCCAGCATTTCCTGTTCGACAAGAACCTGACGCGCAAGATCGTCCGGCAGGCCGGCGATCTGACCGGCGCGGTGGTTTTCGAAATTGGCCCCGGCCCCGGCGGCCTCACCGAAGCGTTGCTGGAGACGCCGCTCAAGCGCCTGATCCTGGTGGAGAAGGATGATCGCTTCGCCGCCGACTGGTGCACGCGCGCAGAGACGGAGCGCCGGCTGCAGGTCCTTCAAGGCGACGCTCTGGAGGTCGACGAAGAGCGCACGCTGCGCGACCTCGGCGAGGACGGCCCTGCGATCATCATCTCGAACCTGCCCTACAATGTCGGAACGCCGCTGCTGATAAAATGGCTGCGCGCAGGGCCTTGGCGCGGCTCCATGACGCTCATGTTTCAGTTGGAAGTCGCCGAACGCATTTGCGCCGAGCCCGGATCATCCGCCTATGGCCGGTTGTCTGTGCTGTCGCAAAGCCGGTCGCGGCCGCGCCTCGCTATGCGCGTGCCCGCATCCGCCTTCACGCCGCCGCCGAAAGTTGATTCCGGCGTAGTGCATTTCGAAGTATTGCAAACGCCCGCGCTTTTCGATGACGTCGACGCGCTGGAAGCCGTGACGGCCGCCGCCTTCGGTCAGCGCCGAAAGATGCTCCGGCAGAGCCTTAAGTCTCTCGCAGGGCCGCTGGAAATGAGTGCGGCGGAGTTCGCCGAAAGCGCCGGCGTCGACCCGACATCGCGCCCCGAAGATCTGCCGCCCGAAGCCTTCCAGCATCTGGCGACAATCTATTCGTCGCGTCGCCCCATCGCCGCCGCCAAGGCCGCGACGCCCGTCTGACGGTCTCGCCGCAGACGCTCCGCCGCGAATATTGCGGTGAGGTCGGCGAAACAGCGATCAACATCGTCGTTCACCAGAACATAATCGTATTCGGACCAGTGACTGATCTCCGCGCGGGCGCGGTCCATGCGGCGATCGATCACCTCGCGGGGATCGCCCCGGCTGGTCAAGCGGCGCTCCAATTCCTCGATGGACGGCGGCAGAATGAAAACGCGCACCACGTCCGCGGACGCAGCGTCTGCGAGGGCGCGCGCGCCCTGCCAGTCGACGTCGAACACGACGTCGCCACCGCGCGCCAGCCTTTCCTCCACAGTGGCGCGCGGCGTGCCGTAGCGATTGCCGAATACGTGCGCCCATTCCAGAAAAGCGCCGTCCGCGATCATGCGTTCGAAAGCTGCGTCATCGATGAAATGATAGTCCACGCCGTCCGTTTCGCCCGGACGCGGTGGACGGGTCGTCGCGGAGACGGACAACGCCGCCTGCGGATCAGACTGAATCAGCCGGCGGGTGAGCGTCGTTTTCCCAGCGCCGGACGGACTGGACAAGACGAACATCAATCCGCGGCGCTGATGGGCGCGCGGATCATTCGACATTTTGAGCCTGCTCGCGCAACTGATCCACCGTGGTCTTCAGATCGAGGCCGATCCGGGTCAAGCCTGTACTCGAAGACTTCGAGCACAAAGTATTTGCCTCACGGTTAAACTCTTGTGCGAGAAAATCCAGACGCCGTCCCTGGCCCGCCCCCGATTTCAGGAGGCTCCGCGCTTCCGAGACGTGGGCCTCCAGCCGGTCCAGCTCTTCGCGCACGTCAGCCTTTATGGCCAGCAAAGCCGCTTCCTGGGCCAAGCGCGCGGGATCCAGCTTCAGATCGCGGAGCAACTCATCGAGTTTCGCCCGAAACTTTCCCTCGATCGCCGCGGGCGCCGCTTCGGCCAATGCCCGGGCGGCTGCGGTGTTCGTCGCGATGGAATCGATCAATTCACCAAGGATACGGGCGAGCGTCGCGCCCTCCTGCTGGCGCGCCTTCTCAAGGCCCGAAAGGGCCTCATTGAAGGAATCGGCGACTGCAGCCAGCACGGCTTCTCTTTCCGCGTCGCCCTCATCGCCGGTTTCAGGCTCCAGAACGCCCCGCAAAGCCAGAAGTCCATCGGCGGCCGGCGGCGCCGCCACGCCGCGCGCGACGAGGCTTTGACAATGCCCGACGATGGAGTCGAGCAGCGCATCGTTAATACGGTACCGCACAGGCGCCTGGGCCGCTTCCACCGTGAGATTGATCTGAAAGGAGCCGCGCTTGAAGCGCTTCGCGATCGATTGCCGTACATGCTCCTCAAGGGATTCAAAGCCCGCAGGCAGGCGCACGCGAACGTCCAGACCACGGCCGTTCACGCTCTTGGCTTCCCATGTCCATGCGGTTCCGCCGCGATCGCCGCGTGCGGCGGAGAAACCCGTCATTCCGGAGATCGTCATTCGCGCCGAGGCGTTTCCTCTATGGCGGCGAGAGCCTTGGCCTTCGCCTGTTCTATAGAGCGCCAACGTTTCACATTTTCGTTGTGCTCGTCCAGCGTCCGGGCGAATGCGTGCCCCCCGGTTCCGTCCGCCACGAAGAACAGATTCTCCGTTTGGGCGGGGTTCAAGACAGCGGCCAAAGCTTTCCGTCCCGGATTGGAGATCGGCGTCGGCGGCAATCCGTCGATCCGATAAGTGTTCCACTCGGTCTTGGTGTCGATGTCGGTTCGCGTCAGCGACCGGCCGAGCGGACGGCCCTTGGTGATGCCGTAGATGATGGTCGGATCGGATTCCAGTCGCACGTTCTGCCGCAAACGGTTCACGAAAACGGCCGCCACTTGCGGATATTCCTCCGGGATCGAGGTTTCCTTTTCCACGATCGACGCCAGAACCACGGCCTGCTCCGGCGTCGAGAACGGCAGGTTCGGCGCGCGTTTGGCCCAGAGTTGCGCGAGCAGTTTTTGCTGCGCTTCCTGCATCCGCTTTATCAGGTCCGCACGGTTGGTGTTGCGGCTGTATAGATAGGTTTCCGGCAGCAGGCTGCCTTCCGGCGGCGCCTGAACCAAATCGCCGATGAGATGCACGTCGGCGTTCATGGCATCGACGGTCAGCGCGCTGGAAAAGCCTTCGGGAACCGTGAAGCTGTATTGCAGGCCCTTGCCCTTGCGCAGCATGTCGAAAATCTCGACCATGCTGGCGCCGGGCGCGATCGCGTATTCGCCTGCTTTAGGCGTGCCCGTCAGGCCAAGGAACCGCATCGAAACCTTGAAGGCCAAAGCGTTCCGGATGAAGCCTTCCTTTTCGAGCTTGCCGGCGAGCGACGTCATGCTGGCGCCACGCGGCGCTTCGAATACGCGCGCCCGCGCCTCGCCCTTGGTTGGTCCCGGCGCCGAAGCGACCTGGGCCAGATAGAACAGCACCATGAAAAACGCGACAGCGAACCCGACGAGCGCCACCGACGCGACCGAAAGAAAAGCGCGCGCGCCTTCGCCGCGTGGTCGTTGCCGGAAAGCTTCCGACGCCGCCATCAATCCACCGCGCGCAGCACCAGCGCTGCGTTCGTGCCGCCGAATCCAAATGAGTTGGACATCGCGGCCCGCACGGCCTTCTTGCGTGCTTTCAGCGGCACAAGATCAATGGCGGTATCGACGGAGGGCGATTCAAGATTCAAGGTTGGCGGCAATACGCCTTCCTTAATCGCCATCGCTGTGAAGATCGCTTCCACCGCGCCCGCTGCTCCAAGCAAATGTCCTATCGCCGATTTGGTCGATGACATTGACAATTTTGGGGCAGCGGCGCCGAACAACCGCTCGACGGCGCGTAACTCGATCTCGTCGCCCAACGGCGTCGACGTGCCGTGGGAGTTCACATAATCGATCTGGTCCGGCGTTATGCCCGCGTGTTTCAACGCCATCTGCATGGCGCGGAAACCGCCGTCGCCGTCATCCGCCGGCGCGGTGATGTGGTGGGCGTCGCCCGACAATCCGTAGCCAATGACTTCTGCGTAAATCTTCGCGCCGCGTTTTTTGGCGTGCTCGTATTCCTCGAGCACAACGACGCCGGCGCCTTCGCCCATGACGAAGCCGTCGCGGTCCTTGTCGTAGGGACGCGACGCCTTTCGCGGGGTGTCGTTGAAGCCGGTCGACAACGCACGGCAGGCGGCGAAACCCGCCATGCCCAGACGTGTAATGGCCGCTTCAGCGCCGCCAGCCACCATCACGTCAGCGTCGCCGTACTGAATGAGACGCGAAGCGTCGCCAATGGCGTGCGCGCCGGTGGCGCAGGCCGTGACGACCGCGTGGTTCGGGCCTTTCAGCCCATGCCGGATCGAGACCTGACCGGAGATGAGATTGATCAGCGCCGCCGGAATGAAGAACGGACTGATCTTGCGCGGCCCGTCCCTCTCCAGGATCAGCGCGTTATCCGCGATCGTCTGCAGACCGCCGATGCCTGAGCCGATCAGCACGCCCGCCCGGTCACGTTCCTCCTCGGTCTCCGGTTTGTAACCGGAATCCGCCACCGCCTCTTCGGCCGCCGCAATTCCATACAGAATGAAATCGTCAACGCGCCGCCGTTCTTTCGGAGACATCACTTTGTCGGGATCGAAACTGCCCGGAACATCTGCGCCGCCGCCGTTGCGGCCATCGACGCGCGGCACGAGGCAGCCGATGCGGCATGGCAAATCCGACGCTTCAAACGTCGTTATCGGACCAGCCCCGGAAGCCCCTTCAATCAACCGGGACCAAACATGATCCCGGCCAATCCCCAATGGCGTGACCAAGCCAACGCCAGTGATGACGACGCGTCGCTTCAAAGACCGTCTCCCGCCTAAAGGACCAAACCTTACGCGCCGACTTTCGACTCGATAAAGCTCACAGCATCGCCGACCGTTTCAATGCGCTCAGCAGCTTCGTCAGGGATTTCGATGGAGAATTCTTCCTCGAAGGCCATGACGAGTTCGACGCGGTCGAGGCTGTCAGCGCCCAGATCGTCGATGAAGTTCGCCTTGTCGGTCACCTTGTCAGCGCTCGCTTCCAGGTGATCCACAACGATCTTCTTCACTCGTTCAAAAACAGTGGCCATGTTCTTCCTCACTTTAGGGGGCAGCCTCGTAACGCTCCAACCGCGCTCTCACCCCAAGGCTTATCCAGGTCTCGCGCGGCGTAACACAGTTCCACGCCGATGACCATGCAGGCCAAGCGCCGGGAAAATTCAAGTAAATCCTTAGATCATGACCATGCCGCCGTTCACATGCAGAGTCTGCCCTGTGACGTATCCGGCCTCGCCGCTCGCCAGATAGGCGACAGCCGCGGCGACGTCCGAGCCTTCGCCGAGCCGGGCGGCCGGGATCTGCCCGAGCAAAGCCGTCTTCTGCGCTTCGCTCAAGGCATCCGTCATAGGCGACACGATAAAGCCCGGCGCCACGCAATTGGCGGTGACGCCCCGGCTCGCGAGCTCCTGCGCGAGGGACTTGGTGAACCCGATCATGCCGGCCTTGGAGGCCGCGTAATTCGTCTGTCCGGCATTGCCCATCACGCCGACGACCGACGTAATGCCGATAATGCGGCCATAGCGCTTGCGCATCATGCTTTTGGCGGCGGCGCGCGCGAGCCGGAAATACGCGGTCAGATTTACGTTCAGGACCGTATCCCAGTCTTCATCCTTCATCCGGAGGATTAAGCCGTCTCGCGTCAGTCCGGCGTTCGACACCAGAATTTCGACCGGCCCCAGCGCTTCCTCGGCCTGGCCGAACAAAGTGTCGACGGCGGCGGAATCGGACAGATTGCACGGCAGGATCACCGAATTGGGGATCTCAGCCTGCAACGCCTCCAGGGCTTCCTTACGGGTGCCGGACAGGGCGACGCGGGCGCCTTGCGCCGCCAGCGTCCGGGCCACTGCACCACCAATGCCGCCCGAGGCGCCGGTGACGAGAGCGTTTTTACCGGAAAGCTCAAACATCGACAGGAGCCTTTCTAATCAGAGGCTTGACGCGAAGGCGCGCAAACCGTCCGGGTCGTTCACAGACAGTGACTCGGCGTCCGGCACAAGCCGCTTCGCCATTCCGGTCAATACCTTTCCCGCGCCAAGCTCCGCGAACCGGGTCACTCCACCTTCCGACCCCAGCCAGATCATGGATTCCCGCCAGCGCACGCGACCGGTCACCTGCTGAACCAGCAGATTCCGTATCATTTCCGGGTCAGTCACCGGGGCGGCGGTGACGTTGATCCAGGTGATCTCGGCGGAGCCGGGCTTTGC
>CAYNCS010000029.1:1001-26342 GCA_964395875.1 uncultured Caulobacteraceae bacterium | reverse complement strand
TGCCCCATTTCAGTCCTTCGCTCCGTGCACAGAGTTCACAAACGCCCCCCGGAAAGGTCGCTTTTCCCTCGTATTACCCAGGCTGAGGCGACCTGAGACATGCCACGTTTTCCACAAAAATGGATTGCAGAAGTGTCCGTTTGAGACGGGGTACGAAGCGGGGTATATTTGTATCTTTATTTTTATCCATCTGATTTTATAGTGGTTAACTGTCCACTTTGAATCCCACCCTCTCCGCCAGCGAGTGAGTCTCCGTCGAACCTTTTCCGGAGTCGTGCGGCGTTCTGTCACTCTCCTTCGCGTCGGCTCCGCTTGTCGTAAAAGCTTTGAGAAGGCGCCATAAATTGCTCGGGCCTTTGCATTTGGTCCGCCATGCCCGACTCCTCTCAGTTTCCAGAATTGAAAAAGGCGGACGTCGCCGTACGCCCCGTGCTTCCAGCGCCGGTTCACAATCGGCCGCCGCCAGCCTCCAACGAACGCTTTCAAAATCTCGACCGGGCGGCGCGGGCCTCGCTGGGCCGGGTGACGGGCGGCGTGTCTCCGAACGCCATGGCCGCGAGCTGGTTTGATTGGATGTCCCATCTGGCGCGCGCGCCCGGCCGGCAAATCGAACTTGCGCAGCGCGCCAGCCAAAACACCGCCCGCGTCATGCGCTACGCGGCGCGCAAGGCGATGGGGGAGAACCCGGCGGCGCCCTTTGCGCCGCAGGAAAACGATCACCGTTTTGAAGCGCCAGAGTGGCGCGAGCAGCCCTTTGACCTTTTGGCTCAATCTTATTTCGCGGTGGAGGACTTCTGGCGGCTCGCCGCTTCGCAGGTTCGCGGGATGTCTCCCGTTCACTCCGACCGCATGTGGTTCATGACGCGCCAATGGCTGGATTTGCTTTCGCCATCAAACAATCTCTCGCTCAACCCCACCTTGCTCCGGAGAACCCGCGAGGCGAACGGCTTGAACCTTTTTCAGGGCGCCAGGAATTTCTTTGACGACGTTTCCCGCCATATGACCGGCAATGTTGACGACGCGCCAAGCGAACTGCGCGTGGGATACGAATTGGCGGCGACCCCCGGCGCCGTCGTCTATCGCAACGACCTGATGGAGCTTATCCAATATTCGCCGACGACGGATCAGGTTCAGGCGGAGCCGGTGCTCATCGTTCCCGCCTGGATCATGAAATACTACATTCTGGATCTCCAGCCGGAAAACTCCCTGGTGCGGTATCTGGTCGAGCGGGGCCACACCGTCTTCATCATCTCCTGGCGCAACCCGCGTCCGGAAGACCGGGACATCTCTTTCGATTCATACCGCACCCACGGCGTTATGAGCGCGCTTGACGCCATCGGTTCGATCACGCCGGGAGCGCCGATTCACTTGGCCGGCTATTGTCTTGGCGGCACGCTCGCCGCGATCGCCGCTGCGAGCATGGCGCGCGACGGCGACGAGCGGCTGGCGTCGCTTACGCTTCTGGCGGCGCAGACGGATTTTAGCGAAGCCGGCGAGTTGATGTCTTTTGTCGACGAAAGCCAGGTCGCCTTTCTCGAAGACCTCATGTGGGACCAAGGGGTCCTGGACACTAAGCAGATGTCCAACGCCTTTCGCGCCCTGCGTTCAAGCGATCTCGTCTGGTCAAAACTGACCCGCGAATATGTTCTCGGCGAGAGAGAGCCGCTGAACGATCTGGCCACATGGAACCGCGACCAGACACGCATGCCCTATCGCATGCATTCCGAATATCTCCGCGGCTTGTTTCTCGAAAACCGTTTAACGGCGGGCCGCTACGCTGTGAACGGCCGCGTCATCGCGCTGAAGGACATTCGCTGTCCAATCTTCGCCGTCGGCACCGAGACCGATCACATCGCGCCCTGGCGATCCGTCTACAAAATCCAGCTGTTCACGGATACCGACCTCACCTTCGTCCTTACGTCCGGCGGTCACAATGCCGGGATCGTGTCTGAACCCGGCCATCCGCGCCGGCATTACAAAATCTCGGCGCGCGCCGCCGGCGACCGTTATCTGGCGCCGGATTCCTGGTTGCCGCATGCGCTTGCCTGCGAGGGCTCCTGGTGGCCCGCATGGTCCGACTGGCTCTCCGCTCATGGCAGCGAAGCGGTTTCGCCGCCGTCCCTGGGCGCGCCGGAGCGCGGGCTTCCCCCGCTCGCACCGGCGCCGGGCATATACGTTCTTCAGCCATAATCGACGCCGCCCGTTGAAGTTTCGCGCAGCACATTCCGGCCGCTACCCGACTGGGAGCCTCTCGCGCCAATGCATCGAAACCTCTGACCGGACTCACAATGACTTATATCGAGAACAAAACGTTCGATGAGCTTCAAATCGGCGAGTCCGCGCAGATCGAGCGTACGCTGACCGGCGACGACATCGCGCTTTTCGCCGCCATGTCCGGAGACGTGAACCCCGCCCACATGGATGAGGAATTCGCGAAGGACGACATGTTTCACAAGGTGATCGGCCATGGCATGTGGGGCGGGGCGCTGATCTCCGCGGTGCTGGGCACAATTTTGCCGGGACCGGGCTCCATCTACGTAACGCAGTCGCTGCAATTCCTACGGCCCGTCGGCATCGGCGACAGGATCACGATAACCGTCTCGGTCGCCGAAAAACATGCCAATGGGCGCGTCATTCTTGATTGCGTCTGCAGCAATCAAAATAGCAAAGCCGTCATTTCGGGAAAAGCCGAAGTCATCGCGCCGAAAGAAAAGATCAAGCGTCCTCGCATCGCACCGCCGGATGTCGCTCTTTATCAAAAGGGCGCACGCTTTCGGAGCATGCTCGCCATGGCGCAGCAATTTCCCCCACTGCGCACCGCGATCGTACATCCTGTCGACGCCGCCTCATTGCTGGGGGCGCTGGAAGCGTTCGAAGACGGTCTCATCGAGCCCATTATGATCGGCCCGGAAAACCGCATACGCGCCGCCGCTGACGCGGTGCAGGTCGATCTTTCGCAATTTCCCATCGTCGACGTGGAACACAGCCACGCGGCGGCCGCGGAAGCCGTGCGGCTTGTGCGTGCAGGTCGGGCGGAAGCTCTCATGAAGGGCGCGCTTCACACGGATGAGCTGCTCGGGGCCGCCATGACCGAGAATGGCCTGAAAAGCGGCCGGCGCATGAGCCATATATTCGCGCTTGACGTTCCAAGCTATCACAAAGCGCTTTTCATCACGGATGCGGCCATCAACATTTCCCCGACCTTGGCGGACAAAGCGGACATTGTGCAGAACGCCATCGATCTCTGTCGGCAGTTGAATATCGAGACGCCGAAAGTCGCGATATTGTCGGCCGTGGAGACGGTGAATCCGAAAATCACCTCCACTCTGGAAGCGGCCGCCTTGTGCAAAATGGCGGAGCGCGGACAAATCACAGGCGGTGAGATCGATGGGCCGCTTGCGTTCGACAACGCGATTTCAAAAAAGGCGGCGGAAGCGAAACATATTCGTTCCAACGTAGCGGGCGACGCCGACATATTAGTCGCGCCGGATCTGGAATCCGGCAATATGATCGCCAAGCAGCTCATCTATCTGGCGGGCGCCGAGGCGGCGGGCATTGTCCTTGGCGCACGGGCTCCGATCATGTTGACAAGCCGCAGCGACGGCCCTGACGCACGGCGCGCCTCGGCCGCGTTGGCGCTTCTGGCGGCGCGCCGCGCGAGGCGCGCCGTATAATGCCAGCGTTGTTTGTCCTCAACGCCGGCTCCTCAACCATCAAGTTTGGGCTTTACGACAGCGATACGCTGGAGCCTCTGGCGCGCGGCCTGGTCGACGGCGCTCCGGATGGCCTCCGGGCAAAGGTGAGCGGCTCGTTGGCTGAATTGTTCGAGATCGATCTCTCCGCCGCGGCCGGCCATGACGGTCAACTGGATTGGATTTTATCCGCGTTGGCGAACAATGGCGTCGAACTGGCGGCGGTCGGGCATCGCGTGGTGCATGGCGGCGCGGATTTCAATCGCGCCACGCGCGTCGATGAGGCGGTGATGAGCGTGCTCCGCGAGCTAACTCCGTTCGCGCCCGCGCATCAGCCGCATAATCTCGCCGGCATCGAGGCCGTGACACGCCGGTGGCCGTCCATGCCGCAGGCGGCCTGTTTCGACACAGCATTTCACCGCACCATGCCCCGCATTGCGCAACTCTTCCCAATTCCGCGCGCGTTGAGCGATGCAGGGCTCGTGCGCTACGGTTTTCATGGTCTTTCCTATCAGCATGTCGCGGAAACCATGCGAGCGCGAAAGCCGTATCGGCGCATCCTGGCGGCGCATCTGGGAAATGGCGCGTCGCTGTGCGGCCTCAAGGACGGAGCAAGCGTCGCCACGTCTATGGGTTTGACTGCCCTGGACGGCCTCATGATGGGCACGCGTTCCGGCGCGGTCGATCCTGGTCTCGTGCTTCATTTGATAGAGCAATGGCGCCTTGCCCCCGCAGACGTCTCCGATCTGCTCAATAGGAAGTCCGGCCTCCTGGGGGTTTCCGGCTTAAGCAGCGATATGCGCACCCTGGAGCACAGCGACGCGCCTGCCGCGCACGAAGCCATAGCCCTGTTCGCCTATCGCGCGGCGCGGGAGGCGGGCTCCATCATCGTCGCACTTGAAGGGCTGGACGCGATCGTCTTCACCGGCGGAATCGGCGAGCATTCGCCGCGAACGCGCGCCGCCATTTGCGAAAGGCTTGCCTTCGCCGGCGTGCGCCTGAACCCAAGCGCAAACGACCAAAACGCCGAAATCATCTCCGCATCGGATTCGGCAATTCCCGTCCACATCGTCCCGGCGGACGAGGAATTGCAAATTGCGCGTGAGACCGCAGCGCTTTTCAGCGCGTCGAAATCAGATCTGTTGGTTTCGTAAGCTATTTAGGCGGTCCATCAGGGTGCGGTCGGCGATCCGTTGCGACTTGACGACGCCGGAATAGATGGCGCCGTTGTTTCCGTCCAAAGTCAGAACGTCCCCTTCGCCGAAATAGCTTCCGGCGATGCGCAATCCACCGTCTACGAATTCGACGGCGCCGCACCCGACCAGGCACACTTTTCCCAATTGACGAGCAACCACCGCCGCGTGAGAGGTGCGCGCGCCGCGCTGGGTGAGCAGCGCATCCACCTCTTCAAGGATGGCGACATCCCGCGTCTCTGCATCTTTGCGGACCAGGATCACGGCGGCGCCCATTTTTTTGCGCGCCCGGGCACGCTCCTCCGACAATGCGATCTCACCCGTGATCGCGCCGGACGACGCGGTTTGCGCTGAAGCGATGGGGGACGGCGGATGACCGTCTTCAGAAAAGAGCGTGGCGACGCTCAGGGCCGCTTCATCGATGGCCTCCGTGCGTGCGCACGCTTCGGCGCTCGCTAGAACGCCCTCATTGAACAGGTCCAGCGCTATGCGCGCCTGCGCCACCGGCGTGCGCTTTCCAGCGCGCGTCTGCAGCCAATAGATCGTACCTTCCTGAATGGTGAATTCGAAATCCTGCATATCCCCGAACTCCTCTTCGAGGCGGGCGGCGGAATCCTCAAGTTCGCGCCAGAGAGACGGCGCGACTTTGGCGAGTTCCCGATGGCCTTGAGCGCTGCGGCGGCCGCTGACGACATCCTCGCCCTGCGCATTGAACAAAAAGTCAACCCACACGGACGGCTCTCCGGTTGACGGGTTCCGCGTAAATCCTACGCCGGCGCCCGAAAGGCCGCCGGCGTTGCCAAAAGCCATTTGCTGCACCGTCACCGCAGTGCCTATGCCATGCTTGATCTTGCGCATCGCGCGGTAGGTTTTGGCCTTGTCGCTATCCCACGATTTGAAGACCGCGTTGATTGCGAGCAACAATTGTTTGTGCACGTCCTGAGGAAAGTCCTCCCCCGCGCAAGCGCGATAGGTGTCGAGGTGCCGCGCCGCCAGGTCTCGAAGGGCGGCGAAATCCAGCGTCCGTTCGTCGGCGCCGTTTCGGATGGCGTCCAGATCCGCCTCGAATTCGCCCCCGTCGATTCCGGCGACGACTTCGCCAAACCCCGCGATCAAGCGGCGATAGGAATCGTAGGCAAGGCGCGGATTGCCCGTCACTCGCACTAGTCCTTGCAGCGTGTCTTTATTGAGGCCGATATTCAGCAGCGTCTCCATCATCCCCGGCATGGAGACTGGGGCGCCGGAGCGCACCGACAACAACAAAGGTCTGCGCGGATCGCCGAAACGTGCGCCCGTCGCCAATTCCAGCGTCCGGAGCGCGTCTTCAAGCTCCGCCAGCGCAACCGGCTTCTTCCGAAAGCACCATCCAGTCGGCAAGACAAAAGCCGGCGGCACTCGTAGCCCGATCTGCGCCATGCGCGCCAGATTGTAGGCCTTGAAGCCAAGCGCATCGGGCCCTGCATCGGCCAGGGACTGATTTTGCGCAATGACGTAAATTAACTGACGGAGTTTCGCCGCAGGCATGTCGGAATGTTTGTGGACCGTCATTGAAAAGCCCCGAAACGAGGCGCGATGGTTTCCTTCAGGCGATAGCTGGTGCGCAACAGATTGTCGGACGCCAGCTCAAGCGCGCTCGCGAAATCCAGGAACAGTACGGAAGCCAGGCAGCCTTTCGCCGACTGCACGACGGCGCGCTTGACGTTGCGCATCAGCAAGTCGCAACGCTGTTCAGCGTCGACGATGCGCCAGATCACGCGCTGGAAGTCTTCCTCGTCTTCCGGCGGTGCGTCCGGCGACGCGTAGTGTGCGATTGAAAGCGCGCGGACGTAATCCTGAACGCCGTCCAGCACCGCCCCGGCAAGCGCCTGGATCGCCGCCGCCGATTCGCTGTCCCAGAGATCGCGGCTTTGCGCGATCAGAGCAAGATTGAACGCCGCCTCCTCAAGCGCGTCAGCCACATCGTCCGCGGTTTCGATCAGGCGGGTAAAGGCCGACGCCTCGGCCTGCCTGCCGCTTCGTTCACGCGCTTTGTTGACCAGTGCGTCGGCAGATCGCTCCCACGCCTTCGATCGCTCCGAAAGGGCGAGCGCCGCGGATTCATCGGCTTCGATGTTGCGCGCCAAACCCTCCGCCAATCCGGTCGCAATCGCATGACAATAAGCCGCGTGTTCGGTCACATGGTCCAAAGCGTCGGCGCGCCGCCGCATCCTTTGAGACAAAAGCGTGCGCCCCTGCTCCGCGATGCGCCTGGGCGGTTGGCCTTCCAGCCACCCGTCGCAGCAAAGCTTCAACAGATCGATCAGAAACGTCTTTGCGTCCTCGCCCCCCATAACCGCATCGAGGCGGTCGCCGATCCGGAACTGATCGGGACCAAGCGATTGCATGAGATCAAAGACGAGACGGTCTCCTCCAGCGAGCAGCCAGCCCATATGGCCGCACTCCGCGCGCGCCGCCTCGTCCAAAATGCTGACGGCCGCTTCTTTATCGACAAACTGGTTCAAGCGCTTACGCGCCCGATTCCAGTCGATCAAAAATACAATCCGCGCGCCGATATTCTCGAGCGCCGCCTGCAGCGCGTCTTCGGACGGACATTGAAACTCGGCTACGCCGACGCGGTACGCCTCGCCTTCATTCAGCACGTCCGACCGCAGGGCGCCCTGCTTCGACCATTCCGCGCCGGCCTCCTCCAGCGCGCGCACGAAAAAAGAAAAGCGTCGCGCATGAAGATCTGAATACGTGAGCGATATTTTGTGGCCTTCCACCTGGATCACCAGGACGTGCGCATCATTGGTGCCGATGTCATTCTGCAACAGCAAACGGCCATTGTCGCTGGTGGCGGCGGCATCCAGTCCAGGATGATCGAACTTCAACCGGGCGGTGCGGTTCAATCCCCGCATAAAGGCGCTCACGCGCGGCCGGTCGGACTCAGCGAGTTGCCAAACATGCGCGCCGTCTATGATTTCGTTGGCGAGCGACGCCGCCAGCGCATTGAGCGCTTTGTGAAGGTCCATGACCAAAACATGAAAGCTGGCGCTTTCGCGCCTGCCGCTCGTCAGCGCGATCAGCTGCTGCGGCGAAAAACCCTCACCCGCTTGCCCCTCTAGCTCAACGCGCCACGCTTCCACGCGAGGAAGGAGCTCGTTCCGCGCATCGGTTTCCGCAATCGGTCGCGCCATCAACAGGAGGTCATCCCTGAAGCGCTCGCGCAATTCGGCGGATCCCTGGGCGTGAAGTCCTCCATCCTCAATTAGGACGGCCGAATCCACGAGAGCCGAAAGCCATTTCTCCGCAACACCGGCGGAAGCAAGCTCGCGCGACAGATTGGCGGAAGGCGCCCCTGGGTTTTCCGCATGCGATTGCGCCGCCTGCAAGATCGTTAGATAGGCCTTCAGGCGATCGTTCGCCGTCAGCGCCGCCTTGATCCAGGCCGGCAAAAGCAATTGCTTTTCACCGAGCTTCTCAACCGCTTGCGCTTTCAACATGGATTGTCACCTTTCGCGGCCAGCATGCGGTCAGGCCATAATATGCCGTCCGCAATCCACATGGACGACAGATCCGGTAATGGCGCGCGCCGCGTCGCTCGCCAGAAACGCTGCCGCCGATCCGACTTCCTGAATGGTCGCCAGCCGCTTCATAGGCGCAATTGCGATCGCCTCTTGCATCAAGTCATCAAAGTGCTCGACGCCGGAGGCCGCTCTGGTGGCGATTGGACCGGGCGACAACGCGTTTACCGAAATTCCGCTGGCGCCGAGCTCCGAGGCCAATTCGCGGACGACGGCTTCCAACGCGGCCTTCACTGGTCCCATCACGTTGTACGTGGAAACGACCTTTTCCGCGCCAAAATAACTCATGGCCAGACAGCAACCGCCATCTTTCATTAGCGGCTCCGCCAGGCGGGCCATACGGATGAATGAATGTACGGAGACGTCCATCGCTCTCGCAAATCCGCCAGCGCTGACGTCGCAGACGCGGCCATGCAAATCGCCCAGAGGCGCGAACGCGATGGAATGAACCAAAACGTCCAACCGTCCCCAAGTTCGGGCGACGGCGTCAAACAGCGCGGACTCCTCCTCAGGCGCCTCTACATTCAGCGGTGCGATCAAGGCGGCGTTCAGCGCTTCCGCCAAAGGCCGCACAAAAGGCTCCGCCTTGGCGTTCAGATAGGTGATGGCGAGTTCGGCGCCAGCTTCTCGTAGCGCCTGCGCCACACCCCAACCAATGGACTTCTCATTGGCGATTCCGGCGATCAACGCCTTTTTTCCGGACAGATCCAGCATGACCTGCTCCAAGCAGGCTTGTATGACAGCGCCATGACGCTGGCCGAAGATTAAATGCGACTATTCGCGGCGCCGTTTCCCTGCCGAGACCCGCGGCGGCGAGTGCTTTTGATTCCGCATGCTCCGTCGCAACCGGCGCAGCATTTTTCTTTTTTTCTGGGGCGTTTTGACCCGCCACACATCACGCGCGCCCTATCACCTCGAAACCGTATTGGAGACATTTTCTCCCTAGTCGCCACGGACGCTGGCGCATTCTATCGCGAGTGCCGCAGGTGGCATCGTCATGTTTCGGGGCTCTCGTTCGTCGCGCTAATGTTCTTCGCCGCAACGGGCATTCGCCCCGCGCCGCCGGCCGGCACGGGCTCAGCTGAGCGCGCGCAACGCAATGTATGCGGCGACCATGACCACCATCACCGCGAAGGCTCTGCGCGCCAGCAGCGCGCGCGACGCCAGCGCCTTCGCCACAAGCAGACCAGCAACGGCGCCGATTATTCCGCCGATGAGCAACAATCCGGCCAGCCGAAAATCGACGAAACCGGATACGGCGTAATTGATCGACGTCGCGGCGCCGAAAATTGCGACGGAGACGAGCGACGAGGCCGTGGCGTTGGCCATCGTCATCCCAGCCGCGAGCATCAAACCCGGCACGATCAGGAAACCGCCGCCGATGCCGAAAAAGCCAGCCGCCAATCCGGTGAGAAACCCCAAGGGCGCCAGACGCGCCATCAGGCCCGGTGTGATGTGTACGTCCGGGTCGCCAAGCGCTTTCGGGCGCCGGAACATGGAAAGCCCAACCGCGGCCATCGCAACAGCGAACGCCAACAGCAATTGATGCCCGGGCAGCATCTTCGCGAGGCTCGAACCGCCAAAGGAACCCAGAAGGCCGGCGGCGCCGAACGTCAGCGCGCAGGGCCATTTGACGCGCCCACCCCGCCAATGCCCAATGAGATTAATCGCCGCATTGGCCGCAACGGCTGCGCTGGATGTGCCGATTGCAACGTGTGGATCTTTGACGCCGACGACATAGAGAAGCAGCGGCGCTGCGAGAACGGATCCGCCGCCGCCAAAAACCGCCAGAAGGAAGCCGACCAGCGCGCCGCTGAGGACTGTCGCAAGTATGACCGCGTTGTTAATATCGATCATGATTTGCGACATCCTTCACAGCAAATCGCGCGCCTTCTTATATCCGCTCTTGTTAAATTAGCAATATAGAATATATCGATCCTGTTCGAGCGGAGGTCGATACGGTGGACGTTCAGGCATTCTTTGATTCGCAAACGGCGACGGTCAGCTATCTCGTCTCGGACCCCGACTCCCAGGCCGCAGCCATTATCGATCCGGTCCTCGACTATGAGCCGAAGGCGGCGCGCATCAAGACCGCATCGGCCGACGCCATTCTGGCGGCGGCCGCCAATCAGGGCCTGCGCGTCGAATGGGTGCTGGAGACCCACGCTCACGCCGACCACCTTTCGGCCGCGGACTATATCCGCAATAAGACTGGCGCCCGGATAGCCATCGGCGCCCGCATCGCTGAAGTGCAAAAAGTGTTTTCGAGCCTGTTCAATCTCAAGGACGTGGCGGCGGACGGCTCAGCATTCGACAAGCTGCTGGCCGACGGCGAAACCTTCAAAATAGGCGCCCTCGAAGGACGTACGCTCGCCACGCCGGGACACACGCCGGCATGCGTCACCTATGTGATCGGGGACGCGGCGTTTGTGGGCGACACGCTTTTTATGCCAGATTACGGCACCGCACGTACAGACTTTCCGGGCGGAGACGCGGCGACGCTGTACCGCTCCATCCGCAAAATTCTGAGCCTGCCCGACGCGACTCGCATCTTCACAGGGCATGATTACCTGCCGGAGGGGCGCACCATGTTCGCATGGGAAAGCAGCGTGGCCGAACAGAAGGCCCACAACGTGCACATGCACGAGGGCGTGGGCGAAAGTGAATTCGTCGCCCTCCGTAATGCGCGCGATGCGACCCTGGCGCCGCCCGTGCTCATTCTGCCGTCGCTGCAGGTGAATATTCGCGCCGGCGCGTTGCCGCCGCCGGAAGATGACGGGCAACGCTATTTAAAGCTGCCTCTCAATCGACTGGGCGCCTGAGCCGCATCGCGCCAGGTCGCCGTTTCATTACGCATCTGGAGACGGCGCCCCCTCGTTTGGAAAACGTCATGCGCTGTGGGCCAGCCGTATGCTTTCTGCGTCGTGGCCGGGCTCGCTTTGCGGGTCGTCGCTCAGCGGAACGCCGTCGTCCCGCATCACGACATAGATCGCCGGGATCACCAGCACCGTCAGCAAGGTCGAGGACGCAAGTCCGAACAGCAGCGATATCGCCAGCCCCTGAAAGATCGGGTCGGTCAGAATGACGGCCGCGCCGATCATCGCCGCCAGCGCCGTCAACAGGATGGGCTTGAAACGGATGGCGCCCGCCTCCAGCAGCACGGCGCGCAAAGACTTGTTTTCACTATGCGCGTGCCGCACGAAGTCCACGAGCAGGATCGAGTTCCGCACGATGATGCCGGCCAAGGCGATGAAGCCTATCATCGAAGTCGCCGTGAACGGAGCATTGAAAAGAATGTGCCCGATGACAATGCCGATCAGCGTCAGCGGAATCGGCGTGAGGATCACCAGCGGCAGCCGGAAGCTTTTAAACTGCGCTACGACAAGAATATAGATGCCCAGAATGGCGACGCCGAATGCGGCGCCCATGTCGCGGAACGTGACATAAGTAATCTCCCATTCGCCATCCCACAGCACTGTCGGCTTCGATTCGTCGTCGGGTTGACCATAGAGACTGATCTCCGGCTTTGGCAGATTGCCCCAATCGAGATTTTTGATCTTCTTGTCGACGTCGAGCATGCCATAGATCGGCGCTTCATAAGCGCCGGCCAGCTCCGCCGTCACCATTTCCGCATAGCGCCCGTCGCGCCGGAAAATCGGATAAGATCCCTGCTCCTGCTGCGCGCGCACCACCTCTCCCAGTTCGACGAGACGCGCGCCGTTGCCAGACATCGCAACGGGCATCGCGGACAATTCCTTGGACCAAGTCCGCTCACGCTGCGGCAGACGAATGGCGATCTCGATCGGATTGCGGCCTTCGCCCCTGTGGGAATAGCCCACGACCTGCCCTCCAAGGGTCGCCCCGAGTGAATCCAGCACGCTCTGCTCCGACAAGCCGAAATGCTCCAGCTGCGCGCGGTCGGGCGTCAGGCGCAGGCGTGGACGGCGTACGCCATAGCTGTCGTCGATGTCGACGATATAGGGCACGGACTGGAAGATCGAACGCACCTTTTCCGCGACGGCGCGCCGCGTCTCGGCATCCGGACCATATACTTCAGCGAGCAAGGTCGAGATCACGGGCGGCCCTGGCGGCACTTCCACGACCTTGATGGACGTGCCTGGCGGCGCCTGCACCGCCGTGAGCCGCTTGCGCATATCCAAAGCTATCGCATGGCTGGCGCGCTTACGGTCCTGGCGCGGCGCGAGCGTCACCTGAAGATCACCCATTTCCGGCTTGCCGCGCAGATAATAGTGGCGCACCAATCCGTTGAAATTGAATGGCGCTGCGGTTCCCGCGTACGCGTCGACGGAGCGCACTTCCGGTACGTTTTGCAGGATACGCGCCGCCTGAAACAGGACGCGCTCGGTTTCTTCTAGAGACGCGCCTTCCGGCAGATCCATCACGACCTGCACCTCGGACTTGTTGTCGAACGGCAACAGCTTCACGCGGACCGTCTTCGTCGCGAACATGGCGCATGCAATAAGCGTCGCCGCGCCGACGCCCCAAAGGAACTTCTTCGCGCTGGAGCGCGTCTGGATGATCGGCGTCGCCACCCGGCGGTAAAGCGCGCCGAGCTTTCCCTCGCCATGCTCATGCCCGGCGGTCGCTTCAAGCGTCTTGCGCGCGAAGCGGATCATCAGCCACGGCGCCAGCACCATCGCCACGAAGAAAGAGAACAACATCGCCGCGGACGCGTTCGCCGGGATCGGCGCCATATAGGGGCCCATCAATCCGGACACGAACATCATCGGCAGCAAGGCCGCCACGACCGTCAGCGTCGCAACAATTGTGGGATTGCCGACCTCGGCGACCGCCTCGATCGCGGCCTGCTCGCGCGAACGGCCGTCGCGCATTCCCCAGTGTCGCGCGATGTTTTCAATCACGACGATTGCGTCGTCCACGAGGATGCCGATCGAGAATATCAAGGCGAACAGGCTGACGCGGTTGATTGTGTAGCCCATCAGGTTGGAGGCGAAGAGCGTCAGCAGAATGGTCGTGGGGATGACGAAGGCCGTGACCGCCGCCTCCCGTTTGCCGATTGTAAACGCGATCAGCACCACGATCGAAGCCGTGGCCAGTCCCAGATGGAACAGGAGTTCGTTGGCTTTTTCGTTGGCGGTCTCCCCGTAATTCCGCGTCAGGACGGCTTCGACGCCACGCGGAATCAGCGTGCCCTTCAATTGTTCAAGGCGCGCCTCCACGGCTTTCGAAACGATAACCGCATTGGCGCCGTCGCGCTTTGCGATTGCAAGGCTGACGGCTGGCGCCATGACCTGCTTTCCGTTTTCGGTCTCAAACCGCCAGGCACGGGCCTGGTCCTGCCTCGGTCCCAACGTCACGTCGGCGACGTCGCGCAGAAACACGCTGCGCCCGTCTGCCGCTTTGAGGCTCAAAAGGCCAATATCGGCCGGCTCGTCGAGCGTGCGGCCAATGACAGTCGATTGCGTTTCGCCGGATCCCCGCACATCGCCTCCCGGAAACGAGCGATTCGCGTTGCGCACAGCGTCGATTACAGAATTTAACGGCACGCCGTACAACGCCAGACGGCCCGGGTCTGGTGCGATGCGGATCTCTTGAGGACGGCCGCCGACGAGAAAAGTGAGGCCAACATCCTTCACTTTCATCAGTTCCGACTGCAATTCGTCGGCGACGGAATAAAGCGTCTGATCGTCCCAGCGGTCGGCCGCCTTGGATTCCGGCGCCAACGTGATCACTGCAATCGGCACGTCGCTGATTCCGCGCGCAACGATCTGCGGCTCCGGAACGCCCACGGGAATGCGGTTCATGTTTGCAGCGATCTTGTCGCGTATGCGCGTGATTGCAACTTCCTGCTTGGTGCCGACGATGAAGCGCGCTGTCACCAGGACGGAATCGTCCTGGGTCTGGCTGTAGACGTGCTCCACGCCATCGATGCCCTTAACTATCGTCTCAAGCGGTTTGGTCACCAACTCCGCAGCGTCCGGCGCGCGCAGACCGTCTGCGCGCACCGCGATGTCAACCATCGGTACGCTGATCTGCGGTTCTTCTTCCCGCGGGATCGTCAGAACCGCCAAGATGCCGAGCGCAATGGCGGTCAGCAGGAAAAGTGGCGTCAGCGGAGAGCGGATTGTAGCGCGCGTCAGCGCGCCGGAGAGACCGAGCTTCATGTTCCGGCGTCCTGCTTGGCGATTTTATCGCCGGCCCGGACGCCGGAAAGAATTTCGACGCCGTCGGGCACGCGGTCGCTCGGCATGAAGGCGCCGCGTTGCACCGGCGCATCGATGACGCCGTCCTTTTGCACCAGACGAACATAATCCACGCCGAAGCGGGTGGAGATATAGGATTGCGGAACGACAATCGTGCTCCGCATACCGACAGGCGCGAGAACGCTGACGCGCTCGCCCACAAACTTCGCTTCAAGTCCCGCCGCATCCAGATCGGCGGTAACCCGGCCGTTCTCCACGGCGGGATAGACCTGCCGGATCCTGGCGACTCGCACGGCTTCCTTGTCGCCGTCCGCGGTCAGAATACGCACCTCTTTTCCGGCCGAGAGCGCACCGGCATCCGCTTCGGGCAGTTCGATGCGCAACACGCGCACACCGGTCGAGATCGCCACGACCAGATCGCCCGGCATTACGACGCCGCCCTTCGGAATAGGCAGCCGCGTCACCTTTCCATTTGCGGGCGCATATATTTGCCCCTGAGCGCTCATGGCCCGCATGGCCCCGGCTTGCGCCGAAGCGGCCAGCGCTTCGGCTTTCGCCGCATCGAGCTTCGCCTGCGAGTAAACGCCGCGTTCGACCAGAAATTGCGTGCGCTTGTAGTCCGCCTGCGCCCTTTCGGCCGCGGCGTCCCCGGCCTGAGCCTGCAGGCGCAGACTTTGATCCGCAACGACCGCAAGCAATTGGCCGCGTTTGACGTTATCGCCCTCCTTAACAAGCACTCTCTCCAACACGCCGCTGATGCGCGCGCGCGCATCGCCCACGTCGCGATTGGTCAGCACGGCGGCGAGCGTCTTGTATTCCGGCGCGTCTTTCTCCTCGATCGTCAGAATGCCGGCGACGGGCGCGCTCGTATGCGCCTTCTCCGCTTCCTTTTTGCTGCAGGCGCTCAAAAGCGTCCCTGCGGCAAGCGCACATGCGGCGATGACCCGACCGAGATTCAACGCAACCTCCTCAATGGACTATTGCCGGTCCTGCACCGCACCGGTGTCGGGATCGATCGAAACCGTCGGCAAATTAGATGATTTCCAAGCCGCTATTCCTCCAGCCATATGCGCCCGGACTGGGATATTGGCCTTCAAACACGCTCGCATGGCGGTCTCGGACCGTTTGCCGCCCGCGCAATGAAACACGATCGGCTGGGCGCGGTCATGCGGCAATGCGGAAGGGTCGAACGTCGACAATGGAAACAAGAGAGCGCCATGGATGCGCTCCGCCGCGTACTCGCCGGGCTCCCGGACGTCGATGAGAATGATCTCCCCGCGCTCCATGGCGTCATGCACTTCTCTCGCGCTTAGGGTTGGGATCTTTTCAAACATAGCGCCCTCCAGGGATCAGATTGACCCGTTTAATCCCGCCGCACTTGATCGCCGTCAAATGGAACCGGCGCAGCAAGACTAATATTACGTCTTACATACGCACTTGCTTATATCCGGCTTTACTTATATAGTCAAGCTCAAGAACCCGAAGCCGGCGTATACTTCCAGGGAGAGCGCGATGGCGGATGTTGTTGTTTTAGGCGCAGGTTTGGGTGGCGTGATCGCCGCTTATGAGATCAAAGACAAGCTGCGCGGCAAGGATACTTTAACCGTTATCTCCAAGGGCGACACCTATCACTTCGTCCCGTCCAACCCTTGGGTCGCCGTCGGCTGGCGCAGGCGCAAAGCGATCGAAGTACCCCTGCGCGACGTCATGAAGCGCAAAAAGATCGGCCTCGAAGTGATTGGCGCCAAACGCGTTCATCCCGATGAGAACCGCGTCGAACTCGAAGACGGCCGCTCTATCCCCTATGACTACCTAGTCATTGCAACGGGTCCGGATCTGGCGTTCGATGAGATCGAAGGCTTTGGTCCGGCTGGATTTACGCAGTCGATCTGCCATGTCGATCACGCCGAGCAAGCGTCTGTGGAATTCGAAAAATTCTGCAAAAATCCGGGACCGATTATCGTCGGCGCCGTTCAGGGCGCGAGCTGCTTCGGTCCGGCTTATGAATTTGCAATGATTCTCGATACGGAATTGCGCCGCCGTAAGCTGCGCGACCGCGTGCCGATGACCTTCGTCAGCCCAGAGCCTTATGTCGGGCACCTCGGCCTGGATGGCGTTGGCGACACCAAGGGTCTGCTGGAGAGCGAGATGCGGAACCGGCACATCAAATGGATCACCAACGCAAAGATCGCCAAGGTCGAGGCCGGAAAGTTGTTTGTTGAGGAGGTCAACGACGACGGCTCCGTCAAAAAGGCGCACGAATTGCCGTTCAGTTTCTCCATGCTCCTGCCAGCTTTTCGCGGCGTCCCCGCAATTCGCGGTCTTGAAGGCCTCACAAATCCGAGGGGCTTCATCCTGGTCGATAAGCACCAGCGCAATCCGAAATATCGCAATGTTTTCTCGATCGGCGTCACGGTCGCCATCCCGCCTATGGGGCCGACTCCCGTGCCCGTCGGCGTTCCCAAAACCGGTTTCATGATCGAATCCATGGTGACGGCGACGGCAGAGAATATTGGCGCGCTGGTGCGCGGCGAGGAGCCCGACGCCCAGGCGAGCTGGAACGCCGTATGCCTGGCCGACTTCGGAGACGGCGGCGTCGCGTTCGTTGCGCAGCCGCAGATTCCGCCGCGCAACGTCAATTGGTCGGCGAGCGGCGGCTGGGTCCACCTGGCGAAAGAAGCCTTTGAAAAATACTTCATCGGCAAGATCCGCAAAGGCAAGTCCGAACCATTTTACGAAAAGCTCCTCATGGACCGGTTGGGAATCACGAAGCTTAAGGAGCACTCATGACCACCGGAGGATTGTCCCAGGTCGCCTGCCCTTCCTGCCGGGCCGGAAATCGCGTTCCAGCCGGCCGCGACGTCAATGCGGCGCGTTGCGGACAATGCGGCGCCCCGCTCTTCAACGGCGCGCCCATCGACGTCGACGACGCCGGGCTGAGAGACCACCTGAAATACACCAAGGGTCTCATCGTCCTGGACGTCTGGGCGCCGTGGTGCGGGCCGTGCCGCATGATGGCGCCGCATTTCACCAGAGCCGCGCAGGCGTTCTCCGGCGATGCAGTCTTCCTGAAGATGAATGCTGACGAGTGCAGCGCACCTGCCCAATTGGGCGTGCGCGGCATCCCGGCTCTGTTCCTGTTTCAGGACGGACAGAAGATCGATCACCGGGCCGGTCTGATGACGGCCGAAGCCTTGAGCGAGTGGCTGCGCTCCGCGCAAAAAACCAGGAGATCAGCATGAACATTGATCGCGCCGTCTTTGCATTCGCCGGAACCGTCGTGCTCGGCAGCCTGGCCCTTGCGCATTTCGTGCATCCTGCGTGGCTTTGGCTCACCGCCTTTGCCGGCGCCAATATGCTTCAAGCCGCATTCACCGGATTTTGCCCTGCCGCAATGGCGTTCAAGCTTCTGGGCCTTAAGCAGGGAAATGCTTTCAAGTGAAGCAATTCGCGCTTAGCGCCGTCAGCTTTGCGATCATTGCCCTAGCATCCCCAGCACAGGCGCAGACGCTCGACGAAGCCATTCAGATTGCAGCGCAAAGCAATCCGCTACTGGCGGCCGCCGATGCGCGCGTCGACGCCGCCGCGGCGCAATTGCAGCAGGCCCGGTCGGCGCTACTCCCCCAAGTTACCGCGAGCGGAAAATACTCTACCGCCGAAACGAATTTCGGCGTCGGCCGGCAGGATCTGGAACCGCGCTCTGTTGCCCTGTCGGCGGAGCAATTGGTGTTTTCGGGCGGTCGCGCGGTGGCGGGCTGGTCGCAGGGCCGCGCCAATCTAAGGGCGGAGAAGTCTAACGCCGCAGCGGCGCGCGCCGCACTCGCGGCCGATGTCGCAGACGCATATCTGGGCGTCTTCACCGCACAACGCGGGGTGGCCTTTCGCATCGCCAATCACAAAGCGCTGGAAAAACTGGCGCTGAACTCAAAGCTCAGATTCGAAGCCGGCGAAGCGCCGAAAAGCGAAGTCGCGCAGGCCGAAGCGCGGCGCGCGGGCGCGGAGGCGGAACTGGCGCGAGCGCGCGCCGATCTCGCATCCGCCCAGTCCGGCTTCCGGCGCATTGTCGGCGTCGATCCCGCCAATCTTACACCGGTGGACGCGACGCCGCCTGTTCCCGAGACGTTGGATGAGGCCCTTGCGCGCGCCCAAATCTCTAACGACCAACTATCCGCGATGCGGCAAAAGGAACGCGCCGCCTCGGCCGGCGTTCGGCGCGCCGCCGCGGAATATTTCCCACGGGTGTCCGTCGCCGTGGAAACCAGCTCCATTCGCGACGAATTTCTGCCCGGCTATCGCGCAGATGGCACAGCCTTTATCGCCAGAGCCACCTGGCCTCTCTTTACCGGCGGCCGGATCACGGGAGAGTTTAACGAGGCGCGCGCTATGCACGCCGAGGCGCGCGCGCTTTTGACGGCGACGGAACGCAGCGTGGTCGACGGCGTTACGCGCGCTTTTGAAACCTATCGGGCGACGATCCTCGCTGAGGCCGCCGCGCAACGCGCGCTGGAGGCATCCGAAATTGCGTTAGACAGCGTGCGTGACGAAGCGTCCGTCGGGCAACGCCCGATGATTGATCTGCTTGATGCGGAGCGGGACCTCCTGCAGGCGCAAGTTGGCCTGGACAGCGCGCACGCGGATAAGATCACCGCCGCCTATCGCCTGAACGCCCTTCTCGGTGGAAATTGACGCAGCAGCTCAGTCATGTCCGCCATAGAGATCGCACAAGACGCCGATGAGCCTTTCGGCCACCGGATCGGCCAAGCGATAATAGATGCTCTGCGCTTCGCGTCGCGTCGCCACGAGCCCCTCCGCGCGGAGCTTTCCCAGATGCTGCGACAATGCGCTCTGACTGAGATTTACGTATTGGCCCAGCTCCGTAACGGTCATTTCGCCCGCACTTAGACGGCAAAGCACGGTTAAACGCTGCTCATTCGCCAGCAGCTTAAGCATCCTGGCTGCTTCAATCGCTCGCGCTTCGAGCGATTCAAACTGATTGCGACGCGCTCTCTTCGCTTGCGCTGCGCTGGTTTTTAGCGACGCCATTAGCCGATCCCGGAAACACGTTTTTATATTAGCCTATTCGAATATTAAGTCAATGGGCTCGATGCCGCAGCAATCATCCGCAAGACCGCACTTCAACTAGTGGCGGATTGCGGGAATTACAATCGTCTCGCGCTCCAGATGCGGCCAGGATTGCAGATCCGCCTCGTGCCGCAGCACAATCAGCGCACGTCGTCCATTCTTCGCCCAGGACGCAAGATTGTCGATGAGACGAGCGCTCAGCGCGGCTTCCAATCCGGCGAAGGGCTCATCCAGAATTAGCACTTCAGGTTCACACATCAGGGCCCGGGCGATCGCAATGCGGCGTAATTCGCCGCCAGAAAATCCGCCACCCTCCGCGTCGACACGGGTGTCCAGCCCAAGCGTCCGCGCCCGCACGGCGTCCCCGACGCACGCCATATCCAACGCCGTCAGGATCGCAGCGTCCGTCGCGTCCGGTTTCGCCAGCAGCAATTGCGCGCGCAGCGTACGCGGCAGAAAGTCGGCCAGCTGGGGGCTCATCGCGATATGCGCCAATACGCCAGCCGTGCGCACAGCACCGAACTCGCGCCCCGCATAAGTCAGGACGCCCGCACGTATGGGATGCAAATGCATGAGCGTTTCAGCCAAAGTCGTCTTGCCGGCCCCTGAGCGGCCGGTCACCTCCAGCAGCGTGCCCGCCTTCAACGTGAAATCTGGAACTGCGATGTCTGCGGCGTCGTCCGCCGCTGCTACCGCTAGCCCGACCGCCTGCAACGGCAACACGGATTCGAGCGGCGCCGGCGCATCCGGCTCCAGCGGAACGGTATGGGCGTCAAGGCGCTTATCCAGGCGGCGCGATGATTCCTGCGCGTGCGGCGCCGCATCCAGCACTTTCGTCATCGCACTGGCCGCATCAAAAGCTGCAATCAGAGCGAGCGCCGCGCCAGTGGCGAGCGCCACGCTATGGGCCTCCGCGCGCGCCAGGCACAGCAATCCGACAGCCGCGCCCGCGAACGCGATGTACGCGCCCAGTCCCCGAAAAGGCCGCTCAATCCGGTCGCGCTCTTGCTGCACACGCCGCAGCGCGTCTTCAGCCTCTTCGCATTGAGCTGGCAGCGCCCCTACGACATCCAGCTCCGCAGCGTTCTCAACCAGGCGCGCAACGCGGGCGCGGGCAAGCTCCGTCATAACCGCCACCTGCTGTGCAGCGGCCCGTGACCGCCGCGCCGCGCAATACGGCATCCAGACGGCGGAGGCCGCAAAAACGCCGAAAGCGAGCAGGCCGGCGGACGCGTCCGCCATAAGGGCGACGGCGATAGCCGCAAGCGCGCCCATCGCAATGGAAACGGATGGCGAAACCACCCGGAGAAAGCCAGCCTCGACCGCCTCAACGTCGTCGATGAGTATACTGAGTTCTCCAGCGGCCATCGGCGCCAGACCGCGCCGGGCGCGCGCCCCACGCTCAAACAGATCGGCGCGCAAGGACGACGAAAAACGCAGGATTGCGTCGTGTCCGATGATTTGTTCGCCATAGCGCGCCGAAACTCGCACAAATGCGGCGAGGCGTACGCCGGCGCTCGGATAGAGATGATTGAAGGCGAAGCCGGACCCGGCGAATCCGGCGAGCGCGGAAGCGGTCAGGAACCACCCCGACAACCCCAGAAGAACGACGCCGGACGCGCCACCTAGAGCGCTCAGTACAACAGCCGCGAAAAATGCGCCCTTCGCCGGCGAGTCGAGCGACTTCCAGATCCGCTTCATGCGCGCGCTCCTGCACGCCGCCGGGAAGGCATTTGCACGACGCGGTCGCACGCAGCGGCGACCGCCTCCGAATGTGTGGCCACGAGCACGGTTCGGCCGGCGGCGAGCCGGCGCAGGTCACCGAGAAAGGCGGCCTCGCTTTCAGCGTCAAGATGCGCGGTGGGTTCGTCCAGAAGCCAGAGCGGCGCCTCCCGCACCACGGCGCGGGCGATAGTGATGCGCTGCTTCTGACCGCCCGAAAGCCCGGCGCCAAATCGCTCCAGACGCCGGTCGAGACCCTCATCGGTCTTTTCGATAAACGCGGCGACGCCGCCTGCGGCCGCGGCGGTCTCCACCTGCGCAAGGCTGGCGCCCGGGTTCGCCAATGCGATGTTTTCGGCCAGCGAACCCTCGATAAGCCACGGCGACTGACGGATGAACGCGACGCCGTCCGCCAGACTGTCGCCGGAACGAAGCGCGTGTCCGTCAACCTCAATGCGCCCGGCGCGCAACTGCGCGCGTCCAATCAACGCCAGGAGACAGGTGGATTTTCCCGATCCGGATGCCCCGGACAGCGCAACGATCTCTCCCGCGTCCGCGGCGAAAGAAACGCCTGACACCGCCGCTTCGCCCGCGCCATAGGACAATGCGACATCTGAGAAAACGATACGCGGCGCGCCTGACAGTTTGGGCAGACGCCTGATCGCCGGCGCCCCCGCCGACGCGTTCAGCCACGAGGCGAGCCCGGAAGCCGCCGCGACGCCATCCGCCCGATCGTGGTGCAAACCCGACAAGCGGCGGATCGGCGCGAAATATTCCGGCGCGAGGATCAGGGCCATGAGGCCTTCGGCCAGCGTCACCGTTTCGCCCGTCGGAAATGGAAACACGCCGAGCAGCTTGAACCCGACATAAACCGCCACCACCGCGATCGAAATCGAGGCGAAGAAATCGAGCACGGCGGACGTCAGAAATGCGATGCGCAAAATTCCCATCGTGCGTGCTCGAAGCTCTTCGGAAGCCAGGCGCAGCGCTGTCGCTTCGCGGCCGATCGAGCGGAAGGCGCGAATGAGCCCAGCGTGCGCCGAAACGCTTTGGAAAACGCCAGCGAGCGATTCAAGCGAGGCCTGTTGCGCCCGCGCAGCCTCAGATGTGCGGCTTGCCGTCAACCAGATGAAAAGCGGCAAAACGGCCACGGAAAGCGCCAGCAAGGCGGCCACCAGCCAGGATTGCGCCGCCGCCGCAACGAGAATCACGACAGGCGCAGCAATCGCCACGCGCTGGCCAGGCAGCCAATGCGCCGCATAGCGATGCAATTTGGCGGTTCGATCTATGATTTGCGCCGTGCGTTCGCCGGAACCGGCGCCCGCCAGCAACGCTGCGCCAGACTTGGCGAGAGCGCTGAAAATCTCCCGGCGCGCCGCAGCCGACATCGCGATTCCCGCCCGCGCCGAAAAATGATCTCCCAGGCGAAGAAACACCGTCCGCAGGGCGGCGCCAGCGAGAGCCGTTACAAAGAAAAGATTCGACGGTTTTCCCGCAGCGACGCCGGCGGCGCCCTGCCCAATTCCCCAGGCGACGCAGACCCATCCTGCCGCGGCGAGCACCTGAAAGAGAATCACTTGATTTACAAAAGACTTTGCGGGCACAGCCCATCGCGCCAAAGCGGCGCGACTCAATCTTCGCTCTTCCAGATTCGGAACATCGCCGGCCATAATCCCCAGCCTTGAAATAATTCATGTCTGAAATGCAACTTTTATATTCGCACTTGCCGGCAAATTCGAATATCAGCCTTTTCTAATCTTAATAGGCTCTGCACCTGAAGCGGAGGATAAAGCATGCCGGATCTCGCCGTAGCGGACCTCTCCCGTTGGCAGTTCGCGCTGACGGCCATGTACCACTTCCTGTTTGTGCCGCTGACGCTCGGGCTTTCCATGCTGCTGGTCGTCATGGAAGGCGCCTATGTCATGTCGGGCCGGGAGGTGTGGAAGAAGATCACGCAATTCTGGGGCACGCTGTTCGGGATCAATTTTGTTTTGGGCGTTGCGACCGGCATCACCATGGAATTCCAGTTCGGAACGAACTGGGCCTATTATTCGCATTATGTCGGCGACGTTTTCGGCGCGCCGTTGGCTATCGAAGGCCTGATGGCGTTCTTCCTCGAAGCGACCATGGTCGGCCTGATGTTTTTCGGCTGGAACAAGCTGTCGCGTCCAGCGCATTGGATGGTGACGTGTCTCGTCGCTCTCGGATCCAACCTTTCGGCGCTGTGGATATTGATCGCCAACGGCTGGATGCAGCATCCCGTGGGCTCATCCTTCAATCCGGAAACAATGCGTATGGAAGTCACCAACTTCATGGAGGTGGTGTTCAATCCCGTCGCCCAAGCCAAGTTCGTGCATACCGTGTCCGCCGGCTACGTCACGGCGGCGGCTTTCGTTCTGGGCGTTTCGTGCTGGTACCTGCTGCGCAGGCGCCATATCGGTCTGGCCAAGCGATCCATCATGGTGGCCTCCGCCTTCGGCGTTTTGTCCGCAGCGTCCGTGATCGTCCTGGGCGACGAAAGCGGCTATGTCGCCGGCGAAAGCCAGAAGTTCAAGCTCGCCGCCATCGAATCCATGTGGGAGACGGAGCCGGCGCCCGCCTCATTCACTATCGTCGGGATTCCGGATCAGAAGGCACACGAAACACGCTACGCGGTGAAGGTTCCGTATGTGCTCGGGCTAATCGCCACGCGCTCGATCGACAAGCCGGTGCCGGGCCTAGACGATCTGATCAATGACGCCAAGGCGCGCATCGCCAACGGCATCGCCGCTTACGACGCTCTCCAGCGCATCCGACAGGACCCCAAAGACGTCAAAGCGCAAGAGGCCTTCGCGGCGACCAAGACCGATCTGGGCCACGGCCTTCTGTTGACGAAATATGTCGCGGATCCGCGTCAGGCGACTCCCGCCATGATCGACAAGGCAGCCGAAGACATGGTGCCCAATGTGGCGCTGTCCTTCTGGTCGTTCCGGTTCATGGTGGGCATAGGCTTCCTGTTCCTCATCGTGTTTTCGGCCGCGTTTTATTTCATGAACATCCGGCGCGACGTGCCGGACTGGTTTCTGCGCATCGCGGTCTGGCTCATTCCCCTGCCATGGATTGCCGCCGAACTCGGATGGATCGTCGCGGAAACAGGCCGGCAACCCTGGATCATCGACGGCGTTCTGCCCACGCACCTGGGCGTTTCAAGTCTGTCTGCTGAACAGGTGGTCACGACCATGGTCGGCTTCACGCTGATTTACGGCGTGCTGCTGGTGATCGAAATGAATCTCATGCTGCGCGCCATATCGAAGGGCCCGGCCGGCGGCCCCGTGGTCAATCTTGGCGCGTTTTCGGGCGATCGCCCGCCATCCGCGGAGCCCACCGCGCAGCTTGACCGATAGGAGGGGCCATCATGGAAATTCCGTTCGACTTCATGACCCTTAAGCTGATCTGGTGGGGACTCCTGGGCGTGCTTTTATTGGGGTTCGCGCTCACCGACGGATACGATCTGGGAACCGCCTCTCTCCTTCCCTTCGTCGCGAAAACAGATTCCGAACGCCGGCTCGTCATCAATTCCATCGGACCGATGTGGGAAGGCCATCAAGTGTGGTTCATCCTTGGCGGCGGCGCCATCTTCGCGGCCTGGCCAATGGTTTACGCCGTGAGTTTCTCCGGCTTTTATATCGCGATGTTCCTGGTGTTGGCGGCGCTGATTCTGCGGCCTGTCGGGTTCAAGTACCGGTCGAAACGAGAGAGCGCGGCCTGGCGCTCCGGTTGGGATTGGGCGCTGTTCGTCGGCGGCTTCGTGCCCGCTTTGATTTTCGGCGTGGCCGTGGGAAATGCGCTGCAGGGCGTGCCGTTCGCGCTCGATGATACGCTGCGCATGACCTACAAGGGCGGCCTGATCGACGGACTTCTTGCG
>CAYNCS010000029.1:0-991 GCA_964395875.1 uncultured Caulobacteraceae bacterium | reverse complement strand
CCCTTCGCCTTGCTCGCGGGGCTCGTTTCGGCCTCCATGCTCATCACGCACGGCGCGTCCTGGCTGACGATCAAGCTTGAAAAAGGCGCGGTGCGGGATCGCGCCGCCGCGGCTGGCTCCGCATCGGCGCTCGTCACCTTCGTCCTGTTCCTTCTCGGCGGCGTCTGGCTTGCTTTGGGCGTCTCCGGCTACCAGATCACCTCGCCGGTAGACGGCAATATGCTGCCCAATCCCCTGCGCAAAGACGTCGTCGTGGCGCACGGCGCCTGGCTGAGCAATTACGTCAAATATCCCTGGATGATCGTCGCGCCAGTGTTGGGGCTGACCGGCCCGATCATCGCGTTCATGGGGCTGCGCAAGAAGAGCGCCGTGGGCATGCTCGGGTCGTCCTTGAGCATTACCGGCGTCATCCTGAGCGTGGGCGCCAGCATGTTCCCATTTATTCTGCCCAGTTCGCTCGATCCGCGCTCAAGCCTGACGGTCTGGGACAGCTCATCCAGCCATGTAACCTTATTTCTGATGCTCGTGATGGCGGTGATATTCGTGCCCATCGTCCTCTTGTACACGGCATGGGTCTACAAGGTTCTTTGGGGCCGCGTCACGACAGCGGAAGCGACAGGCGCCACTGGCGACCACGCTTACTGAGACGGAGAAGGATCGATCAATGTGGTATTTCGCCTGGATCCTCGGACTCGGCCTCGCTTTGGCCTTCGGCATCCTGAATGCGCTGTGGAACGAATTTTCCGATGACGCCTCGAACAGCCAGACCGTGGACTGACGGCGGATTGGCGCTGCGGACGCGACTTGAACCTTACTGCTGGACTTTCACCGGGCTGACGCAATGCGCCATGATGGTCCGGCGACAATGCGCGCAAGCTGTTGAAGCCTTGACAGCGGATCGCCGCAATCACGGCGCCATGTATTGGCCGCCATTCACATGAATGAGCGCGCCGGTCATGGCGCTGGAGAGATCGGACAACAGGAACAGAAC
>CAYNCS010000028.1:0-26395 GCA_964395875.1 uncultured Caulobacteraceae bacterium | reverse complement strand
CGGAGCTGACGCCGAAGGAGATCGCCTTCCTCGTCACGCTGATCCCCGGGCCGGATTTTCCGACAGGCGCCTTGATCATCGGTCAGTCGGCCGCGCGTCAGGCGCTGTTGTCGGGGCGCGGCTCTGTAGTCATGCGCGCCAGGACCCATATCGAGGAAGTGCGCAAGGATCGTGAAGCGATCGTCGTCACCGAGGTGCCGTACCAGGTGAACAAGGCGACGATGATCGAAAAGATCGCCGAGCTTGTCCGCGACAAGAAGATCGAAGGCATCGCCGAACTGCGCGACGAAAGCGACCGCAAGGGCGTGCGCGTCGTGATCGAGCTCAAGCGTGATTCCAACACCGACGTGATCCTGAACCAGCTCTATCGCTTCACGCCGCTGCAAACGAGCTTCGGCGTGAACATGCTGGCGCTCGACGCCGGACGGCCTCGTATGATGGGGCTGCGGGCGATGCTCGAGTGCTTCATCGCCTTCCGCGAGGAAGTCGTCACGCGCCGCACCAAGTTCGATCTGGCGAAGGCGCGCGACCGCGGCCACATCGTGGTTGGCCTCGCGCTGGCCGTGGCCAATATCGACGAAGTTATTCGCATCATCCGCGAATCCCGCGACGGCGCGGAAGCGCGCGAGCGCTTGATGGCGCGCGACTGGCCGGCGGCTGACACTGCGCCGCTGATCGCGCTCATCGCCGATCCCCGCTCGCAGATTCGCGAAGACGGCACGATCCGCATGACCGAGGAACAGGCCCGCGCCATCCTCGATCTGCGTCTGCAGCGCTTGACGGGGCTGGCGCGCGAGGAACTGGCCAAGGAGGCGCAGGAGATCGCCGAAACGATCCAGCGCCTGCTGACGATCCTGGGGTCCATCGACCTGATCCGCGGCATCATCCGCACAGAACTGGTCGACGTGAAGGCCGCCTACGCGAAACCGCGCCGCACGGAAATCGTCGAGGCCGACCTCGAGATCGACGACGAGAGCCTGATCGCCCGCGAAGACATGGTCGTCACCGTGACGCATGGCGGCTACGTCAAACGTACGGCCCTGGCCACCTATCGGACGCAGCGCCGCGGCGGCAAGGGCCGCGCCGGCATGGCGACCAAGGAAGAAGATTTCATCACGCGTCTGTTCGTGGCGAATACGCACCAGCCGGTGCTGTTCTTCACGTCCGGCGGCATGGTCTACAAGGAAAAGATCTGGCGTCTGCCGGAAGGCGCCCCGCAATCCAAGGGCAAGGCGCTGGTCAACATGCTGCCGCTCGAAAAGGGCGAGACAATCACCTCCATCATGGCGCTGCCCGAAGACGAGGCTTTGTGGGACACGCTTGACGTGATGTTCGCCACGAAGTCCGGCGGCGTGCGCCGCAACAAGCTTTCCGATTTCGTTCAGGTGAACCGCAACGGCAAGATCGCGATGAAGCCCGATGAGGGCGATTCCATCGTGGACGTGCAGATGTGCACCGAGAATGACGACATCCTTCTGACCACGGGGCGGGGCATGTGCATCCGCTTCCCGGTGCCGGAAGTGCGTGTGTTCCAGGGCCGGACCTCGACCGGCGTGCGCGGCATTTCGCTGGCGGACGGCGACGAATTGATCGGCATGTCGGTCCTCCGTCACGTCGACGCGGAACCTGCCGAAGCGCGCGGCTATCTGCGGCACGCGGCCGCCATGCGCCGGGCCGCCGGCGACGAAGTGTCCGACGTCGCGCCTGAGCCTGTGGAGCAAGATGAGGCCGAAACGGGTGAAGCGGCTTTGACGCCGGAGCGCATCGCCGAGCTTGGCGCGCGCGAGCAATTCGTGCTCACGATCTCAGATCGCGGCGTCGGCAAGCGTTCTTCCGCCTACGAATACCGGGTTACGGGCCGCGGCGGCAAAGGCATCGTGGCGCACCGCATGACGGATTCCAACGCCAGGCTCGCCGGCGCATTCCCCGTCGATGACGAGGACGAGCTGCTGCTGGTCAGCGACGCCGGCCAGCTGATCCGTTGCCCGGTTTCGGAAATCCGGATCGCCGCCCGCGCGACGCAAGGGGTGAACCTGATGCGGATCGACGACGGCGAGCGTGTCGTGGCCGTGGAGCGTTTGATCGATCTCAGCGGCGGCGAGCGGGAATAGCGGCTTGGCCCGCAGGTTTGGAGCACCGCAATGAAGCGCATCGGGCTTTATCCGGGGACGTTTGACCCGCTGACCAATGGTCACGTCGACATCATCGGCCGGGCGCTCAAGCTGGTCGACAAATTGGTGATCGGCGTCGCCATCAATGAGGAAAAGGGACCCCTTTTCACGCTTCAGGAGCGAGTCGCCCTGGTCGAGGCGGAGTGCAAGAATTTCGGCGGCGGCGTCGAAATCGAGGTGCGTCCGTTCAAGAGCCTGCTCATGCACTTCGCCCAGGAGGTCGGGGCGGGCATGATCATCCGGGGTTTGCGCGCCGTCTCGGACTTCGAATACGAATTCCAGATGGTCGCAATGAACCAGCGCCTCAATCCTGACATCGAAACCGTGTTTCTGATGGCCGATCCTCATCATCAGGCCGTGGCGTCACGGCTGGTGAAGGAGATCGCGCGGCTTGGCGGGGATTTTCAACATTTCGTGCCGGCCAGCGTCGTACCGGCGTTGCGGGAAAAGCTGGCGAGGGGTTAGCCAATGAAAAACAACGGGGTGATGGGCGTTTGCGCATTGGCGCTGGCGCTGATGGCGGCTGCGTCCGCCTGGGCGAAGGGGCCGCAGGACGAGCCGGACAAATACCGGCCACTGGACGTGGAAAATTCCATTCTGATCGACACGAGCAAGGGGCCGGTCGTCGTCGAAATGTATCCCGAAGTGGCGCCGCTGGCCGTCGCGCGCATCAAGGAACTGGCGCGCAAGAACTTTTATGACGGCCTGAAATTCCATCGGGTGATCGACGGCTTCATGGCGCAGGGCGGCGACCCGAAGGGCGACGGCAGCGGCGCCTCCGACCTACCCAACGTGAAGGGCGAGTTCACGATGCGTCGTGACGCGGCGTTCGAATTGCGGCCGGTGGCGAACCCGGCCGGCTCAGTGATCGGCTTTCACAAAATGCTGCCGATGCAGAGCCAGCCCAACGGCGTCATGATGCTCATGGCCGACAAGAAGGCGGCGGCTTGGCCGCTGTTCTGTCCTGGTGTGGCGGCCATGGCGCGGGCCGACAGCCCCGACAGCGCCAACAGCCAGTTTTTTCTGATGCGGGGGCCGTATCCTTCGCTTGAGAAGCGCTACACGGCGTTCGGGCGCGTCGTGATGGGGCAGGAAGCCGTGAACAATCTGCCGATCGGCGAACCGCCCGCGGCCCCGGGCATCATGAAAACCGTGCGCGTGATCGCGGATCTGCCTGAAGCGCAGCGTCCGAAATTGTATGTGATCCGTACCGACAGCGACGCTTTCGAGGACCGCATCAAGGAAGCCCGCAAGGACGAGAAGGCTGATTTCAGCGCTTGCGACGTCACGCCGAAGGCAAAACTCGCCGAATAAGCGTTTTTGACCCGCCGCGGCGCGGCGGGTAGGACCGCAGCCGCGATGCGTACGGACCTTTTCGACTTCGACCTGCCGGAAGAAAACATCGCGCTGCATCCTGCAAAGCCCAGGGATGCGGCGCGGTTGCTTGTCGTGCCCGCGCGTGGCGCGTTTGAGGATCGGATCGTCCGCGATCTGCCGGAATTCTTCCGCGCCGGCGACGTTCTTGTCGTCAACGAAAGCCGCGTGATCCCGGCGGCGCTGGAGGGCGTGCGCCCGGCGCGTCCCGGCGGCGAGGATGTCGCCGTCAAACTCAATCTGATCGAGCGGCTGGACGAAACGACCTGGCGCGCTTTCGCCAAGCCGGGCCGGCGTTTGCGGCCGGGCGACAGGATCGCCATCGCGGGCGCGGACAGCGGCCTTTCCGCCGACCTGATCGACAAAGGCGAGGGCGGGATTGTGACGGTCCGGCTGAATTCTGAAAAGGGGTCGATCCAGGAGGCGCTGCGCGCCAACGGCATGGCGCCGCTGCCGCCTTACATCGCCGACCGGCGGGACTATTTGCCGTCGGACGCGACGGATTATCAGACGATCTATGCGGCGCCGGATGGCGCGTCTGTCGCCGCGCCGACTGCGGGACTGCATTTCACGCCGGAATTGCTGACGGCGCTCGAGACGCGCGGCGTGGAGGTCGTGCGGGTCTGCCTGCATGTCGGCGCGGGCACGTTCTTGCCTGTGAAGGCCGAAGAGACCGCAGATCATGTGATGCATGCGGAGCAATTCGAGATTTCAGATGCGGCGGCGCAAGCCGTGAATTCCGCCAAGGCGGAGGGGCGGCGCGTGACGGCGGTCGGCACGACCAGCCTTCGCGCCCTGGAAAGCGCGGCCTCGGACGATGGACGGGTGGAAGCGGGTTTCCGCAGCACCGACATTTTCATCACGCCGGGCTATCGTTTCAAAATTGTCGACCGCTTGATGACGAACTTTCATTTGCCGCGTTCGACATTGTTCATGCTGGTCAGCGCATTCGCGGGTCTGGAGACCATACAGCGCGCCTACCGCCACGCCATCGCCGCCGGTTATCGTTTCTATTCCTATGGTGACGCGAGCCTGTTAGAGCGCGCCGATGGGTGAGTTTCCGTTTCATATCGAAGGGCGTTCCGCCGCCGCGCGCACAGGCCGCTTGGTGACGCCGCGCGGAGAAATCCGCACGCCGGCGTTCATGCCCGTGGGGACGGCTGGGACCGTGAAGGGGTTGACCCCCGATCAGGTGCGCTCCACCGGCGCCGACATCATTCTGGGCAATACCTACCATCTGATGTTGCGTCCCACGGCGGAGCGGGTCGCGCGCCTAGGGGGACTGCACGCATTCATGCGCTGGCCGCGCCCGATCCTGACGGATTCCGGCGGCTTCCAGGTTTGGTCGCTCGCAAAGCTGCGGCAGATGTCCGAGGACGGCGTGGTGTTCCGTTCGCATATCGACGGTTCGTCGCATTCGTTGTCGCCCGAACGCTCCATCGAAATTCAGTCCGACCTGTTGGGGTCGGATATCGCCATGCAGCTCGACGAATGCACGCCCTTCGGCGTCGGCAAGGATGACGCCGCCAAGTCCATGCGCATGTCGTTGCGCTGGGGCCAGCGCTGCAAGACGGCGTTTGGCGAGCGCGATAGCCAGTCTTTGTTCGGCATCGTGCAGGGATCCGTGTTCGAGGATTTGAGGCGGGAGTCCGCTCAAGGCCTGGTCGATATCGGATTCGACGGCTACGCGATCGGCGGCCTTGCGGTGGGCGAAGGGTTTAACGCCATGCTCGACGCCATCGAGGTGACGGTCCCGCATCTGCCCGATCAGCGCCCGCGTTATCTGATGGGCGTCGGCAAGCCCATCGACATTCTGGAGGCGGTGGCGCGCGGCGTGGATATGTTCGACTGCGTGTTGCCGACCCGGGCTGGCCGCCATGGCCAGGCCTGGACGGATGACGGCCCCGTCAATGTAAAGAATGCGCGCTTCGCTGAAGATCCGGCGCCGCTGGACGAAAGCCTCGATTGCCCGGCCAGCCGCGATTACTCGCGGGCCTATTACAATCATCTGTTCAAGGCGCAGGAATTGCTCGGCCCGATGCTGCTGTCCTGGCACAACATCGCTTATTATCAGGGCTTGATGGCGCGTATTCGGGCCGCGATAGCCGACGGCACGTTTCCGGTTTTGCGCCAGAACCTTCTGGAGCGCTGGCGCGCGTCGCCGGAGGCGTCGGGCGAGGCTTAAGCCTATTTTTCGACGTAAGGGATCGGGGCCGCCGGGGGCTCGCAGCCTCTTGCATGGCCGATGCCTTTCAAAAATGCGCGCCGCAGTTTTCCGGCCTGCACCGCCGCCGCCATCCGGCGGTCGCGTTGCGCGGCGCCGCTAACCTCTCGCACGACGCCCCGGAAGGGGATGACGGAAGTGGAGGTGGATTCCACCGCGTCGATGAAGGCGTCGTTCGCGGCTGCGGTGCCTTTTTGGCGCCAGGTCTGGTCGGCCAGTTTGACGTCGACGTCGTCGCCCAGGACGACGTCCAGGGCCAGAATCTCCTCCGCGATGGACTCACAGGTCGGTGCGATTCCGGCGGCGTAGGGCGTTTTAATGCCTTTGAGCGTCGGGGGGATTTTGTCCCGCTTCAGGCCGACGTCCGCGAGCGGCTGCATGGCCGCGTTCGCCACTTCGCCATTGGGCACGACACGGAAGACGCCGGCGGCCTGCCGCGAATCGGGACTCGCCTCCACGGGTTCATCTGCGGGCTTAGGCTTGTGCGCACACCCTGCAATCAGGAGCGACAGCGCCGCCAAGGCACAGATTCGCCGCGCTCTGCCAGCGTCCTCGCCGAAATGCGCGCTCATGAACAGCTCCCCCTTGTCCGGACGTTCTTCAGGATAAGCAATTCTGTAGCGAGATTCGGGCAGGTTGGTGTTGACCCGGAAGACCGGTCCCCATAGGTTCCGGCCCTCGCGATTGGGAGCCTGTAGCTCAGCCGGTAGAGCATTTGACTTTTAATCAAAGGGTCCCGGGTTCGAATCCCGGCGGGCTCACCAAGTAAAACAGGCGTTTAGGCGCCTGTTCGCGTTTTTAATTCGATCCATTTATCGGCTGTGCGGATTGGCGGCGTCCAGGTTCGGACCTTTCAAGCTGGTGGTTCAACGGAACGCCGGTTTGGCCTCCGCCGGAAAGATGCAGACTGGCCGCGGTTGAAGGCGGCGCGATCGGGTTTGCAACTGGAATGGCCTAGGCCTTACTGGGAATTGAGATGGCGAAGAGGGGGCCGCCATTGTAAGGACGGACAACTGGAAGTGGGACGCGGTCGCTGTGGAGCTGACTGCGGGTGGTGAGCGCGATGCGCCGCCGGCCTGTTTCCCGTTTGGGCGTGCATAGGGGCGGGAGGTTCGCGGCCGGGGGAAGGGCCTTGCGAACCCAAGCAAGGTGGAGAGGTCTTTGCGAGTTTACACCGACTTCGACGGTACGGTCGCCGCATGCGATGTGACCGATTTGGTTTTGCAGAAACTAGCTCCACCTGAATGGGAAGCGATCGAGCGCCTTTGGGTCACCGGATCCATTGATGCGGCGACGTGCATGCGCCGTCAAATTCGGTTGTTGCGAGCCGATTATTCCGCTCTGGACGAAGTCTTGTCGCACGTCGAACTGGACCCGGGCTTTGTGGATTTTGTTGCGTATTGCGACGCCAACAATCTGGAAATCGTGGTCGTCAGCGACGGCGTGGACTACTTCATCCGGAGCGTATTAACGCGGTATGGTTTCGGCCGGCTGCCTGTGTTTGCGAACAAGCTCAGCGTGAAGGGCGACCGTTTCGAACTGGAGCAGCCTTGGCGGCGGGTAGAGTGCACTGCCGGTTCGGGCGTCTGCAAGTGCGCGGTCGTCGCTGAAGAAGATCGTGCTGCGGACGTATATATCGGGGATGGCCGATCGGACGAATGCGTGGGTCCGACGGCGGACATTTTGTACGCGAAGGCGAAGCTTGCCGACTTTTGTCTGGTCAAGAATATTCAGTTCGTTCGCTTCACGACGTTTGCGGACGTTCAGCAGGATCTGGCGGAGCGCGTCGTCGAACGCCAACGCGCGAATTTCACAGATATTACCCGTTTGATTGGCGTGGTTGATGAACAAGCCTGAAGCCTTGAATTTAGCGAGTGAAATGAAAATGGATGAGGCGGAGCTGCGTCGCCTTGAGAACGAATATTGCTCGTGGGGCGATACCGTTCACTACATGCCGGACCCGAAATTTTTCTCGGGCTGCGACGGCTCATTCATGTTCGACGACGAAGGCCGCCAGTTTCTGGACCTCCAGATGTGGTATTCCGCCGTCAATTTCGGCTATCGCAATCCGCGCCTGAACGAAGCGGTGAAACGCCAGCTGGATCGATTGCCGCAGGTCGCCTCGCAATATCTGCACCGCGAGAAGGTCGAACTGGCGGCGCTGGTGGCGCAGGACGCCGAAAAGAAATGGGGCCGCAAGGGCCGCGTGCACTTCAATGTCGGCGGCGCGCAGGCGGTGGAAGATTCCCTGAAGCTGGTGCGCAACGCCTGCAACGGCAAAAGCCTGATGTTCGCTTTCGAAGGCGGCTATCACGGCCGCACCCTGGGCGCTTCGGCGATCACGTCGTCTTATCGATATCGCCGCCGTTTCGGCCATTTCGGCGATCGGGCCCAATTCATCGAGTTCCCGTATCACTTCCGCGGCCCCAAAGGCATGAGCAAGGAAGAATACGGTCATTTCTGCGTGCAGAAATTCGCCCGCCTGTTCGAGACCGAATATAATGGCGTGCTCGATCCGAAGACCGGCCAGTGCGAATACGCGGCTTTCTATATCGAGCCGATCCAGGGCACGGGCGGCTACGTCATCCCGCCCCCGAACTTCTTCAAGGAGCTGAAGAAGGTACTGGACCAGCATGGCATCCTGCTGGTCGTCGACGAAATCCAGATGGGCGTCTATCGGACCGGCAAGCTCTGGTCGATCGAGCACTTCGGCGTGCAGCCGGACATTCTGGTGTTCGGCAAGGCGATCACGAACGGTCTCAACCCGTTGTCCGGTCTGTGGGCGCGGGAAGAGCTGATCAACCCGACCATTTTCCCGGCGGGATCGACGCACTCGACTTTCAACGCCAATCCGATGGGCACCGGCGTGGCGCTGGAAACCCTGCGCATGTGCATGGAAGGCGATTACGAAACCAAGGTCGCCAAGAGCGGCGCCTATTTCCTGGACGCCCTGAAGGACCTGCAAAAACGCTGGCCGCAAATTGGCGACGTTGACGGCCTGGGCTTGGCGCTGCGCGCGGAAATCTGCCACGAAGACGGGTTCACGCCGAACAAGGCCTTGCTGGACGCGATGGCCGAGGAAGGAATGAAGGGCGATCTGGAGGTCGACGGAAAGAAGTACGGCCTCATTCTCGACGTGGGCGGATATTATAAAAACGTGATCACGTTCGCGCCTTCTCTCCACATTTCCAAGGAAGAGATTGATCTTGCGATAAAATTGTTGGATGCGGTGCTTCGCCGGTGCACCAGGTAGGCGCGAGGCTGCGGAGCTCGTTGATGTGGACCAAGTCTGCAGGATATGTGGGACGTAAAACGCTGCTTTGGGGGCAGCCAGCGCATCGGGAGACCCGATGAACGATTACAGTTTTACGTTGCCAGGATCCAGTGGACGGGGGGCGTTGCTGGTGCACGGTCTGACCGGCGCTCCGGCGGAAATGATGTTTTTGGCCAAACGCTTGAACAAGCGCGGCTTCACGGTGCACGCGCCGCAACTGGCGGGCCATTGCGGCGATTACAATGCGCTGCTGCGCACCAAATGGTCGGACTGGCTCGAGACCGTCCGGGAAGGTTTCAGCAAGCTCGCCTCCCAGGTGGATGAGGTCTCGGTCGCGGGCATCTGCGCCGGCGGCGCTCTGGGACTGGCGCTGGCCGCCGAGCAGCCGAAGGTGTCCCGCACCGCGGTCTATTCCATGACCTTCGAATATGACGGCTGGAACATGCGCGGCTGGTACAAATTGGCCCCGCTCATGCGCCTGGCGCATGTGGCGCCGCCGCTCCGGCACATGCGCTTCAAGGAACGTCACCCCTACGGAATCAAGGACGAGCGCCTGCGGGATCGCCTGGAGCAGGCGCCCGAAAGCGTGATCGCCGGCGCCTTGCCGTTCATGCCATTGGGCGCCCTGCTGGAAATGTACCGCCTTTGCCGGCACGTTGAGCGGCTCGGACCCAAGATCCGGCAGCCGACCTTGATCGCGCACGCGATCGAAGACGACATGAGCGACGTGCGCAACGCTTACCGGCTGGCGAAGGCCTTGAACGGACCGGTGGACATGATGCTTCTGGAGGACAGCTTCCACATGATCCACGTGGATCGGGAGCGCAATCAGGTCGCGGACGCGACGGCGAAATTTTTCGGCGCCGATATCCAGGATTATAAAGTACAACGCGTCCAGGCGTCCGGTGCGATGCCGCTCGCGGCGTCCTAGAGAGTTTTAAAATGTCCAGTCACCAAGAGGAATTGCTAGATCTGATCGCGACCGAGGCGCTTATTGAGCGGGAAAAGCTGAGCCTCGACGCGCCGCTGGATTCCCTTGGCATCGATTCCGTCGACTTCGTGAGCATCATGTTCGCGGTCGAGGAGAAATATAACATCACCGTCGCGGACAATGAGATCGCACGCGACAAGACCCTGGGCGACATGATCGCTCTGCTCGAAAGCAAAATAGCGGCGACTGGAGCGCCCAAATCGTGACCGCTGCATCCTCGGATCGGCGTATCGCCGTTACCGGAATGGGGGCCATCTCGCCCCTGGGCATGGACCTTGAACAATCCTGGACCGCGTGCCGCGACGGCCGTTCCGGGATCAAAGCCGCGACCTTCAACGCCGGGGAACATGGTCCGGCCCCGTTCGACGTCACCGTGGCGCTTGTCCCTGAAGACCCGAACGCCGCCCTGGAGGCCAAGCTTGGCCGCAAGATCGGCGCCTCGCTGGATCTGTTTTCGGTGCTTGCGCTCCATGCCGCTGCGGATGCTTTGCGCGATGCGGGACTGGACAAGAGCGTGCTCGGCAAGGCAGGCGCCGTGTTCGGTCACGGCATGGGCGGCATCCACACTTTGGAAGCGGGTTTTGAGCGCTTCTACGGCAAGCATAGCGCACGCCTGCATCCGTTGACCGTGCCGAAAGTCATGCACAGCGCGCCGGTCAGCGCGATCGCAATCGAGTTTGGAATCAAGGGACCGACTTTCGCCGTCGCCAGCGCCTGCGCGTCCTCCGGTCATGCGATGGCGCAGGGCGCCGCGCTGATCCAGTCCGGCTTGGTGGATGTGGTTCTTGTCGGCGGTTCGGAGGCGATCGCCTCACCAGGATGCCTCGCCGCCTGGGAGGGTATCCGGGCGATGAGCGCTACGCCCTGCAAGCCGTTTTCGATCGGCCGCGACGGCATGAATATCGGCGAAGGCGCCGCAGCTATGGTGCTGGAATCCGTCGCGCACGCCAAAGCGCGCGGCGCAAAGATCATCGCGACCCTGGACGGTTATGGCTTGTCCTCTGACGCCAATCACTGGACGCAGCCGGCGCTGGAGGGGGCGGTGTCGAGTATGCGCGCTGCGGCGTTGCAGGCCGGTCTGTTTGATGAAGACTCCATTCTGATCTCCGCGCACGGGACCGGCACGCCGCTGAACGACAAGAACGAATCCGAGGCGATCAAAGCCGTGTTCGGCAATCGCTGGCGCGATCATCCCGTCATCGCCACCAAGAGCGCGCATGGCCATTTGATCGGCGCCGCAACGGCCCTTCAGGCGGCCTTGGGCATTCGCGCGCTGCAGGAAGGTGTAGCGCCGCCAATCCAGAATTATCAGGGCGCCGATCCGGAATGCGACGTCAGCGTCGTCGTTGGCGCTCCGCAACCTATCCGAGCAAAGTCCCTGCTGGTGAACGCGTTCGCTTTCGGCGGGCTTAATGCGACGGTGGCGTTCCGCTTAGCGCACTGATCCGTCTCCCATTCTGCGGCCAGCTGTGTAAGATGCCGGTTCAGGGAGCATCGGCCCGCGTTTCGCGAGGGTCGACAGGAGGGACTGCATGAGACGCCGGACAGCGATCTTTGCGTTTGCGGCTGCGTGTTCGACGTCGATTTTGCCTAATGGAGCGCAAGCGGAGGAGGCGGCCCCCTCCGGTCCGGCAAAAGTCGCCGGCGCGTCCGCCGGAGATCCCTGGGAGCCCATGAATAGGGCGCTGTTCGCTGTGTCGGACGTTCTCGACCAGCTGTTTTTTCGTCCCGTGGCGATGACTTATCGCCGTGTGTTGCCGCGCTTCGTGCGCACGGCGGCGCACAATGTCGTCAGCAATCTCGACGAGCCGGGAGTTGTCATCAACGATACGCTGCAGGGAAAGTTCAAACGCGCCGGAAAGACCTCCGCACGCTTTCTGACAAACTCCACGCTTGGCGTCGCCGGCATTTTCGACGTCGCCGCGCCGATGGGGCTGGTCAAACACGATAACGATTTTGGCCTTACCCTTGGAAAATGGAATCTGGAATCCGGACCTTATTTGTACGTGCCATTGGCCGGCCCGAGTTCTGTGCGGGATTTGACCGGCACAGTCGTCGATTTCCTCGTCGATCCTGTCGGTCTCCTGAACTTTCGCGACGACGAGTATTTTCACACATCCCGGTCTGTGATCAGCGCGCTCGACGCGCGCGTGGCGGTGGAGCCTCAGCTCCAGCAATTGGAAAAAATGGCGGTCGATCCGTACGCCTCCTTGCGATCCATCTATCTGCAGTCGCGTGAGTCTCAGGTGCATGACGGCGCGCTTGACGTTGAGGCGCTGCCCGACTTTCCCGACGCTGATCCCACGGTCGGTGCGGAACCCGTTGCGCCGGAACAGGGCGCATCCGCGGTTTCGGACCCGAACGCGCCAGCTGTCCAGCCCGCCCTCTAACCTGGCTTGAGTGAAGCGTATTGAAATGAGCGGCGATCCCACCTCCGAAACCTCGTCCGGCTCCGGCACGTTGACGGTCCTGGCGCAGTTCGTCGCGGGTCTGGTCTCCTTCGCAACGCGGCGCGCTAAGGCGGTAATCGCCGTCGCTCTGGTTCTTGCCGCGGTCAGCGGCTTCTACGCGGCCGCCAATTTCGACATCCGCACGGACATGGATTCCCTGGTCTCAAAGGACCTTGGCTGGCGGAAGATCTCCGACCGCATCGAAACGCTGTTCCCCAGTGAAGGGGAGGACTTCGTGATCGTCGTCGACGCCGCGACGCCAGAATTCGCGGAGCAGGCAACGGCGAAACTGACGGAGGAATTGTCTCAGCGGCAGGACCTTTTCCTGAACGTTCAGCGCATCAACGGCGGCGAGTTTTTCAGCCGGCACGGTTTGTTGTTTTCATCCGAAAAGGACGTGCAAGACACAACGGAAGCGTTGATCGCCGCGCAACCCTTTCTCGGCCCGCTGGCGTCCGATCCCAGTCTGCGCGGGGTGGCGAAAAGCGCGGGATTCGCGGTTTCGAACGCGAGTCAAGATTCTACGGACACTGGCCGCATCGTCTCCGCCATAACGAGAATTTCGGATGCGATCCATGCCGGCGTGGCCGGCGAGGCGAAGCCGTTTTCCTGGAGCCTGCTGCTGTCCGGAGAGAACCCGCCGCCGCGCGACTGGCGTCAATTCATTCTGCTCAATCCCAAGCTCGATTTCTCGGAAGTGCTGCCAGGACAGCCCGGCTCGAACGCCATTCACGCGGCGGTGAAGTCTTTGGGCGTCGGCGGACCTGGCGATGTGAAGGTGCGGATCACCGGTTCGGTGCCGATCGGCGACGAAGAACTCGGGACGCTGGCCGAATCCACAGGACCGATCGCGGTTTTGATGTTCGCCATCATGGTCGCCATTCTCTATCGCGCGGTGAAATCGACGCGCATGGTGATCAGCATGCTGGTCACCGTCGTGATCGGCGCATTGATTACTACAGCGATCGGCTTGCTGCTGCTGGGCCGGTTCAACCTGATCTCGATCGCCTTCTTGCCGCTCTTTATCGGGCTAGGGATGGATTTCGCCGTCCAGTACAGCGTGCGCGCCCGGGCGGAACGCCTGGCGGCGCCGTCTCTTCCGGAGGCGCAACGGCTTACCGCGCTGGCGATGGGTGGGGGATTGGCGCTTGCGGCGATGGCGACCGCCGCCGGGTTTCTGGCGTTTTTGCCGACTTCATATCGCGGCGTCGCGGAACTGGGCCTCATCGCCGGATTCGGGATGGTGGTGTCTTTCCTGCTGACGGTAACGCTTTTGCCGGCGTTGATCTGCGTTTTCGACGTCCAGAAGGCGGCGCCGGAAGAGGGGCTGAAACTTCTAAAAAACGCTGATTCCAATTTGGGCCGCGTGCGCAATCAGGTGTTGCTGGGCGCGCTGGTCCTGGGCGTCGGATCCTTGCTGGCGTTGCCCCTGTTGAAGTTCAACTTCGATCCGATGGTGCTGCGCAGCCCAAAGACGGAGGCCATGGCGACCTATCTCGAATTGGCGGAGCACGCCGATTCAACGCCGAACACCGTGGCGGTGCTGACGGACAATATCGAGCATTCCAGGGCGCTGGCCGCGCGATTGTCCAAGCTGCCCGACGTGGGGCAGGTCATAGGCTTGCACTCGCTCATCCCGCCGGATCAGGACGCGAAGCTGGCGCTGATCGCCGACGCCAATATGTTGTTATCGTTCTCGCTGCAGCCCTTCGACGTCGCGCCGCCGCCCTCGGACGCTGAAACAGTCAACGCGCTGAGAGAGGCCGGCGCCCAATTGACGCAGACGCTGACCGGCAGGTCCGACGCTTTGGCGCGGGCGGGACTTGCGCTGGCGAAGAATTTCTCCTCATTGGCCGACGCGCCGCCGGCGGTTCGGGCGAAGGTCTCCACCGCGATGACGGCTGGGCTGCAGACGACGCTGGATCAGATCAATATGCTGTTGTCGGCGGAACCGGTTTCCCTGGAAACGATTCCCGACCAATTGCGGCGCGGCTGGCTCGCAAAGGATGGCCATTTGCGGCTTGAGGTCTCGCCGGCGCGGCCGCTCGACGATGTGAAGAAGACTTCTGAATTTGTCGCCGCGGTGCGCGCGGTTGCGCCCGACGCGGCTGGCGACGCTGTCTCGATCATCGAATCCGGCAAGACAATTCTCGGCGCCTTCGGGATGGCCGGCCTGCTGTCCGGCGGCATCATCCTGCTTATGCTGTTCATCGTTTTCCGGTCGCTCTCGTGGGTGATCCTCACCATCGCCCCGGTCGTGCTCAGCGGATTGCTGACCTTCGCCAGCTGCGGGCTCCTGGGGATGGTGATCAATCTTGAGAATATGATCGCCCTGCCGTTGCTGTTGGGCATCGGCGTTGCGTTCAACATTTACTTCGTGGTGGCGTGGCGCAATGGCGCGACGGATCTTTTGGCCTCGAGCCTGTCGCGCGGGGTCTGGTTCAGCGCCTTGACGACGGGCGCGTCGTTCGGCGCACTGGCGCTGTCGGCGCATCCGGGCACCGCCAGCATGGGTGCGCTGCTTGGTTTGTCTCTCGGCTGGATCGTGCTGACGACGCTGATCGTTTCGCCCGCATTGCTGCAGGCGTTTGAGCCCAATCCGAAGCTGAAGCTTACTTAAGTTTTTTAGTCGCTTCGTCGATTTTCTTGAGCAAGCCGGCGGCGCCGCTCGTTTGCGCGGTCGCGGCGAAGTCCGCGCGCTGCGTGGTGAGATCGCTCACGCCATTGTAATAGACGTCGATCACCTTCCAGGCTTCACCGTATTTGCGCATGCGATAATCCACGTGCTCGGCCTCGGATTTCGGCGCCTGGATCGTGGTTTTCACCAGGGCGTCGACGCCACGAACCTTCGGGTTCTGCTCCACGCCGAATTTCTCGCCGTTATAGCTGTCGAACTCGCTGGCGAAGCGCGCGACCATGTAATTGCGCATCGCCCCTTGCACCGATTGCTTCTCGGTAGGCGTCAGCTTGGCCCAGGTGGGGCCGACGACGAACTGAGTCATAACGGGCGTATTGAAAGTCTTGTCGATTGCGGCGCCGAGGCCCGCTTCGCGTCCCTTGGGCGACTTCATCGATTGCAGGAGCGTTTCATTGAACGTGTTGATCTGCGCCACCGCGGCGTCGGTCGCCGGGTCCGCGCGCGCGGTCAGCGCCGTCAGGCTGAGGACGCCAGCGAGGAAGAGCTTAAGAACAATGCGCACGCTTTTCTCCTGAAACCCTTCGCCCGGCGGGGTTTCCTATAGCCCCCCAGCTTACCAGACCCGCGTCGATTCTCCCTGCAGGGCGTTCACCACGCAGGCGGCTGCTCGTATTTTGGGAATTCGCCGAAAATGGGGCTGGCGTCCACCTCGATGCAATCGGTCACGGCCGTTTCGCGGCGATTTCACTCTGGAGATCCTGGATGTCCTGAAGGCGCCCGGCGTCGCCGATTTCCCGGCCGGGCCGCGGAGGCGCCGCCTTCGCGAGTGCGATATATTTTCTCGCAGCGTCGAAATCGCGCTTCTCGGCGTAATAGCTAGACAGGAAATACCCGGCGTCGATGCTCGAGGGATTGAGCTCCAATGCCCGTTTCAGATGGCGAAGGGCTTTTTTCTTGTCGCCGAATCCGATCGGGAAACCGGGGGCGGCGTCGTAAAGCGCGCCGAGAATGGCCACTGCGAAACCGTCCCCGGACGGATCAGGATTCAGCGCGATGGCAGATTCCAGCTCTTTTCGCGCTTCATCGGCCTTTTTCAGCGCCGCCAGGCCATCCATGGAGTTCGCTTCCGTGGCGAGCACAATTCCACGCCATGCTCTGAAGGCGGCGTTATTGGGTTCCGTCTTAAGAGCAGCTGACAATTGGCTTTTGATATCCTGCAGAGCCGACGATTGCTTGGCCTCGTCCTTGACGCTAAAAGCGGCACGGTCCCAATCCTTGGCGACCTCCGTAAGGAAGGCGGTCGACTCCGCCGCTTTCGCACTTGCGAAGGGCAGGGTCGCTTCGGACGCCAATATTCCGAGCAACAAGATAAACGTTTTGGCAATGTGGAACATCGTCTAAACCGTCCGCCTGATTGGTGAGGCGCGCGTCAGCTACAGGATACACTATCTAATCAAAATAGAGTTCGTAGTACGGCTGATGCGCATTTATGACGCGCTCGCGCTTTGTGGCGCAGTGCGTGTGCGCCGCGCCTCGATAAAGCGAGCCTTCGTCTTGCGCGGCGCCAATGGATGGTTAGGTTAGAAACAACATTACGCGGCGGTAAGTCGCGACAGGGAGTGAAGCGGTTGAAGCCTACAGATATAGGGCGTCCCGAATATTTTCATAAAGTCGTGGATTGCCAGTGGGCTTGCCCAGCCCATACGCCGGTGCCGGAATATATTCGCCTCATCGCGGCCGAACGTTATTCCGACGCTTTCATGATCAACTGGCAGTCCAACGTGTTCCCCGGCATTCTTGGGCGCACGTGCGATCGTCCGTGCGAGCCGGCGTGCCGTCGTGGGCGCGTTGAAGAAGAACCCGTCGCCATTTGCCGCCTGAAGCGCGTCGCCGCCGACAATAAGGGCGAAGTCGATGCGCTGATGCCGGATCTTCCTGCGGAAAAGAACGGCAAACGCGTGGCCTGCATCGGCGCAGGTCCTGCGTCGATGACTGTCGCGCGCGACCTCAGCCTCGCCGGATACGAAGTGCACGTTTTCGACGGCGAACCGAAAGCCGGCGGCATGATCCGTACGCAGATTCCCCGGTTTCGCTTGCCGGAAAGCGTGATCGACGAAGAGATGGAGTTCATCACCCGTCTTAAGCCGGAGATGCATCTTGGGCAGCGCGTCGACAGCTTGAAGGCGCTGTTGGCGGAAAAGTGGGACGCCGTATTCGTCGGCAGCGGCGCACCGCGCGGCCGCGACCTCGAAATTCCTGGTCGCATCGAAGCGGCCGCAAATATCCATATCGGCATCGACTGGCTGTCGAACGTTTCGTTTGGCCATATCGACAAAATCGGCAAGCGGGTCGTGGTTCTCGGCGGCGGCAACACCGCCATGGATTGCTGCCGCACTTCGCGCCGCCTGGGCGGCGAGAGCGTGAAGGTGATCGTCCGCTCGGGCTTTGAGGAAATGAAGGCGAGTCCGTGGGAAAAAGACGACGCCATCATGGAAGGCATCCCCATCATCAATTTCCGTGTGCCGAAGGAATTCAGGCACGAGAACGGACGTCTGACCGGGATCGTGTTCGAAATTGTGAAGGCCGAATATGACGCCAAGGGCCGGCGCAAGCTGATCCCGAGCGGCGAACCGGACGAATTGCACGAGTGCGACGACGTGCTGATCGCGGTCGGTCAGGAAAACGCCTTCCCGTTCATCGAGCGGGACATCGGCATGGAGTTCGACGAATGGGGCATGCCCGTCGTCGATCCCGTCACGTATCAGTCGACGATCAAGAACGTCTTTTTCGGCGGAGACGCCGCCTTTGGTCCGAAAAACATCATCTGGGCGGTGGCGCATGGCCATGAGGCCAGCGTTTCGATCGACCTTTTCCTGAATGGCAAGGCGGTGGACGATCGTCCGGCCCCGGAAGTCGTGATGCGCAGCCAAAAGATGGGCATCCACGAGTGGAGCTATGACAACGACATCTCGATGGCGCTGCGCCACAAGGTGCCGCATGTCGCGCCGGAATTGTCTCTGAAGGATATCCGAATTGAAGTCGAAAAGGGTTTCGACCAGGGGCTGGGATTCCGTGAGGCGCAGCGTTGTCTGAACTGCGACGTGCAAACTGTGTTCGCCGCAAAGCAATGCATCGAATGCGACGCATGCGTCGACATCTGCCCGATGGACTGCATCACTTTCATCCACAATGAGGATGAGCCGGAGCTTCGGAAACACCTGAAGGCGCCGGCCCTCAATTCGACCCAAGATCTCTATGTCGCCGATGGCCTCGAGACGGGGCGCGTAATGGTGAAAGATGAAGACGTCTGTCTGCATTGCGGCCTGTGCGCGGAGCGGTGCCCGACGGGCGCCTGGGACATGCAGAAGTTTTTCCTGGAAATGACGCAAGCGGGGGCCGGATGCCACAATCGCTAAGCGCGACAAACGATTTCGTCGTCAAGTTCGCAAACGTAAACGGTTCCGGTTCGGCGTCCGCCAACGGCCTTTTCGCAAAGGCCGTTTTGCGGATGGGCGTGCCTATCGCGGCCCGGAACATCTTCCCCTCCAACATTCAGGGCCTGCCGACCTGGTTCGAGGTTCGCGTGAGCGGCGAGGGCTGGATCGGCAGGCGCGGCGGCGTCGATCTGATGGTTGCGATGAACCCGCAGACCTGGGATCAGGATGTGAAGTCGCTCGAGCCGGGCGGCTATTTGTTCTACGACAATTCAAAGGCGATTCCGCAGGAGCGGTTCCGCGAGGACATCAACGTCATCGGCGCGCCGTTGACGGAGATTTGCGCAGCGGCGTTTCCCGATCCGAAGCAACGGCAATTGCTCAAGAACATCTGCTATGTCGGCGTCCTTGCGCACCTGATCAATCTCGACGTGGACGTGATCAAGTCGCTGATCAATGAGGAATTCGGCGACAAGCAAAAGCTGATCGCCTCCAACATGAAGGCGCTGCAGCTCGGACTCGATTACGCGCAGAAACACCTCAGCCCGCTCGGTCTGCAATTGCAGAAGGCCGATATGGTCGGCGACCGCATCTTTATCGACGGCAACACGGCCGCCGGCATTGGCGCCGTTTATGGCGGCGCCACGGTGTGCGCCTGGTATCCGATTACGCCGTCGACTTCCCTGGCGGAAGCCTACGAGAAGTACTGCAAGAAATTCCGCACGGATAAAGAGACCGGCGAGAAGAAATACGCGTTTGTGCAGGCGGAAGACGAAATCGCCTCCATCGGCATGGTGCTCGGCGCCGGCTGGGCCGGTGCGCGCGCGTTCACCTGCACCTCCGGTCCGGGCGTGTCGTTGATGAACGAATTCATCGGCCTCTCGTATTTCGCCGAGATTCCGGCGGTCATCTTCGACGTGCAGCGTGGCGGTCCGTCCACCGGCATGCCGACCAAGACCCAGCAATCGGATATTCTCGGCGCGGCTTATGCGAGCCATGGCGACACCAAGCATGTCCTTCTGTTCCCCGGCAATCCGACGGAATCCTTCGAGATGGCGGCGCAGTCGTTCGACCTCGCGGATCGCCTGCAGACGACGATCTTCGTCATGCTCGAACTCGATATCGGCATGCAGGATTGGCTGACGCCGCCGCTGAAGTGGGATGATGCCCGCAAGCTCGATCGCGGCAAGGTCATGACCTATGAGGAACTCGAGGCTGGCAAGGATTTCGGCCGTTACCTCGACGTTGACGGCGACGGCATTCCGTATCGCACCTATCCCGGCACGCACCCGACGCGCGGCTCCTACTTCACACGCGGCACCAGCCGCGATCGCTATGCACGCTACAGCGAGCAGGGCGAGGTCTATCAGGACAATATGGAACGCCTGCTGGTGAAGTGGGAAACGGCCAAGAGCCTGGTGCCGCAGCCGGTGTTCAAGCCCGCCAAGCGGCGCACGCCGGACGGCGTGATCTATTTCGGCTCGACCGATCCGGCGATGGAAGAGGCGCTGGCGGCTCTGGAAAAAGAAGGCGTGCACCTGGACGCGTTGCGTCTGCGCGCATTCCCGTTCCCCGAGTCGGTGTTCGAGTTCATCCGCGAGCACGAACAGGTGTTCGTGGTCGAGCAGAATCGCGATGCGCAGATGAAATCGCTGCTGGTGAACGAAGGCGGCATAGATCCGTCGCGTCTGGTGTCGATCCGGCACTTCGACGGCAATCCGATCACCGCGCGCTTCGTCCATGGCGCCATCAGTGAACGACTTAAAGCAGGGCGTTCGATCCTGCCGGAGCGAGCGTAATGACCTATATTACCAAGCCCAAACTGCATCACCCATCGCTTGAGAAGAACGCGCTGGGCTTCACCCGCCGCGATTACGAGGGCAACATCTCCACGCTCTGCGCGGGATGCGGCCACGATTCGATCAGCGCTTCGATTATCCAGGCGTGTTTCGAACTCGACGTGCCGCCGCATCGCATGGCGAAGTTCTCCGGCATCGGCTGTTCATCCAAGACGCCGGATTATTTCGTTCGGCCGGCGCATGGCTTCAACACAGTACACGGGCGGATGCCGTCGGTTCTGACCGGCGCCAATCTGGCCGCGCGCGATCTGATGTTCCTCGGCGTTTCCGGCGACGGCGATTCTGCGTCGATCGGTCTGGGCCAGTTCGCCCACGCCATCCGCCGCGGCGTCAACATGACCTATATCGTCGAGAACAACGGCGTGTACGGTCTCACCAAAGGCCAGTTCTCGGCGACATCCGACAAGGGCTCCAAGGCCAAGAAGGGCGCTGAAAACCGCGACCAGCCGATCGATCTGGTGATGCTGGCTCTGCAGCTCGGCGCCACTTATGTCGGCCGCAGCTTCTCCGGCGACAAAACGCAGCTGGTGCCGCTGATCATGGGCGCGCTGTCGCATCAGGGCACGGCGGTGATCGACGTCATCTCCCCTTGCGTGGCGTTCAACAATCACGTGGGTTCGACCAAGAGCTTCGATTATGTCCGCGCGCACAACGAAGCGGTTAACCGCCTCGATGTGATTTTGCCGCGCGACCCGATCGAAGCGGCGTATGAACCGGGCGAATTGACTGAAGTGCGCCAACACGACGGGTCCATCCTGCGCCTGCGCAAGATCGACGCCGACTACGAAATCACCGACCGCAATGCGGCGCTCTCCTATCTGGCCCGCAAGGCGGTGGAGCAGGAGATCGTGACGGGGCTGCTCTTCGTCGACACCGAATCCCAGCATCTGCATCAGTCGCTGGAGACGGTTGAAAAGCCGCTCAATTCCTTGAACGAAGCAGATCTTGTTCCGGGCTCCGCAGCCCTGGAAAAGATCAATGCGAGCTTCCGCTAAAGCGCGGCTTCGCGCTCCGGCGGTGAAGTTCATTTGCGTTCGCTCCGGCGGTTTCGCTATCAATCCTAGGATAAGCGGAACCGCCGGGAGAGCCTTATGATCGTTTCATTCGGAAGAGGGCGGGAGCGCCTCGTCGCGCTTGCGATCGCCGTGCTGGCGTTCAGCGGCTGCGTGACGACGCCGAAGCCCACCGCCGGCCCGGTTACGCCGCGCCCGCCGAAGCTGGCGCTCAGCGCCGCAAGTTTCTCCGACATAAAAGCCTGGTCCCAGATCGATGCGGCGCCGGCGCTGGCGGCGTTTCGCCGGTCCTGCAAGGTGATCTCTCAACGTCCGCCGGAATCGCCCTTTTCCGCTTCGGCCAAATATGGCGGCGCCGTCCAGGACTGGATGCCCGCGTGCGCGACGGCGATGGCCACGAACGATGCGGACGCCCGATCGTTCTTTGAGAAAAATTTCACGCCGTATGAAGTGCGGGACGAGGGCGACGGTCTGCAGAAGCTCACCGGCTATTACGAGCCCGTGATCGATGCGCGTCATGCGCCGGAGGCCGGGTTCGATGCGCCGATTTACGGCCGTCCCGAGGATCTGTTGCAGATCGATCTCGGCGCATTCGCAAAAGCCTACAATTCGCCGCCGGACACGAATCTGAAGGGGCAGATCTGGGGCAAGCTGGACGGTAAGCGCGTCATTCCGTATCCGGCGCGCGCCCAGCGGCCGGCGAGTACGGCTGCGCCGCTCGCATTCGCGCACCAGGCGGACGTATATGACCTGCAAGTCCAGGGCTCCGCGCGCTTGAACTTTCCTGACGGCCCGCCGATGCGGGCGGGCTACGCCGCGAGCAATGGATGGAAGTGGAACTCGATCTACAAAGTCCTGCGCGATCAGAAGCAGATCGCGCCCGATCAGCTCAACAAGGCGACCGTGAAAGCCTGGATGGATCAGGCCGGGCCGAACGCGACGCGGGATGTGGTCAACCAGGATCCTTCGGAAGTTTTCTTCACGCTGGAGGACATTCCTGATCCATCTGTCGGGCCGAAGGGCGCGCAAGGTGTGCCGCTCACGCCGGAGGGCAGCATGGCGGTCGATCCCGCGTTTCATCCGTATGGCGGCGTTCTGGTGGTCGACGGGCAAGGGCCGGACGCCGCTCTGAACCAGAGCGCCTTCACACGAATCGTCGTGGCGCAAGACACGGGCGGCGCCATTCGCCGCGGTCCGCTGCGCGGGGATTTCTATTTCGGAAGCGGTGATTCGGCGGGCCAGAAGGCGCAACGCATGAACGCCCCGGCGAGATGGTGGACGCTTGTGCCAAATCCGAACGCCGCCGCTCTAAAAGATTGAAATCCTTTAATCGACTAAACCAGCGGTAGCTGCGGATATATTCGTGCGTCGCAGCGCTGTACCCCTTATGCAACACGGGTCTGCGACATTGGCGGAAATGGAGCAATTTCCGGAACAATTCCGGTCGCGTCGGTGATTAATGTGGTGTATCGGGAAAAACAGGCGTGCTTCGGCGCGCTGAGAGTTCGGCGCGTCACGGCTTGCACGGGGCGTCGGCCGCAGCAGAGGGGATTTCGATGAAGAAGGCGTTATTATACGCTTCGGCCGCAGCGGTGCTTGCCGCTCCGATCGCAGCGTTTGCCGAAGACGGTTGGTACGGCAGCCTTAAGGCTGGCTACACCACCAACGGCGCGTTGGACGTCTCGTCGCCGGCGGTCGCTGGGGCTTTGCCAAGCTCTGATCGTGACCTCAAGGGCGATTGGATGGGCGCTGGCTCGATCGGTTACGGCTGGAGCAACAACTGGCGTCTCGAAGGCGAGCTCGCCATGTACGACAACGACCTGAAGGGAACGGGTCTGGCTTCGTCCGGCGTCAGCGCGCAGACGCTGATGGCGAACCTGTTCTATGACTTCCCGGTTTCCGAAAAGTTCAAGCCTTATATCGGCATCGGCGTCGGCGCTCTGCGCCTCGACTCGACCGAATCGGCGATCGTGGGTCCGCTGCGCACCGGTTTCTCGGGCGACGACACCGCGCTCGGCGTGCAGGGCCTGGTTGGTCTGGGCATCCAGGTCGCTCCGACCCTGACCCTTGATCTCGGCTACCGCTATCTCGCGAACGTCACCGACGTCTCCTTCACCGCGCTGCGCGGCACGGGCGTCGCGGCTGTAACGGAAAAGTACGACGCCGATTACGATCATGGCGCCGCCACGGTTGGCCTGCGCTGGCAGTTCGCGGCTCCGCCGCCGCCGCCGGCTCCCCCGCCGCCGCCGCCCCCGCCGCCTCCGCCGCCGCCTCCGGTTGTGGAAGCGTGCCCGACGGCTCAATTCGTCGTGTACTTCGAGTTCAACAAGTCGAACCTCACGCCGGAAGCCTATGCGGTTCTCGAACTTGCGGTCTCCGACGCGGCGTTGTGCAAATACAAGACCGTCAACGTTTGGGGCAACACCGACACCTCTGGTTCGGCCAAGTACAATGAAGGCCTCTCCGCAGCTCGTGCGCAGATCGTCGCTGACGGTCTGACGGCGCGCGGCGTCGCCGCCAGCCTGATCTCGCAAGAAGCGCTCGGCGAAAGCAAGCCGGCCGTTGCGACGAAGGACGGCGTGAAAGAGCCCCTGAACCGCCGTACGGAAGTGGTCATCACCTTCCAATAAGGTTTCGATCTCAGGATCGAGCTTTGAACCCCGGGGCCTCAGGCCCCGGGGTTTTTATTTGCCCTGAGAAGGTCGGGACGGCGTTCGGCTCAAAGAAAAAGCCCCGAGGGACGGACCCTCGGGGCTCTTGTTCTTGCTTTGGCGAAAAGCTTACGCTTCGTCGCCGGCGGGTTGCTCGTTCAGAATCGAGCCCTCAAGCAGTTCAGCGCTTTGCTGTTCGTTGAACGCGCGGTCCGCTTCCAGCTGGGACTGGATCACGTTTTCGCCGCGCGCCTGACGATCGGCTTCGTCCTGGCTGCGCGCGACGTTCGCGCTGATCGTGACCGAGACTTCCGGGTGCAGGCGCACCTTGATCTGGTGCATGCCCAGCGCCTTGATCGGCGTGTTCAGCGCGACCTGCGCGCGGTCGACCTTGAAGCCGGCTTCCACCGCGGCGTCCGCGATGTCGCGAGCGGAGACTGAACCGTACAGCTGGCCGGATTCGCCGGCGCTGCGGATCAGGACGAAAGCCTGCCCATCGAGCTTTTCGGCGACGCCGCCGGCCGCCGCGCGCGCTTGCGCGTTGCGGGCTTCGATTTCGGCGCGTTGCGCTTCAAACAGCTTCAGATTGGAATCCGTGGCGCGGAGCGCTTTGCTCTGCGGCAGGAGGAAGTTACGCGCAAAGCCCGGACGCACGGCGACGACGTCGCCGATCGATCCCAGGTTTTCGACGCGTTCAAGCAGAACGACTTTCATAATGGCGTCCTCACTGAACGTGATAGGGGAGCAACGCCAGAATGCGGGCGCGCTTGATGGCGCGCGCGAGTTCGCGTTGCTTTTTGGCGGAAACGGCGGTGATGCGCGCCGGAACGATCTTGCCTTTTTCAGACACGAAGCGCTGCAGCAGCTTCACGTCCTTGTAGTCGATCTTTGGAGCGGCGTCGCCGGAGAAGGGGCACACCTTGCGGCGACGGCTGAAGGGCCGGCGGGTCGGCAGGTTCGTGATATTGATTTTGGGGCTGGCCATCGGGCTAATCCTCTATGATCGGAGCGTTACTGGCGCGGGCCATCAGCCGAGCGGGCTGCGCGGCGCTTCTCTTCACGTTCACGACGCGCCAGGACCGGCGACGGATCCTGATCGTGCGATTCGACGCGAACGGTGAGGAAGCGGATCACATCTTCATTGATGCGTTGCTTCCGATCGAGTTCGTGAACCGCAGCCGCCGGCGCTTCGATGTTCAAAAGGGCGTAATGACCCTTCCGGTTCTTGCGCACGCGGTAAGCGAGGTTCCGAAGTCCCCAATATTCGTTTTTGACGACCTTGCCGCCGTTTTCTTCCACAACGCGGGAGAGGTCTTCCAGGAGCGCCTCGATCTGTTGAGTCGAGACGTCAGGCCGTGCGATGAGCACGTGCTCGTAAAATGCCATCAATGTACCCTTCCAAAGGCTCGCGGCGCCGTTTCAAGCGGAGGGGGCTTGATGCGGCGACGGTTCCTTGTCCCGGCCCGGAATGGGCGCTGATGGACGCGGACCGCGACCCTGTTTGACGAAGCGCGCCTTATGCACAATGACGCTGGCGCGCGCAAGCCGCTTGTGCCACAGCGCGCTTTTCACTAATGCGCCTGCCTTTGCTGACGCATTTTAGGCCGGCGAAGCGGCTGGGGAGTGGGATTATGACGCTGGCGTTCACCTTTCCGGGACAAGGGTCCCAGGAAGTGGGGATGGGCAAGGCGCTCATCGAGGCGTTTCCGGCGGCCAAGGCCGTTTTCCAGGAAGTCGACGACGCCCTGGGCCAGAATCTGACAAAAATCATTCTGGAAGGCCCGATTGAGACGCTGACCCTCACCGAAAACGCCCAGCCCGCGTTGATGGCGGTGAGCCTGGCCGTCGTCCGCGCTCTGGAGGCGGAATTTGGAATTGGCGTTGATAAGGCGGCGTTTGTGGCCGGTCATAGCCTCGGCGAGTATTCAGCGCTGGCCGCCGCGGGGGCGTTGTCTCTTTCGGACGCCGCGCGTCTGTTAAAGCTGCGTGGCCAGTCGATGCAGCGCGCCGTGCCGGTCGGCGAGGGCGCGATGGCCTCCCTGATTGGACCCAAGGTGGACATGGCGCTGGCGGAAGCGGCAGCTGCAAAAGGGGCCGAGGCCGGGGTTTGCGTCGTTGCAAACGACAACAATGTTGGAAACATCGTTATTTCAGGCTCCAAAGCGGGCGTGGACGCTGCAATCGCCGCAGCCAAGGAACTCGGCGGCAAAGCCATCGTCCTGAACGTCTCGGCGCCATTCCACAGCCCCCTGATGGCTCCGGCTGAAGAAGAGATGCGCGCGGCCTTGTCGGCGGCGAAAATTCAGGCTCCAAAGG
>CAYNCS010000027.1:5552-26523 GCA_964395875.1 uncultured Caulobacteraceae bacterium | reverse complement strand
CCCGTGCCCGACGATCCGGACGGCGCCTATGATTTCGGCTCCGGCGCGGGCTTTTACGTCGACGCCACGCAGGCGCCGTGGGCGAAGCATTACCGGATGTATTCCTATTGCGCGAAGGAACTGCCGGAACTGATCGCGGCGGAATTCCCGCAGGCCGATCTCAGCCGCGCCGGGATTTTCGGCCACTCCATGGGCGGGCACGGCGCGCTGACCATCGGCCTGAAGAACCCCGCGCGCTTCAAGAGCATTTCGGCCTTCGCGCCGATCGTCTCGCCGCTGAACTGCCCATGGGGCGAGAAGGCGCTGGGCAATTATATCGGAGCCGATCGCGCGCAGTGGCGCGTGTACGACGCGTGCGCCCTGATCGAGGACGGCGCCCGCACGCGCGATCTGCTGGTGGATCAAGGCGCGGGCGATCAGTTCCTGGCGAACCAATTGAAGCCGGAATTGCTGAAGGCAGCGTGCGAAAAGGCTGGTCAGCCGCTGCAATTACGCATGCAAGACGGCTATGATCATTCCTACTTCTTCATCGCCAGCTTCATGGAAGATCATCTGCGCTGGCATCAGCGGCTTCTGACGGCGTAACCGCATTTAAGAAGGACGTTGCAAATGAACGCAATCGCGCCCGGCAATCTCGTAATCATCACCGGCGGCGCCAGCGGCATCGGCCGCGCCGCCGGCAAGGCGTTCGCGGCGCGCGGCATGAAGGTGGCGCTGATCGATCAGAGTCCAGAGGTGGAGGCGTCGGCAAAGGAGATCGGCGGCGAGACCGCCGGTTTCGTCTGCGACGTCAGCGACCGCACGGCCATGCAAAAGCTGGCGGCGCAAATTCAGGCGCGCTTTGGGGCGGCGCCGTCCGTCGTCCTCAACAACGCAGGCATTCATGGCGGCGCGGACTGCCTTTCCGGCGGCGACGTCTGGGACCGCACTCTGGCGGTGAATTTGTTTGGCGTGCTGAACGGCGTGCAGGCCTTCGTCCCCGCGATGATCGAGAGCGGCCAGCCGGGGATCGTGATCAATACCGGCTCCAAGCAGGGCATCACCCAGCCGCCGGGCAACACCGCCTATAACGTCGCCAAGTCCGGCGTGAAGGCGCTGACGGAAGGTCTGGCGCACTCCCTGCGCGAGAAAACGGGAAACCGCGTTACTGCGCATCTCTTGATCCCCGGTTTCACCCATACCGGCATGACCGGCAGCGGCGAAAAACCCGGCGCCGCATGGAGCGCCGAACAGGTCGCCGATTTCATGCTGGAGAGCCTCGCCAAAGGCGACTTCTACATCCTGTGCCCGGACAATGACGTTACGCGCGCCATGGATGAAAAGCGCATGGCCTGGCACATGGGCGACATCATAGAAAACCGTCCGGCGCTGTCGCGCTGGCATCCTGACTATAAAGACGCATTTGCCGCTTACATGGCGGAAGACTGAAACAACAGATCTGGGAGGGTCCGGTGAGCCTGAAGAATTTCGTGACATTGGGCCGCTCCGGCCTGCGCGTGAGCCCGCTCTGCCTCGGCGCCATGACGTTCGGCGACGATTGGGGCTGGGGCGCGGACGTGAAGGAATCCGAGGCCATGATCTCGGCCTATCTGGATCGCGGCGGCAATTTCATCGACACCGCCAACATCTACACGAACGGCCACTCAGAGAAGATCATCGGCGACTTCTACAAAGCCCGCAAAGGCCAGCGCGACCGAGCCGTGATCGGCACCAAGTTCTATTGCAACCTGTTCGACGGCGATCCCAATGGCGGCGGCGCCGGGCGCAAGGCCATGGTGGCGCAATGCGAGGAATCGCTGCGCCGTCTGCAGACCGATTATATCGATCTCTACTGGCTGCATAATTGGGATATGGGCGCGCCCATCGACGAGACCATGCGCGGGCTGGACGATCTCGTCCGTGCGGGCAAGATCCGTTACGTGGCGTTCTCCGACGTGCCCGCCTGGCGCACGGCCGAGGCGCAGACCATCGCCGCCTTCCGCGGCTGGACGCCGATCATCGCGCTGCAGCTGGAATACTCACTCCTTGAGCGCACCTCCGAAGGCGAACTGATCCCGATGGCGCAGAGCATGGGCATGGGCGTGATGCCGTGGTCGCCGCTGAAGCGCGGACATCTAACTGGGAAATATCGCCGCAGCGACAGCGCCAACGGCCCGTCCGCGATCATCGGCCGCCCCAGCGACAAGGATTTCGACATCATCGAACCGCTGGTCGAAGTGGCCGAAGAAATCGGCAAACCCGCCGCCGCGGTGGCGCTGGCCTGGGTGCTGGCGCAACCGGGCGTGGCCTCGCCGATCATCGGCGCGCGCAATACCGAGCAGATGCTGCAGAACCTGGAAGCGCTTGAGGTGAAGCTCAGCGCCGAACACATCCAGCGCCTGAACGAAGTCTCCAAGCCAAATCTGAACTTCCCCTACGCGGTCAATCACTACATGGCGCCGGCGCTCGGCTTCCCGAACACCACGATCGACGGGAAGACGATCGGCCCGTCGCATTTCCTGATGAACCCGGCGCGGTACTAAATGCTGGGCGATCTCACCGGCGGCTGTTCCTGCGGGCGGATACGGTTCCGCCTGACGGCGCCGCCGGAGCTGATCGCCGCCTGTCACTGCAAGGATTGCCGCCGCCACACCGGCGCGCCGGTTTCGGTTTTCGTCGATATGAAGAAGGCGAACGTCGAAATGCTCGGCGCGCCCATCGACTGGTACGAGACCTCGCCGGGCGCGCATCGGGGCTTCTGCGCCCGCTGCGGCGCCACGCTCGCCTTTCGCGGAACAAACCTGCCGGAAGAGATTCACCTTCACGTCGGCGCGTTCGACACGCCAGAGCTGCTGCCGCCCGTGCGCAATGAAGATGTGCAATCACGCCTGCCATGGCTACATCGTCTAATCGAAAACTAGCTCCGCATGGGCGGAAGCGCCCCGGCGGACATTGCGCCGCGAACGCGTTTTCTCCCTAATCCAATGCAGATTTCAGCTTGAGCAGGACCGCCATGGACATTCCCGGCTACAAAGTCTTCACCGGCGTGACGCCGTTCGCCGATCATGTCGGACCGATCCATCAAAAACAGATCACAAACGCCGCCGGACAGGAAGAACATTGGGTGGCGTTGCGCGTGGATGAGCGGCACGTGAACGTCTGGGGTTTCGCTCATGGCGCCCTGATGACCTGCATGGCGGAATTCTCGCTCAACTCGCCCGCCTACAAGCACGGCGGGCCACCGACCGTCATCATGCAGATGAGCATGAGCTTCATCGCGCCGCCCAAGAAGGGCGACATTTTCGAAGCGTGCGGCATCCTTGTGAAAGGTACGCGCACCATGTTCTTCACGGAATCGAAGGGTTATGCAGGCGGCGAACTGGTGTTCACCGCCACGGGCGTGATCAAGGCGCTGAAGGGCTAACGGGCCGCGCCGCTCAGAACGATTCCCAATCGTCGTCGCGGGGGGCTGGCCTGAGCGCCGCGGCTGCAGCGCCTTTCCCGGCGAACGACGCGATCCTGGCCTGCGCCGCCGCGATGGGATTCTTGGCCGGCGGCGGCGATGCGCTGGGCCGCTCCGGCGTCGTGCTCAGCGAAAACCGCGCGACAAGGCGCGTCAATTCTCCTGCGTCGTGCTGCAGCGCCTGGCTGGCGGCCGTGGTCTCTTCCACCATCGCCGCGTTTTGCTGGGTTGCCTGGTCCATCTGGTTCACAGCGGTGTTCACTTCGGAGAGCGCCACGGACTGTTCTTGCGCCGACGCCGCGATCTCCGCCACTACAGTGCTGATCTCGCTGATCTGACCGACGATCGTGTTGAGCGCGGCGCCCGCATCGCCGACCAGCCGCACACCCGCCTTCACCTGCTGCGTGCTTGTGGAGATCAGGGTCTTGATCTCCTTGGCGGCGTCCGAAGTCCTCTGTGCAAGCGCACGCACTTCAGAAGCGACGACGGCGAAACCGCGGCCCGCTTCGCCGGCGCGAGCAGCCTCGACGCCGGCGTTCAGCGCCAGAAGGTTCGTCTGGAACGAGATTTCATCGATGACGCCGATGATCTGCGCGATCTGGCTGGATGAGCGTTCGATCTCGCTCATCGCCGTGACCGCCTGGCCAACGATTTCTCCGCTGCCTCCGGCGTCCTTCTTGGCGCTGTCGACCACGGCGTTCGCCCGCATTGAACCTTCGGCCGTCTTCCGGACCGTCGCCGTGATCTCGTCCAGAGTAGCCGCGGTCTGTTCCAGCGTCGCCGCCTGCTGCTCGGTACGGCGCGACAGATCGTCAGCCGCGCGCGCGACATCGACCGAATTGCTCGCCATCGAGGAAGCGTTGGACGCGATGACCTCCATCGATTGCTCCAGGTTGGTCATCGCGTCATTGAAGTCCTTTCGCAGGCCCTCATAATCGGCGGAGAAGGCTTGCTCAATGCGCGCCCGCAGATCGCCGCTTGAAAGCCTTCGCAGACTTTCCGCGAGCGTTTTGACGACCTGCGTCTGGGCGGCCGCCTGTTCCGCACGCTCGGCCTCCATTTTCTGCATTTCGGTCTCGCCCGCAGTCACGTCGGACACGTAAGCTACGATTTTCGCGGGTCGGCCTTTCATATCCACAATCGGGCTGTAAATCGCGTGGATCCAGATCTTGCGTCCATTCTTGCCGACGCGTTGCGATTTCTTGGACACGAACTCCCCGGCCCTGAGGCGGCGCCACAAGTCCGCGAACTCTTCCGATTTTGCGTGTTCGGGCGACACGATCGCGGTGTGATGCTTGCCCACCACATCGGAAGCCGCATAGCCCAGGAGATCCAGATAATTGGCGTTCGAGCTGAGAATCGTGCCGTCCATGGCGAACTCGACGACGCCCAGACCTTTGTCGATGGCGGACAGCTTGCCCGACACTTCCAGATTTCGCAGTTCGGTTTCTGTAATGTCCGTGGCGAAAGCCACGATCGCGAAAGTGGCGCCAGAATGATCATAAATGGGGCTGTACGCGGCCTGGACCCAGACTTCCTTGCCGCTCTTGTGAAGGTATTTGTACTTGCCCGTCACCGATCCGCCGCTGCGAAGCTTTTCCCAGATCTCCGCGTAAGCGGCGCTCTGGGAAAATTCCGGCTCGTGAATCGCGGCGTGACTGAGCGACTGCAGTTCCGATTCCGTGTAGCCCAGCATTTGTAAAAAGTTGTTGTTGGCGGAATAGATCTCGCCGGTTGGTTTGAACTCCGCGGTCGCCGTCGCCGCGCGTAAGGCGCTCAGGCGGCCCCTGTTCAAGCGCGCTTCCGTAACGTCCGCCCACTCCAAAGAATTTCCGACATATTCACCCGAAGCGTTTCGCACAGCGCCGACGCTGAGCGAGAACTTCTTATCGCCGACGCTGATTTCGGTGCGATACGGGAGCCGGGATGGATCGGCCAGAAGCGCGCGCTGGTGCGCGGGATTTTTGTGAAACATGTCGATGCACGCGCCGACGATCCCGTCCGCGCTAAAAACTGGCCATATGGCGCGGAAGGATTTTTCGTTCTCGCGCAAAAGTTTCCGCGTCGCCTCATTGACGCGGAGGACCCGAAAATCGCGGTCGACCATCATGATGGCGGAGCCGGAAGATTCAAAGGCGGCCAAGGCGAAAGCGCATTCATTGGCCGCCAGCGCAGCGGCTTTGCTTTTTGCCTGGGCGTCTTCACCGCGTACGGAGGAAAACAACGCCATCGACTTGCTCCTAGACAACGGCTTCTTTTGTTCCGTCGAAGGAACACTGGGCAGGCCCGGTAAAAGAATGGTTTCGCCATCGGGTGACGAGAAACCTTTGCGCAGCCTTTTGCGCCGCACCGTCGAGCACGGATATTACGCGCTAATACAACGCTCGACCGATCTCCGACCCGCACAATGCAGTATTTCTCAGTTTTCGTTGGCGAATACCGAGAATAAAGCGCGGCTCTTTTTCGTCCGGGATCGGGTCGCCGTCCGCATACAATTTTTTCCGCCGTTCCCAAGGCGGCAACGAAATTTTGCGACCGGAACCGGCCCGTTGCAATCGTTTAGCAGAAGCATTTGCTGCAAGGCAGGCGACGGCGCTTCGCCGCCAATCGACGCCCGCCTAGAAAATGAAAACGCCGCGCGCGAGCTTGCCGCTCTCCAGATCGTGGAAGGCTTCCTCGAATTGGTCGAGCCGGTAGCGCTTGGTGACCAGCTCGTCGAGCTTCAGCGATCCGTTCGCATAAAGCCGCAGATAGGCCGGTATGTCCTTGTGCGGCTGACTCGCGCCGTAGCGTGCGCCCAAGATTCCGCGATCCACATAGGCCATGGACATGATCGGCAGATCGTAGGTGGCGTTCGCCTTGGGCACGCCGACGATGACGCAATTGCCACCCCAGGCCAGGCAATCCACCGCGCTTTTGAGCGCGGCCGGACTCCCTGCGCATTCGAACGACCAATCCGCGCCGCCCGAATGCGGATTCACCGGATCGGGCAGCAATGCGCGGATGCGCGCGACCGCGTCTTCCTTCGACGCGTCGATGAAATCCGTTGCGCCGAACGCGCGCGCAACTTCCTCGCGGCTGGCCAATAGATCGACGGCCACGATGCGCGACGCGCCCGCCAGCTTCAGCCCCTGGATCACATTCAGCCCCACGCCGCCAATGCCAAACACCGCGCCGGTATCGCCCGTCGCCACGTCCGCCCGGTGGATCACCGAACCCACGCCTGTCAGCACGCCGCAGCCGATAAGGCAGGCCACATCCAGCGGTATGGCCGGATCGATCTTCACGGCCTGCTGCTGCTTCACCACGGTCAGCTCCGCGAAGGTTGAGGTGGCGGCGAAGTTCGAGACGGGCGCGCCGTTCAGCGAAAATGGCTGGGTGCGATTGCCCAATGTGGCGCGGCAGCGCGTGGGCCGGCCGCTTTCGCAATGGGCGCAATGACCGCAATTGGCGAGCGTGTGCAGCGCGACGTGATCGCCGGGCTTCAGGGCCGTGACGCGCGCGCCGACTTTTTCGATCACGCCCGCGCCTTCATGACCCAGCACCGCCGGCGCCGCCCAAGCGATCGTCCCATTCACAACAGAGAGATCGGAATGGCAGATGCCGCTGGCGTGGATACGCACCAGGACTTCGTCGTCCTCGGGCGCGCGCACGGAAAGATCGTTGGTGAAGGCGATGTTGTTCGGGCCTTCATAGACCAGTCCGCGCATATAACTCTCCCTATTTCAGAACGAGGTCGTCCCAGGCCACGTCCGCGCACATTTTGTAGAATTCCGGACTGCCCCAGGGCGCGTTGACCTGCAGCCGTTTATGCTTGGCGTTCACGTAGTAATTCTTGTCGATCCCGCCTTCCTTGGTGAGCTGGATTAGCGGCTGCGCTTCCTTGTCGAGCGCTTCATTGTAGCGTCGGAAAGCGCCCTGTTTCACTTCCACCGAGGCTTTCTTCTCGCGCAGCATGCGCATCATGCACTGGCCGGCATAGGATGCCCAAAGCACATACCAGGCGGGCAGACCCGTGCCGCCGGTCAGCGGCTGCGAGTTCGGACCGTACAGCATGAACAGATTCGGGAATTCCGGCGCCATCATGCCGAGATAGGCGCGCGGGCCGTCGCCCGCGTCCCACATAGCATGCAGGTCCACGCCGTCGCGCCCGACGAAGCGCGCGGGCAGAAGATATTTCGCGACGTCGAAGCCGGTGGCGCACACCACAACGTCCACCTCACGCACCTTGCCGTCCGCAGCCTCAATGCCGTTTTCGGTAAAGCGCCTGATATCGCCGGTCACCAGGTCGACATTGTCGCGGGTCAGCGCCCGATACCATCCGTTGTCCACCACCGGGCGGCGCGAGAACGGCGCGTAATCGGGCATGAGCTTGTCGATCAGATCCTGACGTCCGCCGGTTTCCGCCTCGATATATTTGGTCAGTATGGTGCGCAGGCCGTCATTCGCGGCGCTGACCTTGCCGCCTTTGGCCTGCCAGTCCGTGTCGACCAATTGCATGCTCAACAGGTCGAACAAGGGCGCCGTGGAGGTGTAGCGCCACCAGTGCCAATAGCCGGGAAAGTTCTGGATCAACCAAGCGACTTCCGGCTCGATGGGCTGGCCGTATTTTTCGCGTGGGCTGATCCATTGCGGCGTGCGCTGAAACACGAAGACCTGCGCCGCCTCTTCCGCGATCGGCTTGAGCATCTGCACGCCGGTGGAGCCGTTGCCGATGATGGCGACGCGCTTGCCCTTCAGGTCGAGATCGTCCGGCCATGCGGTTGGATGCACGAACCGGCCCTTGAAGGTCTCCTTGCCGGGAAAATCCGGGATCTTGGCGTTGGCGAAGGTGCCGCAACAGGTGATGACGACATTCGCCTGCAACCGCGCGGCGCCCTTGGGGGTCTCCAGATCGAGCGTCCAGACATTGCGGTTTTCGTCGAACGTCGCGGTTTTCAGCTCCGTCTCGAACTTCGTGTTTTCAGTGATCCCATATTTGAGCGCGAGGTGATCGAGGTAATCCCGCACCTCTCCGCCCAGAGCGAAATACTGGGACCAGACGTAGAGCTTTTCGAAAGAGTGCTCGTAAGTGATCGAAGCCGTGTCGACCCGGACGTCCGGGTATTTGTGGCGCGCCCAGGTGCCGCCGATCCGGCTCTGTTTTTCAATTACGACATAAGGTAGGCCCAGCAGCTTGCACTGCATCGCTGCGGCGATCCCGGCCCAGGCGCCGCCGATTATCGCGACCTTGAAGCCGGGCGGCAAAGCGGGCCTCTCGCCCTCCCACTGCACGAAATAGGGGTAATCCCGAAAGGCGGTGAGATCGCGCCGGGCCTCGAATTCGAGGTCGGACATGGTCTTGCCGTTGACCAGATCCATCAGCTTTCGCAGGCGCGGTAAAGGCGGCTCGGCCGGCTGAATGGGCGCGGCGTTTTCGGACAGCCAGGCCACGGCGCGGTCGATCAGGAACGCCTTCTGTTCGGGGCTCATCTGCGCCGGCGGCGGCAGCGCTTCGATGGCCGGATCTTCGGTTTGATGCGCCAAGGCGATGCGCACTGCGTTCAGATCGGCGCATTCGATCCCGCGCCGGATGAAGGCTTGATCCACCGAAAGGCCCATGCAGTCCCGCCGCGCTCACAAAAAATGACGTATCGTGCGCGGACTAAGCAGCCGCTTGCATGTCTTACAATGCAGCGGCCCGGCGTTTCCAGATCGGCGGAACTTTACCTTTGTGAAGGCGGAGCAGCCCTGCTGAACACGGCGCGGCAGGATTGACCTACATAACCGGAACATATAGCTTTTTGCGTCTAGCGATCGCACACTAAGAGACGATCGGCGCGTTGATCGACGCGTATTGGGAGGAAAATGATGGGTCTGAAGCGTCAGGGCCCAGATGTGGCGGCGAAAAAACCCTGCGCTGGCGTGAAGTCGGCGGCGCGGACGATCGAGATTATCGAGTATTTCACCACCATCACGCAGCCCGTGCGCACGCGGGAAATCAGCGAAGCGCTGAGCATCCCCAATTCCAGCGTCGATGAAATTCTACGTACCCTCGCGGCGAAAGGCTTCTTGAGCTTCAACCGGCGCACCAAGCGCTATGCGCCGTCCTACAAGATCGTCGGCATGGCGCAGGCCATCGAGCGCGGCTTTTTCGGCGGCGATTGCGTACGCGAATTGCTGAACGATCTTCGCAAGGAAACAGGCGCTTCCGTCTATCTCACGTCGCAGAACGATTGCTGGGTGGAGAACGTGGCGGCCGTCGAGGGCTCCTGGCAGGCGCCGGACGGCGAGGAAACCAACTTCCGGCGCGAGCTTCTGTTTTTTGACGGCGCCGGCTGGGCCCCCTCCACAAATTTCGCGGGCGCCATGCTCACGCTGCGCTCCAACGTCGAGATCATCGATCTGGCGGTGCGCAGCCAGGAAATGGGCCTGGCGCCCAAATCCCAGTGCGCCATGAACGATCTGATCGAAAAGGTGAAGCGCATCCGCTATCGCGGCTTCGCCTTGTGCCGGCGCGACGATGAAGTGAAGGTCGAATCCATCGCCTGCCCCATGCATCTGCCGCAGAGCGACGCGCCGATGGCGGTGGGTATTCTGGGCGACAAATTGCTGGAGCACGAACGCAGCGCCAATGAGCTTGCGCGCACCATGCAGCAGCTGATCGCCCGGCATGTGCAGAACTGGAACGCCGCGGCGCATTAAGCCGCCGCGTTTGGCCGAAAGTTCAAATCGCAGCCCCTTTGTCGCCACAGATGTCGTTCAGGGGCGTCGATATGCGCACTCAATCCTCGCTCACCCCCATCTTCGCGGCCGTTCTCTCCATCGTCGTTGCGGCCTGCGCCACGGAGCCGAAAATCACGCCTGTCCACGGAGCCGACCTCTCCGGCAGGCGCGACGACGTTGAAACCCTCAGCAAGCTCACCTCCATGGCGATCGACGCCGCAGCGCTCTATCGCGACGGCTACGCCATGGCCAAGGATGCGCCGTTGAAGGACGAGCTTTCGCGGCTCGCCGGGGCCCGGGATCAATTGGCGTCCACGCTGCAATTGAAATCGCAGGAATTGGGCGTGAAGCCGGAGGAAAAGGGCCAGCCCACCGGCGCGCGCGAGCGCGTCTTCGCCAAGATGAACGGAGCCTTTGAGGACAAGAACAAGGCGGCGGCGACCGACGCGTACGAATCCGAAGGTGCGTTGGCGCGCGCGCTGCAGGAGGCGGTGAACAACCCGTACATAAACACCGACGTCAAGGCGACGCTGCAACGCGCGCTGCCGGGCGTTGAGCAGGACCGCGACCGTATTCTTGGCTTCGCCCGGCATTATGGCGCCGCGGTTTAGGCGCTTTTCGATGCGGTAATCGGATCAGCGCGACGGCAAAAAACACTTTCAATCTCGACGAAAAGTGCGGCCCTTCCTACATTCCGGGTAGGCGGAAGCGTCCGCCGGGCGATTGACCCTCACCCGCCCGGGAGTAGGAGCTTCGAGAGCCGAAACCCGCGAGTCTTCAGATGAACGCACCTTTGCCCTTCAAGGTCTACGACGCCGACAATCATTTCTACGAGCCCGAAGACGCCATCTTCCGCCACATGCCGAAGAAGTGGGCGCGCGATTTTCGTCTGATCACTGAAGCCAATGGCCGCAAACGCCTGGCGATCAATTCCGTCATTTCCGATTATCTGCCGAACCCGACCTTCGAGCGCGTCGCGGCGCCCGGCACGCACCTGAAATATTACCGGGCCGAAAATACAGAAGGCCTGTCCATGCGGGAACTGGCGGGCAAGGCAGTCGCGCCGCCGGCTTCGTGGCGCTATGGCGCAGATCGGCTGCCGCTGCTGGACGAACAGCACGTGCATGCGGCCCTGATGTTTCCAACCTTGTTCTCTGTGATCGAGCATGGCCTCTCCTACAATCACGAACTGATGCACGACGCCGTCCATGCGCTGAACGCCTGGACCGCAGAGGAATGGGGCTTCGCCCGCGAGGGCCGTCTGTTCGCGGTGCCGGTGATCAGCCTCGCCGATATGGACCGCGCTTTGGCCGAGCTCGAGTGGCTGCTGAAGCAGGGCGCGCGCACGGTGAACCTGCGCCCGTCGCCGGTGCCGGGCTATCGCGGCGGCCGCTCGATGGGCCTTAAGGATTTCGATCCGTTCTGGGCCCGCGTGGCCGAGGCGAAGATCTTCGTCTCGATCCACGCCTCGAATTCCGATTACGACCATCTGATCAAGATGTGGACCGGCGGCGCGGAATGGCTGCCGTTCGAATCCGATCCGCTGGTGAATTGCATGCGGCTGATCGACCGTGCGATCTCCGACACCATAGCCGCGATCATCTGCGGCGGCGTGTTCGACCGCCATCCGGACGTGCGGCTGGTCAGCGTCGAAAACGGCGCGAAATGGGTGCCGACGCTCCTCGACACGCTTGCTTACGTCTATGGCCAGATGCCGCAGAAATTCAAATCCGACCCAGTCGAGGCGTTTCACCGGAACGTGTTTGTCGCGCCCTTCGTCGAGGACGATTGGGCCAAGCTGGGCACGATCATGCAGACCAACCGCATCCTGTTCGGCAGCGATTATCCGCATCCGGAAGGCACCGAGCACCCGCTCGACTTCGTTGAGGAATTGACCTCCTACGACATGGCTGCAAAGGAGCAGATCATGTCGTCCAATCTGAAGGGCCTTCTCGAAGGCGTGCGGAACTGATTCATGAGTGACGTCGTCCGGCGCCTTCAGGACACGCTTTCCAACAAAGCGGCCGTGAACGGCATTGAGTTTGGCGGAGCGTGGAGCACGTGGGGCGACGTCGCGCGCTATGGCGAGGCGCTCGAGACGCAATTGATCGCCGCCGGCGTGCCCACGGGCGGACGCGTGGCCCTGGTGGTGCGCAATCGCGACGTGCACGCCAGCGCGATCATCGCGGCCCTCGCGCACAATCGCTCCCTGAGCTTCATCTACGCCTTCCTGCCGCCCGCGGCGATGGAAGCGGCAGTGCGCGACATTCCCGCCGCCGGGATCCTGGCGGCCGACGACGATGTTGCGGCGGTCGAAGGCGTGTGCGCGGAAACCGGCCGCGCCGTGATTGCGCTGGGCTCGATCAAAGGCGGTCCTGCGAAAAAGCTGAACGCCGACCCGGCCAGGGCGGCGGCGTTCAATGAGAACGCGCCCGCGGAAGCCGGCGTCGAAGTGTTGTCGAGCGGCACGACGGGCACGCCGAAACGTATCCTGATGCCGATGCGTCTGCTGGAGCGCGCCGTGGGCAGCGCGCCCGGTTCGGAAGCCGGCGGCGAACCGCCCGCCATGATCAATACCTGGCCGCTGGGCGGCGTGGGCGGCGTGTGCCTGCTCACCGCCGCCGCCTATCACGGCGTGCCGCTGGTGCTGATCGAGCGCTTCAACGTGCCCGAACTGATCGGCATCATCGCGCGGCACAAGCCGCCGACGCTTGGCCTGCCGCCCGCTGCGATCCGCATGATCTATGACGCCAACGTGTCGAAGGAAGATTTGGGGACGGTGGCGTCGATCTCCGGCGGCTCGGCGCCGATCGATTCCGATCTGCACGACAATTTCGAGAAGCGTTACGGCATCCCGCTTTTGTGGGGCCTGGGCGCCACGGAATTCTGCGGCACGATCGCGCGCTGGACGCCGCAAGACTACGCCGAGTTCGGCCCGCGCAAGCGCGGCAGCGCCGGGCGCGCCATGACGGGCGTGGAGCTGCGCATCGTCGACCCCGAAACCTTCCAGGAAGTGCCCGCGGGCCAGGAAGGTCTGATGGAAGTATTGTGCCCAGCGGTGCGCCCCGATTGGGTGCGCACGACCGATCTTGCTTACATCGATGAGGACGGCTTCCTGTTCCATCGCGGGCGCTATGACGGCGCCATTGTGCGCGGCGGCTTCAAGATCCTGCCCGAGCGCGTCGCCGAAGTTCTGCGCACGCATCCATCGGTGGGCGACGCGGTGGTGGTCGGCAAGGAAGACGCGCGGCTGGGCATGGTCCCCGTCGCGGCGGTGGAGCTGCGTCCCGGCGCGCCGGTTGTCGATGCAGCGGCGCTGGACAAGCACGCGCGCGCGCATCTGGCGCCGACGCATGTGCCCGCCGAGATCAAGATCCTCGACGCGCTGCCGCGCACGCCGTCGATGAAAGTGAACCTTGCGGCGGTGAAGCAGCTCTTCTGAGCCGCGGGCTTCTTACGTCGATTTCGGCAGGCCCAGCGCGAATTGCGCGATGATGCCGCGGTGCACTTCCGACGTGCCGCCATAGATCGTCTGGCTGATGGCCTGCCGATGCCGCGCCTCGATGTCGGCCAATTCCGGCGTGTTCGCGAACAGAGATTCCGGCGCGGTCAACGCCAGCAGATCGGCGCCGTCATCCATATAGACTTGCGTCGCGAAATATTTGGACATCGGGCCGAAATAGCGATTGGCCTTGCCGTTCTCCGCCGCCCAGATGGCGCGACGACACAGCAGATCCGCCAACGCGATGTGCGTCGCGGCTTTGGCCACGCCGCCGCGAATGCGCGGATCGTCCACCGGGCGGGCGCCGTTCCTTTCGCTGAGCGCCCATTTCTCAGCGGCGCTCATCAACGTGTAGTGCAGCATGTGATAGCCTTCGCCGCCATGTTCGATGCCCATGGCCGCCGCCATCACATTCAGGCCGCCGTCCACTTCGCCGAGACGATAGCGGTCCGGCACGCGCACATTGTCGTAAAAGGTGATGTTGGTGCGCTCGTCCTGCATGGTCTTCACGGGCTGGATCGCCACGCCCGGCAAATCCATCGGGACGAAGAAGATCGTCAAACCGCGATGCTTGGTCTGCGCCGGATCGGTGCGCGCCAGCATCAGCACGTATTGCGACAGATGCCCGCCGGTGGTGAACATTTTCTGGCCGGTGATCAGCCAATCATCGCCGTCGCGCACCGCGCGCGTGCGGGCGGCGTACATATCCGATCCGGATTCCGGCTCCGTGAAGCCCAGGCAGGAAAGCGCTTCGCCCGCCGCGATCTTCGGCAGCACCTCAGCCTTCAATTCGTCCGAGCCGAACAGCATGACCATGCGGGCGCCCATATTGGTGCAGCCGATGGGCGTGCGCGTCCAGCGAAACTCCTCGAACACGCGACCGAGCGCGGCGGATTCCATGGCGGAGCGCCCCTCGCCGCCGAACTCCTTCGGCCATTCGGGATAGGCGAAGCCAGCCTCCGCGAGCTTTTTGTGAAAGCCCCAATCGTGGCCGGCGGTGGAGTGATGGCGCTTCTTGATGAGTTCCGGCGTCAGTTCCGCCTCGAAAAATGCTCGCGCTGCTTTCTGGAATTCCTCCGCCTTTTCACCAAAGCCCATTTCGAGGCCCGGGGCGCCCGCATCCGGCAGCGCCGGCTTCTTGCCCAGCCACAGCCGCGCGCCGATTTCCGGCAGCAACAGATCCGGGTCGCCGTTCAACAAAGCGACGTGATGGATCGCCAGGAAGTACAAGTGAATGTCGTATTCGGTGGACAGGCCATAGCCGCCGAAGGTGCGCAGCGCCGGACGCGCGGCGCGGCGCGCCATGGTGGACGCCCACCAGACCGCCATGGCCGCATTCGCTCCCGCCTCAGCCCTGCCCTCCGCCATGGCCCAGATTGCGCGCCAGACCATCAGCCGCGCGGCTTCGACGTCGGAGATCGCTTCGGCGAGCGGAAAGGCGATGCCCTGAAACGAGCCGATCGGGCGATCGAATTGCTTGCGCTCGCAGGCATAGGCCGCCGCAAGGCGCACGGCCTGCTCCGCCGCGCCAGCGAGCCACGCCGCGCGCAGCAGATCGCGCTCGATCAGCGCGGCTTCATAGCGTGCGGCCATGTCGTTGCCGGCCCCGAGCACAAGGTCCGCCTGACCATCCGCGCGCAGCACGAGCTTGTCGCCGTCCAGCACAATCTTGGCGAAAGGTTCAGGGCCGCCGAGCGCGACCGGCTGCCTTTGCAGATGTTCGAGCGCGGCTTCAGCGCTGTTCAGGCCGCCCAGCAACGCGCCGGCCGCAATGCCGTCGCACAGCGGGATAGGCGCGACGTTTTTACCCGCCGCTTCGCAGACCAAAGCCGCATCCAAAAGTCCCGCGCCGGCGCCGCCCGCGCTTTCGGGCGTCCGCATCGTCAGGAAACCAGTCTCAAACGCCGCCCGCCACAATCCGGAATCGGCCCGCTTCAACCCCGTCTCGCGCGCCAGACTTAACGGCGCTTCGGCGGCGAAGAACTTCGCGGCCGCATCCTGGATCATGACTTGCTGATCTTTCAGTTCGAGATCCATGAAGCGCCCAAAGAATACTGGCCTAAGATACAGTGTCTTTTGGCTTTAGGCGGAGGGCTTGTCATGTCAAACAGAGGCTCATTCCGCAGATACGGAAGGGCTCAACCCACGCTGCGCCGCCGGAGCCGCGCGCATTAGGGTTACGCTTCAGGGAGAACGATATGGCCGAATACATCCTTTACGACGTCGAAGATCGGGTGGCGGTCATCACGCTGAACCGGCCGAAGCAGCGCAACGCCCAGAACGAACAATTCCTGGAAGAACTCAACGACGCCTGGATGCGCGCGGCCGCAGATGAAGACGTGCGCGTGATCCTGTTGCGGGCCGAAGGTCCGCATTTCTCCTCCGGCCACGACATCAGCCCGGAAGCCGTCGAAAAGGGCTCGTTCAAGCGCATCGCGACGACGATCCCCGAGCGCGGCCTGCTGGGCATCCACGAATGGGAAGCCAAGCGCTATCTCGGCTATTCGCGCGCCTGGCGCGATGTGGCCAAACCCTCCATCGCCGCGGTGCAGGGCGGCTGCATCGCCGGCGGCCTGTTGCTGGCCTGGCCGTGCGATCTGATCCTGGCGGCGGACAACGCCTTCTTCTCCGACCCTGTGGTGATGATGGGGATCGGCGGCGTGGAATATCACGGCCACACCTGGGAGCTCGGCCCGCGCAAGGCCAAGGAAATGCTGTTCACCGCGAAACCTGTGAGCGCCATCGAGGCGGAAAAGCGCGGCATGGTGAACCGGGTCGTGCCTTTGGCCGACCTCGATGTGGAAGCGCGCAAGCTCGCGAAGGAAATCGCGCAGCAACATCCGCACGCGCTGGCCATGGCCAAGCGCGCCGTGAATCAGACGATGGACGTGATGGGCCAACAGGCGGCGCTGCAAAGCTGTTTCGACATTCACCAGCTCGGGCACGCCTCGGCCTTCGCACAGAGCGGCGAGTTCGTGCTCACCTTCCTGGCGGGCATGAAGAACAAATCCTGAGCCTTTTCGCAGGACACAATCATGCGCGACGAATTGTTCGACTGGAGCTTGCCGCCGGAACGCAAAGGTTATGCGGCGAGCGAACAGCTGGCGCAGCGCCGTGCGGCGGTTGCGTCGGCTCCGCTTGACCCCAATATCGACTGCGAGACGACGCACATCGCGGGCGTGCGCTGCCTGTTGTTTCGTTCCCGCCGCGCGCACGGCGGAACGATCCTGTACCTGCACGGCGGCGGATATCGCATGGGCGCGCCGGAACCCTGGGCGGCCTATTCGGACTCGCTGCGTGAGGCCACCGGCTGCACCATCATCGTGCCGGATTATCGCCTGGCGCCGGAGCATCCCTTTCCCGCCGCCTTGCATGATGTAGCGGGGATATACGCCGAACTCAGCGCGGCGCTGCCCGTCATCGTCGCGGGCGATTCCGCGGGCGCCGGTCTGGCCGCGTCGCTGGCGCTCGCCGCGCATCGCGGGCGGGCGCGGCCGCCGCAGGCTCTGGTGCTGATCTCGCCGATGCTGGATCTGCTGGCGCAGGACGAAACCTATACGTCCCGCGCCGAGACAGACCGCTTCTTCTCCCGCGCCAATATGCTGGAATGCGCGGAAATGTATCTGCAGGGGCACCCGGCGCAGGATCCGCTGGTCTCGCCGCTGAACGCCGACGCGGCGGCGTTTCCGCGCACCATGGTTCTGATCGGCGGCAAGGAAGTGCTTCTGGGCGAAGCGATCAAATTCGCGGAGAAACTGGCGCGCGGCGGCAAGACCGTGACGCTTCATGTCGCGGAAAATTCCGGCCATGTCTGGCCGATGCTGGAAGCAAACACGCAGGCGGCGCGCGACGCGCTGCAGGCGATGAATGCGTTTCTGATCGCGGCGCGCAGCGCCTCCGAAGCCTAACCCTTCGACGTCTTCACCTGGAAGATGCGTGGGTCGAAGATGTTGGCCGCCGTCCAGCCGCCGTCGACCATCAAGGTCTGACCGGTGACGTAGCCCGCCATATCCGAGGCCAGGAACGTCACGGCGCCGGCGATTTCCTTCACCGTACCCGGGCGGCCTAAAGGCACGACGCTGTTTTCCATGATGGCGAGCGATTGCGGCGTTTCCGGCAGGCGCGGCGTGGTGATGCTGCCCGGCGCGACGGCGTTGACGCGGATATTTTCCCGCCCCCATTCGGCGGCCATGCTTTTCACCAGGCTGACCAGCCCGGCCTTGGCCGCGCCGTATGCGGCGTGGCCCGGCGAGCCGACGACGCCGTCCACCGAGGCGATGCAGACGATCGATCCGGCGACCTTGCGCTTGATCATCGAGGCGGCCGCCGCACGCGCGGCGAAAAACACGTAACGCAGATTGCGATTCTGATCGAAATCCCAATCCTCGGCCGTCAACTCGAGCAGCGGCTTGAACAACGCCTGCCCGACGATCGTCACCAGAATGTCGAGGCCGCCGAGCTTCTGTTCCGCTTCGGCGACTGCTGCGTTCACCGTCTTGTCGTCCTGCAGAACGTTGGCCGTGACCGCATAGGATTTGCGGCCGAGCTTCGCGACGGCGGCGGCGACGCTTTCGGCGCGCTCGGACTCCACGTCCACGATGGCGACCGAACAGCCCGCCTCGGCCAGCATCAGGGCGCTGGCCTCGCCCATGCCGCGTCCGCCGCCGATGATCAAAGCGCGTTTGCCGTCCAATCCGAGCATGACGTCCTCCCTCGGCGCTTCGCGCGCTGTGCTTAGAAATTTCGCTGAAATCATAAGCGCCAAAGCGCTGGACGCAACGCGGCGGTCCGGTCCAATCGCCCACGGGCGCCTGATTTTCCGCGTCGCCGGAAAAGCCTTGTCAAAGCGAGGCGGGCCGGCCGCCCGGTCAATATAGTCCGGCCTGCAGATAATCCCGGGGGGAGATGGTTTTGAGCGCGCCGTTCGAGTTCGATCCATTCGATGCAAAGAACTTCGAGGATCCGTTCTCGGCTTACAAAGTCATGCGCCGCGATCATCCAGTCTACAAGCGCGCCATCCCCAATCACCGCATCTGGCCGCATTACTGGATGCTCAGCCGCGCCGCCGACATCGATTCCGCGCTGAAAGACTGGCGGCGCTTCTCATCGGCCAAGGGCACGCTGATCGACACCGACATTTCGCTGATCCCGCCCAACATGTTCAACATGGACCCGCCGCGCCACGACGAGCTGCGCGCCATTCTGGCGCGCGTGCTGACGCCGCGGCGCGTGGCGGACCTGGAAGGCGCGATCATGGCGGCGGCGCGCAATTTGTTGCGCCCGCATGCCAGCGAAGGGCGCCTGGACGCCGCCACCGATTACGCGCACATGATCCCGACGCTCACCATGTGCTCGCTGATGGATCTGCCGACGGCGGACCGTGCACAATTCCTGAAATGGAATCTGGATACGCTGGCCGGCAACGACTTCACCAGCCCGGCGGCGCTGAAAGCCTATGGCGAGATGGGCCAGTATTGGGAACGGCTGGTCGCCGAGCGCCGCCAGAAAAAAGGCGGCGCGGATCTGATCTCTCAAATCCTGCATCACGACAAGGAAAGCGTGGAGCTGTCCGACGAGGAAATCGGCGGGTTCTGTTCGCTGCTGCACGACGCCTCGCAGAACACCACGATGAACATGATCGCCAATTCGATCGTCGCCTTGGGCCGCAACCCCGAACAACGCGCCCGGCTGGTGAATGAGCCTGCGCTCTGGAACGTCGCGGTCGACGAGCTGATGCGCTTCGTCTCTCCGGTGCAGGGTCTGGCGCGCACGACGACCGAGGACGTGACTTTGCACGGCGTCACCATTCCCGCCGGCGACCAGGTGTTGATCCTGTACGGCGCCGCGAATTACGACGAGACGGTGTTCGAAAACCCCGAGCAACTGGATTTTGACCGGCCGCGCGTGAAATCGCACTGGGGCTTCGGCCAGGGAATCCACACGTGCCTCGGCGCCGCCGTCGCGCGGCTTGAAACCAAAGTGGCGCTGCAGGCGCTGCTTGAGATTGCGCCGGAATACAGAGTCGTGGAGAGCGAATTGGTGCGCAATCAGCTGGTGCCGACGCGTGGCATCGCGCACGCGCCGATAACATTCTAACGAGGAACCGATATGGGCAACCACGCCGTCGATGAAGAATTCGCGTTCGATCCGCAGGATTCCTCCAAAGCCAAGAATTTCGAACTTATGGATCGCATCCGTGCGTCCAAGCCCGTGTGCCATCCGGGGCCGAGCCTGACGCTGACCACGCGCTACACAGACACGCGCGACGCCTTCATGGACGCGGCGAAGTATTCTTCCGTTGGCGACATGCGCGCGCCGGGCGTCGTGGTGCCAATCGAGGAAAGTTTTCTGGGCGAGATCGACGCGCCTTTGCATCCAAAGATCCGCATGATCCTGATGCGCTGCTTCACGCCGCGCGCGGCGGCGAACGCGGAAAGCTGGACGCGCTCTGAAGTGCGGCGGCGGCTACAAAAGTTCAAGGATGCCGGCGGCGGCGATCTGATGGCGGCGCTGTCCATCGTGCTGCCCGGCTCCGTCTCCGCGCATGTCATGGGTGTGCCGGACAACCAGCACGACCAGATGATGGAGTGGTGCAGCGAACTTTTGCACTCCACCTGGCCGTCGCATGGCAAGACCGAGCGCGGCGTCGGCATTCAGGGCGCCTTCCCGGAATTCTCGGCGGCCTTGGACGCGCTGATCATTGAGCGGCAGAAGGCCGGCGCCAACGCGCCGGACGACCTGATCACCACAATGGTTCAGGCGAAGGACGACAGCGGCTGGAGCATCGGCGCCCATCACATCCGTACGCTGATGGTGAACATCCTCTCCGGCTCGCTGTCCGCGACCTACATGCTGGGCAATCTGCAATACCGCTTTGTGCGCGACCCGCAATTCCAGCAAAACCTGCGCGACGATCCGTCGAAGATACCTGCGGCGGTCGACGAATCCCTGCGTTTTGAGGCGCCGGTGGCGTTCCTGTTCCGCACCGCGCGCGAGGACGGCGAGATCGGCGGCGTTCCTGTGCCGAAGGGCGAGCACATCATGCTGGGCATCGCGGCGGCGAACCGCGATCCGGACGCCTATCCCGATGCGGGGACGTTCCGCCTTGATCGGGTGAATCCCGCGCCGCACCTGTCCTTCGGCATGGGCCCGCATACGTGCCTGGGCAATCACCTGACCCGCATGGTCGGGCGCGTGGTGCTTGAGGAGATGATTGCGCTGTTCCCGCAGGGATCGCTGCAATTCAAGCCGGGCTGGGAATGGCATTGCGTCGCGCACCCGATGGAATACGGGCCGGAAACGCTGGATCTGCTCGTCAAATA
>CAYNCS010000027.1:0-5452 GCA_964395875.1 uncultured Caulobacteraceae bacterium | reverse complement strand
TCCATCGCCGGATCGTTTTTGAAGGCGACGACCATTGCCGGCGAGTTCGCCAGCGGCGCGATGCAATTTACGCGCACCCCTTCCGGGCCCCATTCGCGCGCCAGCGCCCGGCCAAGACCGCGTTGCGCGCCCTTTACGCCGGCATAGACCGGCAGCTTGGCCTTGCCTTCGAAACCCGCTTCGGAGGTGAGCAACACCAAGGCCCCTTGCGTCTTTTTCAGATGCGGGAAGGCCAGTTTCGCGAGGAAATAAGAGCCGCGCACCGACACGGCGATCTGCTCCCGCATTTCCTCCTGCGTGAAGGTGTGCAGCGAGTCATGCTTCGTCGCCGAAGAGCCGCTGGTGGCGTTGTGCACCGCGCCGTCGAGACGGCCATCGGTTCCCATGACCATCTCAAGCGCCTTGGCGATAGAGTCTTCATCGGCCACATCGCAGGCCACGAAATGCCCCTTGCCGCCAAGCGCATCGACCTGCCGCGCCACGGCTTCGCCCTGTTCGGCGCGGCGGGCGGCGATCCAGACGCTCCAGCCCGCTTCGCCGCAGGCCAGCGCAATGCCCTCGCCCACGCCGCCGCTGGCGCCCGTGATGAAAACGCTGGGTCTTTCTACCATGACCGCCCCCGATCGGCGGGCAGCGTGTGCCCGCTCAGATATTTCGCATCATCCGACAGAAGCAGGCGCACTGTGCGCACCACGTCTTCGCGCAACGATCCTGGAAAGCCTTCCAGCGGCGGCGCGGGCGCCACGATCGGTTTGGTCACGATGCGCGCAGGCGTCACCACCGCGTTCGCGCGCACGCCGCGTTTGCCTTCCGACAGCGAGAGCGAGCGCATCAGCGCCTCCACGCCTTCGGCGACGCCTGCTTCCGGCGCCAGGCCTGCGGAATCCAGAGGCGGGGCGCAATCCACGACCGCGACGAGCGCGCCCTTATCGGCGCACAAGGGCGCGGCTGTCGCCAGCGCTTCCATCCAGCGCAGCAAGGGCGTTTCGCCGCGCGCCAGCCACTCGGCGCTGCTCAGCTCCGCCAACGGCGCCTGCGGCGGCAATTCTGGCAACAGCGAAACCACGACCTTGGGCGAGGGCGTTTCGGTCTTCAGACCCTCGCGCCACTGCACCCAGGCCTGATCGTTCTCCGCCGCGGGAACGGCGATAAATCGCGCGCCGAGCGCATCGGCGATGCCGCGCGCATCCGCGTTGTCTGTCCCGATGAAAATCGTTTCGGCCGCCATGCCGCCTCCTTGAAGTTCACGCGAAGGGGCATCCGCCTATCCGTGAAGTCAAGCAGCGCGATTGACCTTCCGGATGGGCGGCGCGCATCCTTCCCTCATAAAATCAAGGCCAGATCAGAGGGAGGTCCGCGATGGACAAGGTTCTTGCCGGCAAGGTCGCCATCGTCACCGGCGCTGCGTCCGGCATCGGGCGCGCCACTGCGCTGGCGCTGGCGGATGCAGGCGCGGCGGTTGTCGTTTCCGACCTTAACGGCGCGGGCGCGGATAGCGTCGCCGGCGAGATCGAAGCTAAAGGCGGCAAGGCCATCGGCGTGCGCACGGACGTCGGAGTCGAGTCCGACATCATCGCCATGGTGGACGCCGCGATCTCGAATTTCGGCGGACTGGACATCCTGCACAATAACGCCGCCGCCTCCGGCCCGGATTTCATCCTGAAGGACATCGACATCCTCAGCATGGACACCACCCTCTGGGACAAGACCATGGAGGTGAATCTGCGCGGGCCGATGCTAGGCTGCAAATATGCGATCCCGCACATGCTGAAGCGCGGCGGCGGCGCCATCATCAACACCTCCTCGATCTCCGGGATGGCGGGCGACCTGGGCCGCGCGGCCTATGGCGTATCGAAGGGCGGCCTGAACGCGCTGACGCAATATGTCGCCACGATCCATGGCAAACAGGGCATCCGCTGCAACGCCGTGGCGCCGGGCATCATGGACACGCCGCCGCTGCGTAGGAACCTCTCCGCCGAGCAGATCGCCATCTACGAACGCAGCGCCCTGGCGCCGCGCTTGGGCACGCCGGAGGACGTGGCGGCGACGGTGGTGTTCCTGGCCTCGCCGGGGGGCTCTTTCATCACCGGCCAGATCATCGCGGTCGACGGCGGGCTCCTGGCGCACCATCCGGCCTATTCGGAATTCATCAAGGGCGGCTAAAGCCGGAAATGCACAAACTCTTGGCCTAGTGAATTTAGAGTCTGCTATAAACGCCTCAAGAAACAACACGCGCCGGGCCACCCGGCGCGCGAGGGAGCTGAGACGCGGGCATGACGGACGTAAGCAAAGAGGGCCTGGAATTCGATCCTGAGGCCCTGCACGCCAGATATCTGGCAGAGCGGGACAAGCGCCTGCGGTCCGACGGCATTGAGCAATATATCCCCGTCTCCGGCGAATTTGCTCATTTCGCCGACGACCCGCATACGCCGCGCATCGAGCGCGACCCCGTCGAGAAGGAAACCGAAGTCGCGGTGATCGGCGGCGGCTTTGGCGGCCTGTTGATGGGCGCGCGCCTGCGCGAAGCTGGCGTGAACGACATCACCATCATCGAAAAGGGCGGGGATTTCGGCGGCACCTGGTACTGGAACCGCTATCCGGGTGCGGCCTGCGACATCGAGAGCTATATCTATATCCCGCTGCTGGAAGAGCTCGGCTACATGCCGGTGGAGAAATATTCCAAGGCGCCGGAGATCCTGGGCCACGCTCTGGCAATCGCCCGCAAATACGAACTCTATGACGGCGCCCTCTTGCAGACCGAAGTGAAGGAAGCGCGCTGGGATGAGACGTCCGCGCGCTGGATCATCAAGACCAATCGCGATGACATGGTGAAGGCGCGCTATCTGGTGCTCGGCGCCGGCTTCCTCCAGCAGCCGAAGCTGCCGGGCATTCCGGGCCTCGAAACCTTCAAGGGCAAGGCCTTCCACACCAGTCGCTGGGACTATGCCTATACCGGCGGCGACTCGAACGGAAACATGACCGGCCTCGCCGACAAAATCGTGGGCGTGGTCGGCACCGGCGCCACGGGCGTGCAATGCATCCCGCATGTCGGCGCCTCGGCGAAGCAACTCTTTGTGTTTCAGCGCACGCCGTCCGCCGTCGATTATCGCGGCAACAAGCCGACCGATCCTGAATGGGTGAAAACGCTTGAGCCCGGCTGGCAGCGCAAGCGGATGGACAATTTCAACATCCTCGTGAACGGCGGCCATCAGGACGAGGATCTGGTGGGCGACGGCTGGACCTATGTGTTCCGCAACCTTCCCGGCGTGTTGGTGGACGGCATGCCGAAAGAAATCGCCGAACCGGCGCAAATCAACGACTACCGTAAGATGCAGGCGATCCGGGCGCGCATCGACGAGGTGGTGAAGGACAAGGCGACCGCCGAGTCCTTAAAGCCCTGGTACAATCAGTTCTGCAAGCGGCCCTGTTTCCACGATCAATATCTGGACACGTTCAACCGGCAGAACGTCACGCTGGTCGACACCGACGGCCGCGGCGTCGAGCGCGTCACCGAAGACGGCGTGATCGTCGGCGGCAAACACTACAAGCTCGATTGCCTGATCTTCGCGACCGGCTTTGAAGTCGGCACAGACTACAAGCGCCAGACCAGCATGGACGTCATCGGCCGCGGCGGCGTCACCATTCCCGAAAAATGGAAAGACGGCGTCATGACCATGCACGGCATGCACGTAAACGGCTTTCCGAATGCGTTCGTGATTTCCGGCACCGCGCATGTCGGCGGCACGCCGAACTACACGCACATCCTGGCCGACCTCACCACGCACATTGCCTATATCATCGCCGAGGCGCGTGCGAAGAACGCGCGTGTGCTGGAAGTGACGCCGGAAGCCGAGAAGGAATGGTGCGATACGATCGTAGCCATGTCGGTGCCGGCGCAGCGCTTCAACGAGGAATGCACGCCAAGCTATCGCAACAATGAAGGCAAGATGACGGAGGCGGACATCCGCTCCTCCTTCTATGGCGGCGGATCGGCGGGCTTCACGCAGGTGCTCAGCGAGTGGCGCGCGGCAGGCAGGCTGCCGGGGCTGAAGCTGACGCAATAAGGCATTTGGTTTTGTGCGATGCGGCGCCACGCAGGCGCCGTATCGCTCTACCGCAAAATCACCCTATATTATGATCTGAGGTCACTTGATGCCCGATCATAAGCCCTTTCTGAACGTCCCCGAACCGGCGCACCGGCCGGACAGCGCCCCGGACTTCAGCGATTTTCCTATTCCCCGCGCGGGCGCTGTGCCGCGACCGCCGCTCGACATTAAACCCGCGGAAGCGCGCGGCCTCGCCTATGAGATCGTCCGCGTCACGCATGACGACGGCGCGGCCATCGGCGAATGGGCCAACTCTCTTTCCGCCGAAGAAAAGCTCTCCGGCCTGCGGGATATGATGCGTCTGCGCGCCTTCGATGCGCGCATGCTGATGGCGCAGCGTCAGGGCAAGACCTCGTTCTACATGCAGGCGCTGGGCGAGGAGGCAGTGGCCTGCGCCTTCGCCAAGGCCCTGCAGCCCGGCGACATGAATTTCCCGACCTATCGCCAGCAGGGCCTTCTCATCGCGTCAGGCTATCCGCTCATCAAGATGATGAACCAGATCTATTCCAACGAGCAGGATCCGCTGGCGGGACGGCAATTGCCGGTGATGTATTCGTCGAAGGAATTCGGCTTCTTCACCATCTCGGGCAACCTCGCGACGCAAACCATACAGGCCGTGGGCTGGGCCATGGCGGCGGCGATCAGCGGCGAGCGCAGGGTCGCCGCCGGATGGATCGGCGAAGGCTCGACGGCGGAAGCGGACTTTCACGCCGCGCTCGTCTTCGCCTCGACCTACAAGCCGCCTGTCGTGCTCAATATCGTCAATAACCAATGGGCGATCTCGACCTTTCAGGGCATCGCCAAGGGCGCGTCGGATTCCTTCGCGGCGCGCGGCGCGGGTTTCGGCCTGGTCAGCTTGCGCGTCGACGGCAACGATTATCTGGCCGTGAACGCGGTGGCGAAATGGGCGGCGGAGCGCGCGCGCAAAGGCTTCGGCCCGACCGTGATCGAGCACGTCACCTATCGGCGCGGCGCCCATTCGACCTCGGACGACCCCACCATTTACCGGCCCAAGGATGAAGGCGTGATCTGGCCGCTGGGCGACCCGATAGACCGGCTGAAGACGCATCTGATCCATGACGGCGCCTGGAGCGAGGAGCGTCACACCCAGGCCGAAGCGGAAATCACCGACGAGGTCATCGCCATCCAGAAAGAAGCCGAGGCCATCGGTACGCTGAAAACAGGCCGCCATCCCGCGCCCGCCGAAATGTTCGACGACGTCTATTCCGAGCTCCCGCCGCATCTGGTCCGTCAGCGCGCAGAATCGGAGCGCGACCAATGACGCGGATGAACATGATCGAAGCCGTGCGCGGCGCGCTGGACGCATCGATGGCGCAGGACGACCG
>CAYNCS010000026.1:0-26922 GCA_964395875.1 uncultured Caulobacteraceae bacterium | reverse complement strand
CGCCATCGCGAGTCGTTCCACCCCCTCTTGAACAACCACGTCGACATCCTGTTCGCCAACGAAGCCGAAATCACGTCGCTCTACGAGACAGACTACGATTCCGCGCTGGACGCCGTGCAATATCGCGCCCCGCTGGTATGTGTGACCCGCTCTGAAAAAGGCTCAACGATCATCGTGAACGGCCAGCATCTGCATATCGACGCATACCCCACCACGGTGGTCGACACGACCGGCGCCGGCGACCAATACGCCGCCGGTTTTCTGTTCGGCCTCGCCAAGGGAAAATCGATGGAGACCTGCGGGCGGCTGGGCTCCCTCGCCGCCGCCGAATGCATCAGCCATTACGGCGCACGGCCGCTGGTGAACCTCGCCGAACTGGCGAAAAAGCATGGCTTGATCTAGGGAACGGGCCGCGGGATCGCCTGCGGCGTCAGATCACAACCTTCTGCGGCTTGAACATGCCGCTGAGTTCAGACTCTGACATATTATCCGCGACCTGCGCGCCCATTTCGGCGGGCAAGTCACCTTCTCGCCGGCCATCCGACCCCGCGGGCGGCCCCTGAAACCTGAACCGCCGATCCGGGCCGGCATAAGCGGCGCCATCGCCTTCCACGAATTTCCGCCGGTCGCCCGCAACCCAGTAAATACGCTCGAGCAGCACAGCGGGCGTGATCGGTTTGGCGACGAAGAAACTCGCGCCGCGATCGCGTCCGAGCGACACGCGGGAAACGCGCGCATGGCCGCTGAGGATTAAAAGCGGCGTGAAACGATTGCCGGAGTTTGAGTGGCGGAGGTCCCGCACGAAGTCGTATCCGTCCTCGCCCTCCAGTTCGGGGTCGATGATGATCAAATCGAAGTTTTGACCGCTGAGCGCCTTGTTCGCATCAGCCACTGTCTGGGTCCGCACAATGCGGTGAACGCCAAAACCGGTCAGGATCTGGGAGACCACATCCATGCTGTGCGTATTGCGATCAAGCAGCAGGACGACAGCCGTCGACAGATTAAACTTGGAGTTCTGATCGATTGTATTGCCCATGATGCGCGCCGATGCCTTCTGGGTCGCCTCTCCGCCCTTAAGACAAACCTCGTCTGGAAGTCTGTTGGAAGCAGCGATTCAGAAGGCGTTCCATTCAGCTTCCTGTTGCGGCGTCTTCAGCCAGATCCAAACGTAGACGCTGTATGTCATATCGATGAATAGTAAACATACCATCTCATCAAATGTTAGTAGCAGAAAGGTCTTCGAGAAATCGCGGCGCCTGGGCTTGCGCAGCATACGCAATGCTTAACCGCTTATTTACCATGGCTCCGCAAGGAGGATCGGGCCAATCCAGCGTGCATGCGGCCGCATGACACAACTGTCTCTGCACTGAAATTCTTGCCAGCGTGACCTAGCGACGCCTGGCTGAAGACGCTTCAAGATGACGCTGCGCGCTTTGTTTTGCGTGCGTAGAAGCCATCGGGACCGTTCAAGAGAACGCCAGCCTCACAGAATAAACTTCGACAGGTCCGCATTTTTCGCCAAATCGCCCACCCGCGCTTTTACGTACGCGGCGTCCACCTTCACATGCTCGCCCGAGCGGTCCGGCGCATTAAAGCTGACCTCGTCGAGCAGCCGCTCCATCACGGTCTGCAGCCGCCGCGCGCCGATATTCTCCACGTTCGTGTTCACTTCCACGGCCGCGCTGGCGATGGCGTCAATGGCGTCGTCCGTGAATTCCAGCGTCACGCCTTCTGTGGCCATGATGGCGATATATTGTTTGATGAGGCTGGCTTCAGGCTCCGTCAGAATGCGCCGGAAGTCTTCCTGGCTCAGCGCCTTCAATTCCACGCGGATCGGCAAGCGGCCCTGCAATTCGGGCAGCAGGTCCGAAGGCTTGGCGATGTGGAACGCGCCCGACGCGATGAAGAGGATATGGTCCGTTTTCACCGGCCCGTATTTCGTGGACACCGTCGTGCCTTCGATCAGCGGCAACAGATCGCGCTGCACGCCCTCACGCGACACGTCCGCGCCGGAGCGTTCGGACCGCGCGGCGATCTTGTCGATCTCGTCGAGGAATACGATGCCGTCTTCCTGGGTCAGGAAAATCGCTTCCTTCGTGATCTGGTCCTGATCCAGCAGGCGATCGGACTCCTCCTGGATCAGCGGTTCGCGCGCGTCCTGCACATGCATCCGCGCGGCGCGCGTGCGCCCGCCCATCGCCTTGCCGAACAGATCGCTCAAATTCAACATGCCCATTCCGGCGCCCGGCTGGCCGGGAATTTCGAGCGTCTGAAACGGCGAGGAGGAATCGGCCAGCTGCAGCTCAACTTCCTTGTCCTCCAGCTCTCCGGCGCGCAGCTTCTTGCGGAAGGAATCCCGCGTCACCATGCTGGAGCCGGCGCCGACCAAGGCGTCCAGCAGGCGTTCCTCCGCCGCCAGTTCGGCGCGCGCGCGCACTTCGCGCCGGCGCCGCTCGCGCACCAGCCCGATCGCGACCTCGAGCAGATCGCGCACGATCTGTTCGACATCGCGGCCGACATAGCCGACTTCGGTGAATTTCGTGGCTTCGACCTTCAGGAACGGCGCCTGCGCGAGTTTCGCCAGGCGGCGGGAGATTTCCGTCTTGCCGACGCCCGTCGGCCCGATCATGAGAATGTTTTTCGGCGTGACTTCATCGCGCAATGAATCATCGAGCTGACGGCGGCGCCAACGATTGCGCAGAGCGACAGCCACGGCGCGCTTGGCGTCCGCCTGACCAATGATGAAGCGATCCAGTTCGGAAACAATTTCGCGAGGTGAGAATTCAGTCATGCGGCTGTTACGGTCCGAGGCGCGTTTTCAAGGGAATCTTCGGGCGGAAAGATGCGGGCCCAGACGCCGTCGCGCGGCGCACGCTTGAGCAAATTCCTTCGCGCAGAAGCCCAGCCGGCGCCCAAAAAACCAACGCCGCCGCCCAGACAAACAAAGGGTGCGGCGGCGAGGCCGCCCGCCTCCATGCCCACCGCCTTCATAAAGGCGCCCACCGCAAAGCCGGTGCTGAGCAAGGCCGAAACGATCAGCGCCCGGCGGTTGATGAGAAGGCTCGCCATGCCCAGAACCGCGACGACCAGCAAGGTCACCACGGCCGCCGTCGTATTCGAATGCCCCTCATCGCGGCCGACAATTCCGATGATACCGCCGCCAACCAGGGTCAGCACGCCGTTCAGGATCAGGGGCGCGGCGCCCAGATGCAACCAGAACCCATTGTCGGAAATGCGCGTCGCGCGGCTGGGATCGCGCGCATCAAACCACACGCCGGCGAAAAACATCCCCAGCCCGCCGAGCAGGATAAGCACGCTGCTTAAACTGCGCAGCAGATCCGGGTTCAGCCAGAACACAATCGCTATGACCAGAAGAACGGCGTTTAGACCTGTCAGCCCCATCGCGAACGGCAGACGGAACCGTGCGTAAAACGCAATTCCAGCGATGAGGCTGGCCGCTACGGCGGCGGGCGCCGCGCCGCGCGCCAGCTGCGCCGCATCGCCGAATCCAGTGTTGAAGATGTCTACCCAACGCCCAACAATCATCGAATAGGCCGTCAGCGCCGCGAAAATGCAAAACGCCGCGAACGACAGACACAAGGCGATCGACGGCAGAAAAAGGCGGCGGCGGCGGGAAAAAACCTCCGCCAGCGCCCAGGTCGCGATCGCGCTGCCGCAGAGCGCCGTCAGCGCAACGACAAAGCGTCCGCCCGCAGCATGTTCCGTCACGACGGCTGTGGTGACGGCCAGGCCGACGCTCAACAGCACGATCCCCGTCGCCAAAAACACGTCATGGAAATTGCGCACAAAGCGCAGATCTTCCTCGCCGGAGATCGTCGCCGCGGCCTGCGGCGCTTCGAAATCGCGCGCAAGAAATTCCGTGAGCGGCCCGACCTGCGCGGCGTCGATGACGCCAGCCGCGGCGGCGGCGTCGAGCCGTTTGCCGAGGCTTTCCTTATTGAGCATCCAGGCTCTCAATCGTCAGATTGTGGTTTGTATAGACGCAGATGTCAGCGGCGATCTTCATCGCCTTGCGCGCCAGCGTTTCGGCGTCGGCCTCGTATTCATAAAGCGCGCGCGCCGCAGCCAGAGCGTACGAGCCGCCGGATCCAACAGCCGCGATAGGCTCATCCGGCTCCACCACGTCGCCGGAGCCGGAAAGCACCAGCAGATCTTTCGAATCGGCAACGATCAGCATCGCCTCCAGACGGCGCAAATAACGATCCGTGCGCCAGTCCTTCGCCAACTCCACGCACGCGCGCGCAAGCTGTGCGGGGAAACGCTCCAATTTTGTCTCAAGACGCTCAAAAAGGGCGAAGGCGTCCGCCGTGGAGCCCGCAAATCCCGCGATAACCCGGCCGTCCGCAAGGCGGCGCACCTTGCGCGCCCCGGATTTCATCACCGTCTGGCCCAGCGACACCTGGCCGTCGCCGGCGATGATCACCTTGCCGCCCTTGCGGACGCCCAGGATCGTGGTGGAGCGCCATTTGTTCGGGTCGTCGGCGCCGGGCGCGGCGCTACGCGGAAAATTGGTCATGGGCAAAGATTTGGCCCGGCGCGGACTTTCGATCAAGTGGGCGAGACGCCGCCCATGCAGCTTCTAGCTGACCGCGCGCAATGACCGGCGGCTGGCGCCCTGAGCCATGGTCAGAAAATCCGCCAGTGGCATCGGCCTTCCGTAAAGATAGCCCTGCCCGAGCGTACAGCCGCGTTTGCGCAGGAACGCCTCCTGCCGCACGTCCTCGACGCCTTCGGCCACGGTTTCGAAGTTCAGTGTGCGGGCGAGTCCCAGGATCGTATCGACCACCGCTTCGGCCTGTTCATCCTGCCCGATCGCCGATACGAACGAGCGATCAATCTTGAACACGTCGAACGGCATTTGCGTGAGGGCCGACAGGCTGGAATGCCCGGTCCCGAAATCATCGAGCGACAGCCGCACGCCCGCCTTTCGCAGCGGCGCGATCTGGCGCAGCGCCGCCGCAGGATTCTTCATGGCCGCGGATTCAGTGATCTCCAGCTCCAGCATTTCGGGCGCGATGCCGGTTTCACGGATGGTTTTCAGAACCTTGGCGCCGAAATCGGGCTCGTCGAATTGCGCGGGGGCGACGTTCACCGCCACCCGGCATCGCAAGCCGTCTTTGCGCCACTCCGCAGCGGCGGTGCAGGCCTGACGCAGAATGGCCTCACCAATCTCCTTGATAAGACCGAGGTTTTCGGCTGCGGGAATAAACTTGGCCGGTTCGATGACGCCGCGGCCCGGCACTTCCCAGCGCGCCAGCGCTTCGACGCTGGTGATGCGGCCAGAAGTCAGATCCACCTTCGGCTGGAAATAAGGAATGAAGCGTCCGCGAGAAATGGCGTCGCGGATTGCCGCCTCCACCGCGATGACCTCGCCGACGCGTTTGTCGAGATTGGCCGCATACACCCGGCCAACGCCCGGCCGTTCCGCCCGCGCCCGCTTCAAAGCGGTCTGCGCCTGACCGATCAGACGCTCTACGTCCTTCTCGGCTCCGTCGTACAGAACAGCGCCAGCAGACGCCGTCAGCGTAATTTCGCCGCCTTCGACCGGAATTGGCGCCGACGCGGCTGCGATCATGGCGCGCATCAACAGATGGGCGCCCTGCGCGTCACCGATCCCCGGCGCGATGAGGGCGAATTCGTCCGCGCCCAGGCGGGCGAGCACAGCCCCAGTCGTCTGCACGGTGCGAGTCGCGGCCTTGAACTTTTCGGCCAATTCGCGCAATGCGGCGTCGGCGCTGGCCTGGCCCACGCTTTCGTTCACATGGCGGAACCGCACCAGATTGCACACGATCAGCGCGCCGGCGGGCGCGGCTTCGGCGGATTGGATAAACACGCCTGCGCGCTTTACGAATTCCGCCCGGTTTATCAGACCCGTCACAGGGTCTAGCGGCAGGGCTTTCAATTGACGCGAAACCCCCGCGCTCACGCGCCGGGCCATACGCTTGAACGCCATCGCCGTGGCTTCCAGCTCGTCGCCGCTCTGAACGTCGAGGTCGACTTCAAAATTTTCGTGCGACACGGAATGCGCGGCGTGCGCGATGTCTTTCAGCGGCGCCAAGGCGCGGCGGCACCGGCTGCGGGCCGCCTTGTATCCAAGCCAACCCGCGCCCGCGCTCGCGGCGAGGATCGCGGCCAGCGCGCCCGCCATCTGGAGCTCGCCGTTCGGCGACGGCGCACGCGCAACGACGACATAAGGCTCGCCCGCGCGACCGCCTGATTTGGCGACGTGGCGGACGGCGTCAGGTGCACCGATTTGTGAGATTAACGATGCGCTGGACTGACTGCGCGCCTGCTCAAGAGCCTGCAGCGACAAATCCGGACGAGGATATGACGCATCCGAGCCGCCGCGCAAAAGCGTCGCACCAGCGGAATCCAGCACCGCATACTGAGCCCCGGGAAAGAGATCACGCACGACCCTATTCAGTTCGGCCTGTTTTTCCTTCGGCGCCCGGGCGAAAACGTCCGCGATAGCGCGGGCCCGGTCCTTGGCCGCAAAATGGTCCTGGGCCAGATACCCCCCGGCCGCCATGCTCCCCGCAAGGGCGGTCGAGCCCAAAAGCAGCCAGGCGGTCACGCCCGCGAACCTGTCGGCCAGGCTGGCGCGACGGATGCTCCAGCCCGGGGGCGTGGCGGCGTTTGAATTGCCTGCGGGTGATGTCGGGCGGCGGCGCATCAGGTCCAGATTTTGAATGGGCGCGTTTCGGGGCGGAATCGCGTTTTCGGTTCTATGCTTCCGCCAAGTCTGTTAGAGGCCAGTTAAACGGCGGTGCGGTAAAAGCCTGAATTGGCGATATTTGCGCGATTTGCGCGAATTTTTTGCGCCGCAGCCGTTCGGAAGTTGAGAGTCAGAACCCTATGTCCGCCGCCGCCGCCCCGCGTTGGGCCAAGATTGAGCGCAAAACGAAGGAAACCTCTATTAGCGTCGAGTTAAAGCTCGACGGTACGGGGAAGGCGCAAATCGAGACGGGCATCGGCTTTTTCGACCATATGCTGGAATCCTTCGCCAAGCATGCCGCGATCGACCTTGTGGTGAACACCAAAGGCGACCTGCACATCGACATGCACCACACCGTTGAGGACACCGGCATCGTCATGGGCCAGGCCCTGAAAGAAGCTCTGGGCGATTTTTCCGGCATCCGCCGGTTCGGCAGCGCCTATATCCCGATGGACGAAACGCTGTCGCGCGCCGCTCTGGATCTGGCCAATCGGCCTTATCTGATCTGGCGCGTAAAGTTCGACCGCCCAAAGGTCGGCGAGATGGATACCGAGCTTTTCAAGGAATGGTTCCAGGCCTTTGCGCAGCATGGCGGCGTGTGTTTGCACGTAGAAACTCTCTATGGCGACAACACGCACCATATTATCGAGTCCTGCTATAAGGCCCTGGCGCGCGCGTTGCGCGCCGCCGTCGAACCTGAAACACGCTTGACCGGCGCACCTTCCACCAAAGGCGTGCTTTAATCGCATTGTGACGTATGCAGACGATCGCCATCATTGATTACGGATCCGGCAATTTGCGGTCCGCGGAACGCGCCGTCGCTGAAGCCGCAGGCGCGCTTCAGCTGTCGACCGCCGTCCATGTCACCAGCGATCCGGAATATGTACGCAAGGCGGATCGGGTTATCCTGCCCGGCGTCGGCGCCTTCGGCGACTGCATCAACGGGCTCAACGCCGTCGCGGGCATGCGTGAAGCGATGGAAGAAGCCGTAACTAAAGGCGGCAAGCCGTTTCTGGGCATTTGCGTCGGCATGCAATTGATGGCCGAGCGCGGCCTTGAGCATGGCGAATTCGCGGGCCTCGGCTGGATCAAAGGCGAGGTGTCGGCCCTGGAGCCGGGCGATCCGGCGCTCAAAATTCCGCATATGGGCTGGAACGCCGTGACGCCCAAAAGGGTTTCGGCCTTGTTCCCGGACCTTCAAGCGCCGCCGCAGGAATTCTACTTCGTGCATTCCTATGTGCTGAAGCCCGCCGATCAGAGCGTCGTTGCGGCGGTCACGACGCACGGCGCCGAGTTTTGCAGCGCAGTCTGCAAGGACAATCTTGCAGGCGTTCAATTTCACCCCGAGAAAAGCCAGCGCGCCGGCCTGCAATTGCTGACGCGCTTTCTGGAATGGCGTCCATGATCATTTATCCGGCCATCGATCTGAAAGACGGTGAAGTCGTGCGGCTGCTGCACGGCGATCTGGAACAGAAGACCGTCTATGAAAAAGACCCCGCCATCGCCGCCAGGCGCTTCCAGGATTGCGGGTTTGAATGGCTGCACGTGGTCGATCTCGACGGCGCCGTCGCCGGCGCGGCGCGCAACGGCGCCGCAGTGAAGGCGATCCTGAAAGCCACCAGGGCGCGGGTGCAACTGGGGGGCGGCGTGCGCGACATGCGCACTATCGAGATGTGGCTGGACGCCGGAATCAGCCGCGTGATCCTGGGGACGGCCGCGGCCCGCAATCCGGGCCTCGTCCGCGACGCCGCGCAATTTTTTCCGGGCCGCGTCGCGGTGGGCATCGACGCGCGCGATGGTCGCGTGGCGGTTTCAGGCTGGGTCGAGTCCACAGACATCGCCGCCCTCGATCTGGCGAGGAAGTTCGAGGATGCGGGCGTTGCGGCGCTGATCGTCACCGACATCTCCCGCGATGGCGCCAAGACCGGCGTCAACGTCGAATTCACAGGTCAGTTCGCCGACGCCGTCGACATCCCGGTGATCGCGTCCGGCGGCGCATCATCAGTAAGCGACATTGCGGCGCTCATCACCCGCCGCGGCAAGCGTCCTATTGAAGGTCTGGTCATGGGCCGCGCCTTGTATGACGGCTCCGTCGACCCGAAAGCGGCCCTGAAAGCCGCCAAGGCAAAAGCAGCCTGATGCTGAAACTGCGCGTCATCCCCTGTCTGGACGTACGCGACGGCCGCGTCGTGAAGGGCGTGAATTTCACGAACCTGGTCGACGCGGGCGATCCCGCAGAGCAGGCGCGCGTCTATGACCGCCAGGGCGCGGACGAAATCACCTTTCTGGACATCAACGCCAGCGCCGAAGGCCGCGGCGCATTGCTCGATGCTGTGCGCCGGACGGCGGAAGCATGCTTCACGCCGCTGACGGTGGGCGGCGGCGTACGCAGCCTCGACGACATCCGCACGCTTCTGCTGGCCGGAGCGGACAAAGCTTCAATCAACACCGCCGCGATCAAGGACCCATCGCTAGTCAATCGCGCCGCAGAAAAATTCGGCGCGCAGTGCATCGTCGTGGCGCTGGATGCGAAGGCGGTCGGTCCGGATAAGTGGGAACTTTTCACCCATGGCGGCCGCACGCCCACGGGCATCGACGCACTGGATTTCGCCAAGGAAGTCGCCGAGCGCGGAGCGGGCGAAATCCTGCTCACGTCCATGGACCGCGACGGCACCAAGGCCGGGTATGACGTCGAATTGCTGCGCCGCGTCTGTAGCGCCGTGAGCGTGCCTGTGGTGGCCTCCGGCGGCGTCGGCGAATTACACCATCTGGTGGAAGGCGCGCGCGCCGGCGCCAGCGCGGTGCTGGCGGCCTCGATTTTTCACTTTGGACGGCACACGATCGGCGAAGCCAAAGCGGCTTTGGCAGACGCTGGCCTGCCGGTGCGCCAGGTCGCGGAGCAACCGGCATGAGCGACAAACCACTTTCCATCGAACAGGCGGCAGCCAATTTGATGAAGGCGCTGGACGGCGCAAGCCACGGCTCGATCGGCGTCGCGCTGGCGGACATGATCGGCGCCATCGATCATGTCGCGGGATCGGACTTGAGCGCCGCGGCGGCGCAATTGCTGAGCGGCGTCGATCTATCGGCGGCCAGTAACGCACCGCAAACGGCGCCTGTTTCACCGGCGCCGGCGGTGGCGCCGGAAGGCGATACGCTGGGCGCTGAACTGGATCATTTGAACGCCACCATCGCCGCGCGGGCGGGCGAAGACGCCAAATCCTCCTACACCGCGAGCCTCCTCGCCGCGGGCGTGGAGAAATGCGCCAAAAAGCTGGGCGAAGAGGCGGTGGAAACCGCGCTCGCCGCCGCGAAAGGCGACAAGGCCGCCATCGCCGCCGAAGCGGCGGACGTGGTCTATCACCTGCTGGTTCTGTTGAAGGCGACAGGCGTCAGCGGCGAAGACGTCGCCGCGGTGCTGAAGAAGCGGCGCGGCGTATCCGGCCTCGATGAAAGAGCCAGCCGGCCAAAGTAAAAGTCCGCCAGCAATTCTATTTTCGCTGTTTCAGGAAAACATAGAAGGCGCCATCGCCGCCATGCGCGCGATGCGCGGATGCATATCCCGAAACGACGCCGTCCCGCGCGAGCGCATCCAGCCATTCCGGCAAACGACGCCGCAACACGCCGCGCTGTGGATGCGGCCATGAAGGCTCCAGCGAGCCGCGTCCGGTGATCACTAGCACCGCTCGTTTCTTCGCGCGTTGCGCGCCGAGGAGGAATGTCTCCAGCGCGCTTTCGGCCGCGATCTGCGTGAACCCGTGCAAATCGATGCGCGCTTCGACGTCCACCTGGCCGCGCCGCACACGTTTCTCCGCGCCGAAATCGTGCGCGCGCGGCGTTTTCGTTTTCTCGGGCTTCGGCGGCGTCGCACTGACCGGCGCCGGCTTCGGCGCGACAGACTTCAGCGCTTTTTTCAGTTCCGCTTTCGCAGGCCCTTGCGGCTCCACCTCATCCGCAATTGGGCGCAGCGGCTTGTCGCGCGCAGTCACGCGCCGCCAGAGGCGCGCTTCCTCCTGCGTGAGACGTCTGCGAGACAAAGAGAGCTCCGAAGACTATCGGGCGAGTTTTATTCCGCCGCGGCGACAGTGGCGAGACGCCAGTTCGGATCGCTGGTCGTCACGTCGCGCTCGAATGTCCAATTCTCGCGTGCGTCGACGAAGCGGTGATCGTCGCCGGTGTCGAGATTGGCTTCAAAGCGCACGGTGACGCTGGCGGTGTCGCCTTTCAGATCTGCGGCCGTGATCTGCGCGTTCCGGATGCGATCGATTTTCGTGGTCATCTTACCCACGCGGTCGCGGATCGCCTGATCATAGGCGGCGAAAACATCTTCCTCGAGCAAAGGCCGCAGGGTCTCACGGTCACCGTCGGCGAAGGCTTCGACGATCATTTCATAGGCTTGCCTGGCGCCAGCCAGGAACTCATCCGGGTCGAATTGCGGGTCGCGCATGGCGATGGCTTCAAGGCCGTCCGCGGCTGGGCCGGTAAAGAACGGCCGGCTGCGCACATTCGGCTCAAGGACCGGCTTTTGCGCAAATCCGTCCGCCGCATCGCCGCGCTGCGGTTGCGGCTGCTCGGAGCCGGAGGTTTTACCCAACTCCATGTAAAGCCGCGCCAAAGCGAGCACCGCTAAGGCAGCCAGCAAAAGAAGCTCAAGAATCTGCATCTACCCATTCCACACGCGCGCGCGCGTCGACTTACATATAGTGTTTTCACGCCCGCGGACACCCCGTCTGGCGATTGCGGGTAAAAAGAGCGCATGCTAGCCCGACGCGCGCCAGGGCCTTTCCTGATCGACTTGATTCTAGCCGATCAGATAAGAAAGGCTCTGTTTTAAGATTTAGAGCATTTTTCCCCGATCAATCTGTGTTCGATTGATCGGGAAATGCTCTAGGCGTTCGCCGCAAAGTTGAACGGCCAAGGAGCAATCTCGACCATGACTGATACGCCGCAGGAATTCGCGCCGATGAACGGGCCCGTCATCCGGGTTCTGGCGCAATATGCCCGCGACGTTTCGTTCGAAAATCCGGGCGCGCCGGAAAGCCTGCGCGCCGGCCTCACAACCCCTGCAATCGACCTGGGCATTGACGTAAACGCCCGGGCCGCCTCCGAGCAGGGATTCGAGGTTGAGCTCAAATTGTCTGCCAAAGCGACGCGCGAAGAAGAGACCGTCTTCATCGCTGAGCTTGTTTATGCGGGCCTTTTTCAGCTGGAAGACATCCCGACAGAGCAAATCGAGCCAGTTCTTCTGATCGACTGCCCGCGACTGCTTTTCCCGTTTGCGCGACGATTGCTGGCGGAAATGATCCGGGAAGGCGGATTCCCGCCTCTCCTGGTGGACCCCGTGGATTTCGGCCACCTCTACGCCAATCAATTAGCCGCACGCGAGCCGACGGGCGTGGTTCAGCGTTAGCGCCGCATTCAGGATTGCAGACGGTAACCGCCGAGATCGGTTAACAGCAATTTGGCGTGTTGCGGATCGACCTCGATCTTTTGCCGCAGGCGGTAAATGTGCGTCTCCAGCGTGTGCGTGCTGACGTTTGCGTTATAGCCCCAGACTTCGCGCAATAATTCATCCCGCTGCACAGGCTTATCGCCGGCGCGATATAAATATTTGAGAATGCTGGTTTCCTTCTCCGTCAGGCGCACTTTGCGGCCCTGCGGGTCCAACAAAAGCTTGGTGGCCGGGCGAAATTCGTAGGGTCCGATGCGAAACAACGCATCCTCGCTTTGCTCGTGGCTGCGCAGATGCGCCCGGATACGCGCCAGCAAGATGGAAAACTTGAACGGCTTGGTGACGTAATCGTTCGCGCCTGAATCAAGTCCCAGGATCGCGTCGGAATCGCCAACTGCCGCCGTGAGCATCACGATGGGCGTCCGGACGCCCGATCCGCGCAGCAATTTGCAGGCGTCGCGCCCATCCATATCGGGCAGATCCACGTCGAGAATAATCAGATCGATCTGTTTTTCGCGGGCGAGCTTGAGCCCCTCCGCCGCGTTTTCCGCTTGCAACGCCGCAAAATCCTCATGCAGCTCCAATTGTTCCGCCAATGCGCCGCGCAAATCCGTGTCGTCGTCTACAATCAGAATCGATCGTTTGGGCCGCATACCCGGTTCCAGATTTCACTTCGGCTGCAAGCTTGCCGGCAACGCGCTATATATTGGCTTAATGATCGCCTCCGTCGACAAAAATGGACTCCTGCGCTGGACCGGCGGGCGATTTCGCGCCGCCATCGGGAAAGGCGGGTTTCTGCCCGCCAGCCAGAAACGGGAAGGCGACGGGGCTTCCCCGATCGGCGCGTGGCCGCTGCGGCGCGTCCTTTACAGGGCCGACCGGCTGAGCGCGCCCGCCACGCAATTGCCGGTCATCGCCCTGGAGCCGGACATGGGCTGGTGCGACGATCCAAGCGATCCGAACTACAATCGACCGGTCACGCACCCTTATCCCGCCAGCGCAGAGCATTTATGGCGCGAGGACGAACTTTACGACGTCATCGTCGTGCTTGGGCACAATGACGATCCTGTCGTGCCTGGCGCAGGATCGGCGATTTTCCTGCATTGCGCCAAGCAAGGCTATCCGCCCACAGAAGGCTGCATCGCCCTACAGCGCGAAGACCTGCTGAGGCTGCTCGCGCATGCCACGTCTGGCGATTTGCTAACTATTTCGGCGGAATAGCGCGGGCGCCAAAAAGCGCGGAGCCGACGCGCACATGGGTCGCGCCAAAGCGAATCGCGGTTTCGAAATCGTCGCTCATGCCCATCGACAACACCGGCAGCTCATTGCGGCGCGCGATCTCCGCCAGGAGGCCGAAGTGCAGTCCAGGCGGTTCGTCAGCCGGCGGAATGCACATCAGGCCTTTCAGCGGCAGTTGATATTCGTTCCGGACGCGAGCGATGAAATCGTCCGCGTCCTTCGGCGCAATGCCTGCTTTTTGCGGCTCTTCGCCAGTGTTCACCTGCACCAGCACATCCGGGGTCTTGCCGGTGGCGTGCATCGCGTCCGCGAGCGTCCGCGCGAGCTTGTCGCGATCGACAGTCTCAATCACGTCAAAGAACTGCACAGCGTCTTTCGACTTGTTCGTCTGCAGGGGACCGATCAGCCGCAGCTGGATCGGCAGGCCTGATGCGCGCGTCTCACTCCAACGCTCCTGCGCCTCCTGCACCCGGTTTTCCCCGAACACTCTTTGACCGGCGGCGAGCGCCTCAGCCACCCTCCCCCAGGGTTGCTGCTTGGAAACGGCAACCAGCGTGATAGAGCCGGGATTGCGGCCTGCGCTTTCAGCGGCAGCCGCGATGCGGCGCAGAATGGAGGCGTGCGAATCCGCAACGCTGAGGATATGAGGCGGTTGGTCCGGCATGCCGGCGGATTTTAGCAAGCTCTTCCGCGTCGCGGCGCATCTAAAAGCCCGGAAGGGCAATAAAAATTTGCCGGCCCTTTTGTTTTTAACAGATCCGGATCGCATCCCGGATCCCATCGCGGCGCTGCGACGCCTGCCACGGCGCGCCAACGGGACCCTGGCCGTGGTCTATCGGCACTTTGCACATCCTGATCGATTGGAAATCGCACGGAAACTCAAAAGCTTGTGCGTGAAGCGAGGGTGGCCGCTCCTAATTGGCGCAGATCCGGCGCTGGCCGTCCGCGTCCGGGCCGATGGCGTGCACTTACCGCAACGCCTAGCCCGCTCGGTGCAGGTTTTGAAGCGCCGCCGGCCAGACTGGATCGTCACAGCGGCGGCCCATGGACTAAAAGCCGCACGTCTTGCTCCTTCCGCAGACGCACTTTTGCTGTCGCCGGTCTTTCCGACGGTCAGCGCCAGCGCAAAAGGAAAGAAGATCTGGCGACGCCGGGGCCTGTCGCGCGTCGCCGCGCGGTCAAAATCGCCGATTTACGCCTTGGGCGGCATAAATTCCAATACTATCAATTATATCGAAAACATCGAAAATGTATCGGGCGCCGCACTCATAAGCGGCCTGATCGATTCCGCCTAGAAGCGGAACGCAGAGCCGATCTTTACGCCAGGCTCCATCGCAGAGTCTCGACCGGAACCAGGGTTCGCTCCGCGGCTTTCGAGCGTCATTTCACCCCCAAAACGGACGCGGGGCGTGATGTTATAGAACGCCCCGGCGGCGACTTTGTCCCGGGCGCCGGATTGGCCCAACGGCGCCCAGTCCTTTTTGTCGCGAACCGACAAGGACATGCCCCAGCGCTTGCCTTCCGTCACGACGCGCATGCTCTCGGAATCACCCGAAACCGCGCCGGAGGACCATCCGTTTACATCGTTGGAATAGCCGGAACCAAACGTAAACTTCTGAAACCATGGGGATTCTTCAGAGGCCTTGACCGGCATAGCCAACGCGGTCATCGGCATGTCTTCCGGACCGGCGACGGCTTGCGTAGCCGCTCCCAGTACAAAAAACGCCGCGAATGTCGCCGTTAACTTCACAATCAGCCCCTTCGATCGAGCTCAATGTAGTGCCAATATGGCCCGTGCCGAATAAAAAAAGACGCAACGCCTGATTTTTCGCGCGGCCATGGCGCCAAAGGCACGATTTCCCGCCGCACCAGGTCAAAATGAGGACACGGTGCAACACCCACCATGCATCTCCGCACGTGAAAACCTGTTCCGTTACGGTACGAAAATTCCCAGCGCGAACAGCCTTCGCCTCTGGTCGCACCAAATGAGCATGCTATAGCGGGGCGCACGCCGACGTACGGGGACGCACGGGTGCGAGTAAATCCGCGGGTGCATGGGAGCCAGTGAATGCCGGGTTCGTTTGTGAAGGTTCTGATTGCAGCCGCTGCGGCGTTGGCGGTCACGGGTTGCGGCTCCAACAAAAAAGAAGAAGGCCCCGCCAGCTTTAAGACCGGCGACATCGAGCCAGGCGGCATCGGCTTTGGTTTCGGCCGCGGCAAAAAAGGCGGAGGCGCCGGCGAAGCCGGCATCGGCGTAAACAGCTTCCTGTGGCGCGCCACCCTGGACACCGTGAATTTCATGCCGCTGACGTCCGCCGACCCATTTGGCGGCGTGATCATCACGGACTGGTACACTAATCCGCAAACGCCCAATGAGCGCTTCAAGCTCACCATTTATATTCTCGACACGCGCCTGCGCGCCGACGGGCTAAAGGTCAATGTCTTCCGGCAGGTGAACACGAACGGCGCCTGGGCTGACGCCAGCGCCGATCCGCAAACCGGCATCGACATTGAAAACGCCATTCTGACCCGCGCGCGGCAATTGCGCATCGCCACCTTGAAGGGCTAAGCGCGCGCCGCTTAAGTGTGCGCCATCATATGAAGCCAGGATTGAAGCGTGGCGCGTTATAATCACAGAGAGGCCGAGGCGAAGTGGCGCAAGGCTTGGGACGAAGCGGAACTCTTTAAAACGGAATCACCGGAATCCGCCGGCGCCAAGCCCAAAGCCTATGTGCTGGAAATGTTTCCGTACCCGTCGGGACGGATTCACGTCGGCCATTCCCGCAATTACGCGATGGGCGACGTCGTCGCGCGCTACAAGCGTGCGCTCGGCTTCAATGTGCTGCACCCGATGGGCTGGGACGCGTTCGGCTTGCCCGCGGAAAACGCCGCGATCGAGCGCAAGGTGCATCCGCGCGCCTGGACCTATGAAAACATCGCGGCGATGCGCGCGCAGCTGAAGCTGCTCGGCGTCTCCATCGACTGGTCACGCGAATTCGCCACCTGCGATCCCGAATATTATAAGCAGCAACAGGCGCTGTTCCTGGCCATGTGGCGCAAGGGGCTCGTCTATCGCAAAGCCTCCAAGGTCAATTGGGACCCGATCGACCAGACGGTGCTAGCGAACGAACAGGTGGTCGACGGCAAAGGCTGGCGTTCAGGCGCCACCGTCGAAACGCGCGATCTGGAGCAATGGGTGTTCCGCATCACCGCGTATGCGGACGACCTGCTGAACGCCATCGGCGGATTGGACAAGTGGCCGGACAAAGTCCGCCTCATGCAATCGAACTGGATCGGCAAGAGTCAGGGCGCGACCATCTGGTGGGATGTCGCGTCCGCGCCTGATTATGTGACCGCCGACCCCATTGAAGTCTACACCACGCGCCCGGACACCTTGTTCGGCGCAAGTTTCCTGGCTTTGGCGCCGGATCACCCGCTCACCAAAGCCATCGCTGAGCGGCGCCCCGACGTGGCGGCGTTCGCGGCCGAATGCGCGGCGTTGGGCACGTCAGAAGCCGACATCGAAAAGGCGGAGAAAAAGGGCGTCGATCTGGGCGTGCGCGTGAAACACCCATTCGATCCGAACTGGGAATTGCCCGTTTACGCCGCGAACTTCGTGCTTTCGACCTATGGCTCCGGCGCCATCTTCGGCTCGCCCGCCGGCGATCAGCGCGATCTGGATTTCGCGCGCAAATATGATTTGCCGGTGCAGCCGGTCGTGCTGCCGCCCGGCGCCGATCCCGCCACGCACGCGATCGACGACGTCGCGTTCACCGAACACGGAACGATTTATAATTCAAAATTCCTGGACGGCCTCTCCACCGCCGACGCCATCACCCGCGCCATTGAAGAGCTGGTGAAACTGGGCAAGGGCGAAGCGAAGACGCAATTCCGCCTGCGCGATTGGGGCGTATCCCGGCAACGTTATTGGGGTTGCCCGATCCCGATCATTCACTGCCCATCCTGCGGCCCGGTCGGCGTACCGGAATCCGAACTTCCCGTGCGCCTGCCTAAAGACGTGACGTTTGATCGCCCCGGCAATCCGCTGGCGCATCACCCGAGCTGGAAGCACGTCGCTTGCCCAACATGCGGCGGCAAGGCCGAGCGCGAGACGGACACACTCGACACCTTCGTCGATTCCTCCTGGTATTTCGCGCGTTTCTGTTCGCCGCACAAAGCCGATGGCCCGGTCGACAAGGAACTGTGTTCCTACTGGCTGCCGGTCGACCAATATGTCGGCGGCGTCGAACACGCCGTGCTGCATTTATTGTATTCGCGCTTCTTCACGCGGGCGATGCGCGATTGCGGCCTGCTGGATCTGCCTTCGGGCGAGCCGTTCGCCGGCCTGTTCACGCAAGGCATGGTGACGCACGAAACCTTCAGAAGCGCTGAAGGCAAGTGGCTGCTGCCGGAAGAAACCGACGTCAAAAACGGCGCGCGCGTTGAAATCGCCACTGGGGCGCCGGTCGACGTGGGCGCGCCTGAAAAGATGTCGAAGTCCAAAAAGAACGTCGTCGATCTCGATGCGTTCGTGACGGATTTCGGCGCGGACGTGGCGCGCTGGTTTGTGCTGTCGGACTCGCCGCCGGAGCGCGACGTGGAATGGACAGCCTCAGGCGCCGAAGGCTGTTGGCGTTTCGTGCAGCGCATCTGGGCTTTATATGATCAGCATCCGGAACAAGCCGGCGATCCGCTCGAGCGCGTTCAAAACGCCGAAGGCGCCGGGCTTGAGGCTCTGCGCGCCGCGCACCGCTGCGCCGCGCAGGTGACCGCCAATATCGACGGCTTTGGCTTCAACCGCGCCGTCGCCGCGATCCACGAATGCGTCAACGCGCTGAAAGACGATAAACCCGAAGCGCATGCCGCGGCCCGCACCGAAGCGCTCGGCATTCTGGCCCGCTTGATCGCGCCATTTATGCCCCACCTGGCCGAAGAATGCTGGGCCCGGGTCGGCGGCAATGGTTTTGTGGTGCAGGCGCCCTGGCCGAAAGCTGATCCGGCCATGACGGCGCAGGATGAAATCGTGCTGCCGATCCAGGTGAACGGCAAGCGCCGGGGCGAAATCACGGTCAAAAAAGGCCTCCCTGAGGAGGAAATCCGCGCTTTGGCCCTGGATGCGCCGGAAGCCGCGCCTTTCCTGGAAGGCAAAACAGTGCGTAAAGTGGTCGTGGTCCAGGACAGGATCGTCAACATCGTGGTGGGCTGAGATGCGGGGATTCATCATCATCGCCATGACGGCGCTGCTTTCGGCATGCGGCTTCACGCCGATGTACGCCGAGCCGGAAACGTCGGGCGTCCTCTTTAAGTCCATCAATTACAGCGAGGCGACTTCGGACAGTCGCACCGGCTACTGGTTGGAAGACGCGTTGAAACAACGGCTGACGGCTGAAAACGCGCCGGACCGCCAGGCGGATCTCAAGGTCACCACGGCCGAGCGCCGCGTCAATCTCGGCGTGCTGTCCACCGACCGCGCAACGCGCGCCGACTTGTATCTGACCGTCGCGTACCGTTTCACGTCCTACAGCGCGGACGGCGCGGCTTTAAAGCCCATCTCCGGCACCTTCACGTCGGTCGCGACGTACAACATCGCGGAATCGCCCTACGCGGAAATCACCGCCTTGGCCGATGCGCGCCGGCGCGCCGCCGAAGACGTGGCGGACCGCATCGCCCGCGACATCGCCTTCAAGTCCAAGAAATGAAACGCGCGGGCGCCGAAGCCCTCAATTTCACAGCAAAGCCCGCAAAGGAATTTTGGGCGGCCCTGATCTTCGGCAAGGACCGCACGGCCGTCAAAGACGCCGCCGACCAATTGGCGGCGAAATGGCTGGGTGGACCGGAAGACGCCTTCAACACCGCGCGCCTCGCCGATTCCGACCTCAAATCCGACCCGGTCAAACTCACTGACGAATTGCAGGCGCAATCCTTGTTCGGCGGCGAGCGTCTGGTGCGCGTGCGCCTGGACGCCGAAAACGCAGGAGCGCCGGTCATCGCGGCCCTGGGAGAGGTAGAATCCGGCGCAATGGCCATCGGCGGACGGATGCTGATCGAAGCCGGCGATCTGACGCCAAAATCCTCCCTGCGCTCGAAGTTCGAAGGGGCCAAGAAAGCCATCGCCCTGCAGATTTACGGGCTGGAGGAAGGCGGCATCGGTCTGATGCTCGATTCCGCCTTGGCCGAACTCGGCGCATCCATCGACGAGGAAGCCCGCGCCGCCTTTATCGCCGCCACCGCCAAGGAACAGGCAGTCGTACGCTCCGAAGTGGAGAAGCTGGGCCTGTTCGGGCGCAATCTCGGCCGGCCGATCAATTTCGACGACCTCACCGCTCTGGGCGTCACCGAGCGCGAAGGCGATTTCGGCGAGGCGGCGGACCTGGCGCTCACCGGCGCCTTGAAGGAAAGCCTCGTGGCGTACGAACGTGCGGCCGGCGCCGGCGGCGCGCCGGTAGCTGCGCTGAAAGCGCTGGAATGGCGGCTGTCGCGCATCGCCACCGTCCGGCGGCGCATGGCTGGCGGACAGAACGCCTCGGAAGCGATCGGCGGCTTGCGCATGGCGCCGTTTCAGATTCCGGCGCTGCAAAAGCAGATCGACGTCTGGCCGGGCCCCGCCGCCGAAGCCGCCATGCATTCCATTCTCGAAACGGAAATGAAGATCAAACGCGCAGGCTCGCCCGACGCCGCTCTGGCCGCGCGTCTATATCTGGACGTGGCGCGCAGCGCCGCCGCGCGGCGCAAGCGCTGAGCCGCCGAGATTTGCTCCAGCGCAGCACTCTCGAATTAACGTTTAGCGCACCCGCGACGACAGGCGGCGACAAAGCTCATCGAGCTGTTCATAGGTGCGGTACGATATCTTGATCTCACCGCCGGCGCCTTCTCCCTTGTCCTTGATCTCGACGTTCATGCCGAGATTGCGGGACAAATCATCCTGCAGCGCCTTGGTGTCGGCGCTCTTGTCCGCCGGCTGTTTGACGCCCGAAGCGACGCGCTTCAGCGCCGCGTCGATGTCCTTCCCCTCGCGCGTTTCCGCCGCGAGACGTTCCGCGTCGCGAACGGTCAGGTCCTTATCGACGATAAGTTTTGCTAAACGTTCCGGGCTTGGCGCGGTGACGATCGCGCGCGCATGGCCCATGGTAAGCTTGCCGGTCTGGATCATGCCGCGCACTTCGTCCGGCAAGGTCAGCAAACGGAGCATGTTCGCGACATGCGAGCGGCTCTTTCCCATGGCTTCGGCGACGGCGTCCTGCGTACGGCCAAATCGGTCGATGAGCTGCTTGTAGGCTTCGGCCTCTTCGATCGGATCGAGATCGGCGCGCTGCAGATTTTCGACAAGCGCGATTTCCAGCACCTGCAGATCGTCAAGCTCGCGCACGATCGCGGGCACGGCTTCGAGGCCAGCGCGTTGCGACGCGCGCCAGCGGCGTTCGCCCGCAACAATCTCATAGCGTTCGGATGCGCCGTTGATCGGACGAAGGACGATCGGCTGCAACACGCCCTTGGTCTTGATCGAAGCCGTCAGCTCCGAGAGATCATCCTCGTTGAAGCGGCGGCGCGGCTGTTGCGGGTTGCGGCGGATCAGGCCCAACGGAATGTATTGCGGACCGGCGCGCTCTGACGAAGCGGGGGCCGCGGCCTGCGCCGGCTGCACGTCCTTGGCGGCGGCGGCGTCCGCAGCCGTACGCAACTCGACCGGCGCAACCGCGACCGGCTTGGAATCATAATCGCCGAACAGGGCCGACAGACCGCGGCCCAATCCGTGCCGCCGGGCGGCGTCTGGAGCGTTCGATGAATCGTCCATAACAGGTCCTACGCAGCTCGCAGCGCCCGTTCGCGCTGAATGATCTCCCGCGCCAGCTTGATATAGGCTTGGCTGCCGGAACAATTGTAATCGTAAAGTATAGCGGGCTTACCGAACGAGGGCGCCTCAGAAACGCGTACGTTCCGGGGGATCACCGTATCGTATACTTTGTCCCCGAAGTGGCTGCGCACGTCGCTGGCGACTTGATCCGACAAGTTGTTCCGCTTGTCATGCATCGTCAAAACCACACCCTGTATTTCAAGGGTGGGATTTAGACTTCCTTTTACCAGCTCGACCGTCCGCAACAATTGCGTGAGACCTTCCAGAGCAAAAAACTCGCACTGAAGCGGCACCAGAACGGCGTCCGACGCCGCCATGGCGTTCACGGTGAGCACGTTCAGCGAGGGCGGGCAATCGATCAACACATAGGAATATTCTCCTGCATGTGCAGCGAAATATTCCTGGAAGGCGTCCTTCAAACGGAAGGCACGACGGGGCGTGGAGGCCAGTTCGATCTCGGCGCCGGAGAGGTTCACGTCGCCGGGAACGATGGAGAGGCCCGGCACCACGGTCGGCAGGATCGACTCTCTCAGCGAACCGCCCAGCATCATGACGTCGTACGAGGTCAGACGCCGGCTGGCGCGATCGACCCCCAACCCGGTGGACGCGTTGCCCTGCGGATCGAGATCGAAAATTAGAACTTTCTCTCCCACCGCGGCGAGCGCCGTGCCGAGATTGATTGCGGTCGTCGTCTTGCCGACGCCGCCTTTTTGGTTGGCCACCGCGAGGATGCGGGGGCCCCCGGAAATCGCAGAACGCTCAGTCACGGAGAGCCTCGACTTTCACAATGCGGCCGCGCGGGTCCGAGCGGCTTTGAATGAGCTGACAGCGCAACTTCTTGGTGTTCGCGATCGAGGTCAATTCTTCCTCGGCGCGTTCGCCGCGTGGAAAGAGCGCGATGGCGCCGCGGTCCAAATAGGGGCGCGCGTACGATAATAGAGTGGGCAAATCAGCCAGCGCCCTGGCGGTGAAGACATCCACCGGGAAGGGACGCAGCGTCTCGACACGCGCGTTCTCGACGCGCGCCGGGATTTCCAGGGCGTCGATCGCGGCCTGCAGGAAGCCGCACTTCTTGGCGATGCTTTCAACCAAGACCACCTCCGCATCCGGGCGGCCGGCGAGGCCGCACGCGATGACGATGCCGGGAAACCCAGCGCCGGCGCCAGCGTCAATCCAGCGGACCGCATCGGGCGCCACGGACAGCAATTGCGCGCTGTCGAAGGCGTGCCGCCGCCAGAATCGGCCGAGCTCCTTCGGTCCAATTAGATTAATCTTGGTTGACCAATCCTTAAGAAGCGCTCGGAATTTCTCAAGACGCGTTAGTGTTTCACGTGAAACATTAAGGGCCGCCGCAAGGTCTTCCGGCCCGTATCCGTCATCGTCGTTCACGCAATACCGCGCCGTCCGGCGCCCCTCTTCACATGGCCCAGAAGCGCAGTCAGCGCCGCCGGGGTCATTCCTTCGATTCGTCCAGCCTGGCCCAGAGTGGCGGGGCGCGCGGCGATCAGTTTCTCGGTCAGCTCCTTCGAGAGACCACCAATGGCGCGGTAATCCAGATCGCCCGGAATAGCCAGCGACTCGTCCTTCTGGAAAGTGCGGATGTCAGACTCCTGACGCTCGAGATAGCCGGCATAGAGGGCGTCGATTTCGAGCTGCTCACGGACCTGCGGCGCCATGCCGCTGAGCTGCGGCCACACTCGGACAAGGTCTTCGAAGCCCACATTTGGATAACCGAGTAAGTCTAGAACGCTTCGATATTGTCCGTCCTCATTCACCTTGATGCCATGGGCGTTAGCCTGACGCGGGGTCAGCCTGAGGCTCCGGGCCAGCGCCCGCGCCTCCTCCAAAGCCGCCGCCTTGGCGCCGAAGGCGTCGCTGCGCTCGGCTCCCACACATCCGAGCTTCTGGCCGATCGGGGTCAGACGCTGATCGGCGTTGTCCGCCCGCAGAACCAACCGGTATTCGGCGCGCGAGGTGAACATCCGGTACGGCTCAGTCACGCCACGTGTAACAAGGTCGTCGATCAGGACGCCGATATAGGCTTCCGCCCGCGTCAGAATGAAGGGATCGGAGCCGCCGGCGGCCAGGGCGGCGTTCAATCCCGCGACCAAACCCTGCGCGGCCGCTTCCTCATAGCCGGTTGTACCGTTGATCTGCCCAGCCAGATAAAGCCCCGGCATGGACTTGGTCTCCAGGGTCGGCAGCAATTCCCGCGGATCGACATAATCGTATTCGATCGCATAAGCGTGCCGCTTGATCGCCACGCGCTCCAAACCCGGGATGGTCCGGATAAAAGCTTCCTGGATCGCTTCCGGGAGCGAGGTCGAGATGCCGTTCGGATAGACGGTGTCGTCATCCAGGCCTTCCGGCTCCAGAAAGATCTGGTGATGCGTGCGATCCTTGAACCGGACGACTTTATCTTCGATCGACGGGCAATAACGCGGCCCGCGACCGGCGATGGCGCCGGAATAGACCGCCGACTGGGTGAGATTGTCCGCGATGATCTGATGCGTCTCCGGCGTCGTGGTCGTGACGCCGCACGCCACCTGCGGATTGGTGATGGAGTCCGTCAGAAATGAGAACGGGATCGGGTCTTCGTCGGCATATTGTTTCTCGAGCCCGTCCCAATCGATAGTTTTGCCGTCGAGGCGGGCCGGCGTGCCGGTCTTGAGCCGACCCATCCGCAGACCCAGGGCATAAAGCCGGTCCGAAAGCCCGATCGCCGGGGATTCGCCGGCGCGGCCGGCCGGGATGCGCTTCTCGCCGATGTGGATCAGGCCCTTCAGGAAGGTTCCGGTAGTCAGGACCACTGACCGGGCCCGATATTCTTTTCCCGTGGAACCGATGACGCCCGCGACATGGCCGTCCTCGACGATCAGATCCTCGACGGCCTCAGCATGGACATCCAGATTGGGCTGCTTGGCGAGGGTCGCCTGCATCGCCAGCCGATAGAGCTTCCGGTCCGCCTGCGTCCGGGGCCCGCGCACCGCAGGACCCTTGGATCGGTTGAGCATCCGAAACTGGATGCCGCCCAGATCAGCAACCCGCCCCATGACGCCGTCGAGGGCATCGATCTCCCGGACCAGGTGGCCCTTGCCCAAACCACCAATGGCGGGATTGCAGGACATCTCGCCGATTGTCTCAAGCTTATGAGTGAGCAGGAGCGTGCGGGCGCCCATCCGCGCCGCCGCCGCCGCCGCGTCGCAGCCGGCGTGGCCGCCGCCGATCACGATCACGTCCCAACGGGACGCGCTCGGCTCAATCGGCGTGAAGGGAAGAGATGCATTCATCGCCCAGGAGATACGCAAGGGGGCAGGGACTGTCGAGGGGAGTCGGGGTGAAAGCTTCGATGGAAGTTTTGCCCCACCACCATCGCATCACTGCTGCTCGGTTGATGGTCCCCCTCGGGGAGGGGGAGGGTTGACCCTCCCGGATCACGGTTTCCACGGACTCGCCAAGATTGTTCCACGTGGAACAATCAACCCCAGCGTTAAGGTCTCATTTACCAATACAGAAATCGGAAAAGATCTTGTCCAGGAGATCTTCGACATCCACGCGGCCTGTGATCCGGCCCAGCGCATGCGCCGCCGACCGCAGATCCTCGCCGGCCAATTCGGGCCCGGCGTGGATGGACTCATGCGCCCGGTCGAGCGCGACGATCGCCTCCTCGACATGGCGGCGATGACGAAGGCGGCTCAGGCTCGGCGTCTCGGTCATCGCGGTGAGCTGTGCGACCCGCGCGGTCAACCAGGCCTCCAGCGCCTCCAGGCCCTCCCCCGATTTGAGGGACGCGGCGAGGGGTTCGATTCCCTGTTCCGCCGCCCAGGCGCGCGCCGATTCGGCGGCGGCGCCAGGGGCCAAATCGCTCTTGGCGACGACCAGCAGGTCGCCGGCTCGCAGCGGCAAAGGCGCCCACGCAGCCGCCGGGCCAGAGCCATCAACCATGCCGATGCGCAGATCGGATTCCTCGGCGCGCATGAACGCGCGCCGGATCCCCTCGGCTTCGATGGCTTCTGCGGCGCTGCGCAGACCCGCCGTATCGGCTACCCAAACTGGAGCGCCGGCGAGGGTCAGACGCACTTCGACCACATCTCGGGTGGTGCCGGGGATGTCCGACACGATGGCGGCTTCGCGCCGGGCCAGCCGGTTCAGGAGGCTCGATTTGCCGGCGTTCGGCGCCCCGATGATGGCGCAGCGGACGCCCTCGCGCAGACGTTCGCCGCGTTTAGACTCGTTAAGATGTTGGGAAAGGGCATCCTGCAGAGATGAAACCTTGGATTGAAAAATCCCTATCTCTTCGGTTGTAACGTCGCCTTCATCCGGAAAGTCGATTTCAGCCTCTAGCGAGGCCATAAGCGCGATCAGATCGGCGCGCCATCCCTCGTAAAGGCGGCTCAAGGCGCCGTCCATCTGACGCAGCGCCTGGCGCCGTTGTCCCTCCGTCTCGGCGTCGACCAGGTCGGCCAGCCCTTCGACCTCGGTCAGATCGAGCTTGCCGTTTTCAAAGGCGCGGCGTGTGAACTCGCCCGCTTCCGCCGGACGCAAACCGGGCTCGCCGGCTAAAGCTTCGAGCACCGCGGCGACGACCGCGGGCCCGCCATGCAAGTGCAACTCGGCGACATCTTCGCCCGTGAAGGAATTCGGCGCCGGAAAAATCAGCACGAGCGCATTGTCGAGCGCATCGCCATCGGAAGGCCGCCGCAAGGTGCGCAACGCCGCGCGCCGCGCCGGGGGCACATCGCCGGCCAGGCGCGTCACCGCCACAAAAGCGTGGGGGCCAGACGCACGCACGACCGCAACGCCCGCACGTCCGGGCGCGGTGGCGACGGCGAATATGGTGTCGGTAGTTACATGCACGACGCTCTTATAGAGCGCATGCGCAGATACGGCATTCTTTCAAACGGCCTAGATTGCGTCGCCGCTTATTTCACACCGGGCAATGCGCCGGACATCATCTTGAAGAAATTTTCCTGAGCCGCGCCGCCGAAATTCAGCCAGGTCTTCATGATGGAATCGGGATCCATCAGAGACGCGTTCGCCTTCAACCGATCCATCATCATGTCGTTGATCGGCGTCATGTCCGGCAAGCCGAAGAAAGCGCGCGCTTCCGCCGGGGTGCATTCGATCTCTACGCTGACTTTCACGATAGGCGCTCCTTCGAAAGACGCGACATCCCAGGCGTGTTTATGGCGCGGGTCAATGGCGCGATGCGCGACGCGGGAGTTTCATCGCACCTGTATAGACCTTGTGCACAGGCGCTACTATCGTTGGGTTAATTCAGACAAAATTGGAGATCAGCGATGGCCGGCGCCACGATCAGCATCAACGTCAAAGACGGTTCGTTCGACGCCTATGTCGCCAAGCCAGCCTCCGGCGACGGCCCGGCGATCGTCGTGATCCAGGAAATCTTTGGCGTGAATCCGTGGATCCGCGAAGTCGCCGACCGCTATGCCGCGATGGGATATGTGGCCGTGGCGCCCGATCTCTTCTGGCGCATCCGGCCGGGCATTCAGCTGAACGACCGCGACCCGGCCGAGCTGCAACAGGCCTTCGACCTGTTCGGTCAATTCGACGTCGCCAAGGGCGTGGAAGACATCCAGGCCACGATCGACGCCGCTCGCGTGATGTCAACGGGCAAGGTCG
>CAYNCS010000025.1:0-27879 GCA_964395875.1 uncultured Caulobacteraceae bacterium | reverse complement strand
TTGTTCTACACGCCCGGAGGAACGGGCGACATGGACGACGGCTCGGCGCGCGCGAAGCCGTAAAGAGGACGCGAGAAACAAAAGGGCCGGGAAACATTTCCCGGCCCCTTCGTTTTTTCGGCGTCGCCGGTTTTACACCCCGGGAGACACCAGCGTTCCCGGCAGGCTGCCCGTAAAGGCGCCGTTCTCGAACGTGGGTTCGCCGCGCACGAGTGTCAGGCGCATCGGCGCTGCGGGGCGCGTCCAGCGCCAAATGAAGCCGCCCTTGCCGTCGGGCACGTCATTGACCTTCTGCATGTCGCGCATAGCGATTTCATCGAGGTTGAAGACGGCGAGATCGGCTTGTTTGCCCGCTTTGATTTCGCCGATGTCGTTGAGGTTGAAGTGCTTGGCCAGCTTGCCGGTCTGCACGTGTACGGCCTCTTCCAGGCTCAGCATGCCGCGCTCTTTCATATAGGTGGTGAAGAGCAGCATGTTGCGCCCGGCGCCGCAGAACATCTGGCCGTGCGCCGGCGTGTCAGAGATGTTGCCGACCGACAGTGGGTCCTTGAACAGCTTGGTGATGACCTCATCGACCAGTGGCATCGGCTCCACGTCGATGGTGGAGGAGAGGCCGTTGCGCAGGAACCATTCGGCCATGGCGTCAGACGGATGCACGCCAAGCTCCTTCGCGAAATCGGTGAGGCGCACATTCAGCGGCCCGGCGCCGTTTTCGGAATCGAACAGGATCAGACGTTCGGGCATACGGAACAGGCCCTGCGGGTGCAGTTTGTTGTCCCAGGAATCGCGCGCCCGGGCGCGCCAGTCCGGATCTCGCAGGAGACGTTCGCGCTCGGCGTCTGATTTCGCGGTGACGATTTCGTGCCAGACGAAATCGCCGGACTGGGCGAAGATCAGCGACATGCGGATATTGATCACGGACGCGGTTGGCGTGTGGCCATAGCCGGCCCAGATGTCCTTGCCTTGGGCGCGCAATTCCTCCCGCAGCTGCATCAAAGCAGGGATCTGCTTTTCCTGGAATTTCTGCGCGGGGATGAGGCCGGCGATCTGCACGCGGACTTTCCGGTCGCCGAGAATTTCATTGAGCCAGCGAATTTTCTCATGCGCCGTCAGACGCAGGAAGGTGTCCGGAATGACTTGCAGTGTCGCCGCAGGATACCGTTCCAGCACGTCGAAAAGCGCATCCCACTCGGCCGCGTCGGCCATCAAAGACGGCACCGAGCGGCCTTTTCCGTCGTGATCCATCAGATTGCTGGACAAGCCCAGAGCGCCCGCCTGCAGCGCGTCGTCCAGCAGGGCGCAAATCTTCTTGATTTCGTCCGGCGTCGCGGCGCGGTCCCAGGCGTCCATGCCCATCACGGTGAGGCGCAAGGCGATGTGCCCGGCATAGGCGCCGAAATTGGCGGCGGTGTGCAGATTGGCGGTGATGGATTTCTTGTATTCCGACCAGGTGCTCCAGTCCCAGGGCAGGAGTTGCTTGAACGGCTCGGGCGGAATGTCTTCAAAGAACGAGAAGATGCCGATCACTTCGTCGCGCACCTTCGGGTCGGCCGGCACGGGCGCGGCGGTGAAGCCGCAATTGCCCATGATGACCGTGGTGACGCCGTAACCGGGCAGGGGATCCATGTCCGGCTGCCACCACATCGTCGCGTCAAAATGCGTGTGGCTTTCGATGAAGCCCGGCGCGACGATGCAGCCTGCGGCGTCGACCACGCGCTCGTTCGCGGCGGCTTTCAGGTCCTGGCCGACTTCCGTAATTTTGTCGCCGCGCACGCGCACATCCGCCGCGAACGCCTTGGCGCCGGTGCCGTCGACGACCGTCCCGCCTTTGATCAACATATCCGCCATGTCTTCCTCCCGATCAGCGCGGCGGTCAGCTGTTCGCTTTTCCCGCAGCGCGGCCTCCCTGACCGTTCTCCGGCCGGACTTTGACTTTACAGCGTACAGGGTAGAACCCAAGCGCGCCCGCCACAATCCCATTCCTTGGCCGCCGCTCCCACGGGAAAAGGCCGGTCTTCGAGGGCGTTCCGGTCAGGCGCGCAGGATCTTCTCCATCTTCTTTCCCTTCGCCAGCTCGTCCACCAATTTATCGAGATAGCGGATGAGCTGCATGATCGGTTCCTCGACCTCTTCCACGCGCACGCCGCACACCACGCCCTTGATGAGGCCGCGTGCGGGATTGAGCGCCGGCGCCTGATCGAAGAAGTACTCGAAATTCACGCCGTTCGTGATCTGCGCGTCCAGCGCCTTCTGCGTGTATCCCGTCAGCCAGCGGATGACTTCATCCACTTCTGCTTTCGTACGGCCTTTCTTCCCGGCCTTGGCGATATAAAGCGGATACACGCTGGCGAAGCTGGTCGTGTAGATCCGGTGTTTCGTCATGGCCTAGACGCCGAAGCCGCCCGACACGGAAAGCTGCTGGCCGGTGACGTAAGCGGCCTTGTTTGAGGCGAGGAATACGGCGGCGTGGCCGATTTCCTCCGGCTGGCCCCAGCGTTTCAGACATAGCAGTTTCTGAACTTCCTTCGTCCAGGCGTCGTCGAACACGCCGGCGGCGGAGAGCTCCTTGAACATTCCGGCTTCGATGACGCCGACGAGGACGGTGTTGGCGCGGATGCCATGCTGGCCTTCTTCCTTGGCGATGCCGCGGATAAGCGCCTCGATGGCGCCCTTCGGCGCGACGGACAGAACGTCCTTGGCCGGCCACCAGGTGTCGCCCGCCGATCCGAGATTCACATACGAACCGCCGCCTGCTTTGCGCAGCTCGGGCAGGGTGGCCTTGAGCACGTTGAAGAAGCCGTTCACGTCCTGCTGCACGGCTTCGTCCCATTGTTCGAACGTTACGTCCGCGATGTCGACCTGCACGGTCAGCATCGCCGCGGCGTAGACGACCGTGTGAATGCGCCCGTGCTGGGCGATGACTTCCTTCACCATCTGCTGGATTTGGGCGCGGTCGCCGGTCGTGGCGGCGTGCATGGAGACCTTGCCGCCGCCTTTTTCGATTCCGGCGGCGACGGCTTCGGCTTTCTCGCGGTTGCGGCGATACGTGATGGCGACCGTCGCGCCGGCGCGGGCGAATTCCGCTGCGACCACGCCGCCAATGCCGCCGCTGCCGCCGATGATCAGCGCGCAGCCGTCCGGAAACAATCCGCCTTCCATTTTGTGCTCTCCCTCAAGTTTTTTCTTCTGGGTTGAACGGCCGCCACAAGGGGCCCGGGCGCGCGTCATAATGCATGCCGGCTTCGCTGACCGCCGCGCCTCTCGTCGTCAGTGGATGACGCCGTTTAGCTTTTTTGCAGCAGGTTGACGTATCGCCCGGCCGGCGGCGCGCCAAGGCAGGCCACCATCGGGCCGAAATCGTCCTTGGTCAGCTGGCTGGAGGCGGCCTTGTGGGCGTCGACGCTGGTCCAGGCTTCGATGAACACGAATTCCGATGGGTTTTCGGCGTCTCGGCCGAACTCCACGCCTTCACAACCGGCGAGGGGACGTACCTTCGAGGCCAGAAGCTTCAATGCGTCGACCATCGCCTCTTCCTTGCCGGGGGCCGCGCTCAAAACGTAATGCCGCCAAACGCTCATGGGGGTTCCTCCTTTTTAGTAATAACCGTCTAGAGCATCGGGCTGGAGGCGGAAAGCGCCAAACGGCCAGCAGGTCTTGTCTGATGGCGACGGCTGGTATGATCCACCAAGCGGGCGGCCGCTTGACGCTCAGCCGCTCCGCCGCGATATGCCCGGGATGACTTCCAGCAACAAACCCATTCACGTCATCGGCGCGGGCCTGGCCGGCTCGGAAGCCGCCATGCAGATCGCCCGCGCGGGCGTGCCCGTGATCCTGCATGAAATGCGCCCCCTGCGGTCCACGGATGCGCACAAGACCGATCATTGCGCCGAACTGGTGTGTTCGAATTCCTTCCGCTCGGACGATAGCGAGGCTAACGCCGTGGGCTTGCTGCACGCCGAATTGCGAGCGGCGGGCTCGCTGATCTTCGCCTGCGCCGACGCCCATCAGGTGCCGGCCGGAGCGGCCTTGGCGGTGGACCGCGACGGCTTCTCGGCGGCGGTGACGCAGGCGCTTGAGGCTGAGCCGCTGATTGAATTCCGGCGCGAGGAGATAATCGATCTGCCGCCGGAAGACTGGGACAATGTCATCATCGCCACGGGACCGCTGACCTCTGATGCGCTGGCCGAACGCATCCGCGCTTTCACCGGCGAGGAGAGCCTCGCTTTCTTCGACGCCATCGCGCCCATCGTGCATCGCGACAGCATCAATTTCGACATCGCGTTCATGCAGTCGCGCTACGACAAATCGGGGCCGGGCGGCGACGGCGCCGATTACGTGAATTGTCCGATGGACAAGGATCAGTACGAAGCCTTCATCACCGCGCTGCTGGAAGGCGAAAAGACCGAATTCAAGGAATGGGAAAAGAACACGCCATATTTTGAAGGCTGCCTGCCCATCGAAGTGATGGCCGAACGCGGGCGCGAGACGCTCCGCTTCGGGCCGATGAAGCCGATCGGCCTAACGGATCCGCGCACGGATCGCCGGCCCTGGGCCGTGGTGCAGCTGCGTCAGGACAACGCGCTTGGCACCTTGTTCAACATGGTTGGCTTCCAGACGAAGCTGAAGCATGGCGAACAGACCCGCATCTTCCGCATGATTCCTGGATTGGAGAACGCAGAGTTCGCGCGCCTTGGCGGCATTCACCGCAACACCTTTCTGAACTCGCCGAAACTGCTGGACGAGCGCCTGCGTTTGAAAGCCGCGCCGCGGCTGCGTTTCGCGGGGCAGATCACCGGCGTCGAGGGCTATGTCGAAAGCTGCGCCATGGGCTTGCTGGCCGGGCGCTTCGCCGCCGCAGACCGTCTGGGGGCGGATTTTCCGGCGCCGCCGCCGACCACGGCGCTCGGCGCGCTGCTCGCGCACGTCACGGGTGGGCATCTGGACTCAGAAAATACGAAGAACCTTTTCCAGCCGATGAACGTGAATTTCGGCCTGTTCCCCGACGTGCCGCAGCCGGCAGGCGTGAAGCGCAAGCTCAAAGGCCTCGACCGCAAGAAGGCGATGACCGCAAGGGCTAAGGCCGATCTCGTCGGCTGGCTGGGGTAAGGCTCAAAGCATCCCCGTCTCCGCCGCCAGTATAATCGCGGTCGCGGCGCTCAGCCTTCCAGCGTGTCTTTCAGTTCCTTCAATACGCTCACGGCCTGACGCGCATAGGGGCCGATCCAGCGATCATGGATTTCCTTGATCGGCATCGCGTTCAGGTGGTTCCAGCGTTCGCGGCCGCGCTTTTCCGCGATCACCAGATCCGCGTCTTCCAGGACCTTGAGGTGCTGCATCACCGTGCAGCGGTCCAACGCCTCGAAGCGGGAACACAGATCGCCCGTAGTGGCGGGCGCGTCCTTCAATTCGTCCAGCAGCGCCCGGCGCACCGGGGACGCCAGCGCCTTGAACACCAGATCGTAGTCCGCGATTGACATGTTATAAAAATATAACATTATAGAAGAAACATCAAGAGCGTTGGGTTCAAGGGAGACGACAATGGAGCTGAAATTCAGCGTGAGCGCGCATGTCGCGCGCCCGATCGACGAGGTGTTCGAGGCCATCGCCGATCCGAAGAAGCTGTCGGGCTATTTCACCACGGGTGGTGCGCAGGGCAGGCTGGAGACAGGCAAGACCGTCACCTGGGACTTCCACGATTTTCCCGGCGCGTTTCCGGTTGAGGTGGTTGAGGTGAAGGCTCCATCGAAGATCGTGCTGAAGTGGGAAGCCAATGAAGGCCCGCCCGAAGGCGGCGACACGACGGCGCGCGCGAACTACAAAACCACCGTGACGATGGATCTTTCTTCGCTGGACGACGGCAAGCGCACATTGGTGCGGATCACCGAGGAAGGCTGGAGACCAACGCCGGGTGGGCTCAAGGCGTCTTACGGCAATTGCATGGGCTGGTCGCAGATGCTCTGCGCGCTGAAAATGTATGTCGAGCACGGCATAAATCTGCGCGAAGGCATGTACAAATAGGCGGCGCACGCGGCGGCGTTTTAGCGCCGCCGCGCCGCGATCATTCCGCGATCGTCCGTCCGGATCCGCCGAACTCCTTGGGGAAATCGGCGAATTTCGGCAAACCGTCTTTCATCGGCAGAACGGTCTCTGAATAATTGACGTGCACGCCGGGCTGGAATTCCAGGCTTGGAATCGTCGCGGCGAAAACGTCCGTGAGCTTCAGACCCGGATGATGCGTCATCAGGTGACCACCGCATTTGGCGCAGAACTGGCGTTCGCTGTTCGGCGTCTTGGCGAAGGTGGCGAGATGCTCTTCGCCCGCCGTCACGCGGACCGTATGCGGCTCCCAGAGACTGAAGGCGTTGACGGGGCCGCCGGACCAGGAACGGCAGGACTGGCAATGGCAATAGCCCATGCCCGCCGGTTCGCCGGTGACTTCAATGCGTACGGCGCCGCAAAAGCAAGCGCCTGTATGTTTGGACGGCATGATTGACGTTCCTTACATTTGTGAAGGGGAGGCGCGGCTACAGGAGCCGCGCCGGATTCCTACGCGACCTTCATTTTGCCTTTAGCATGAACGTCGGCCGCGCGCAGGCGTTGACCGCCGATGGCCCAGTCGCCTTGCTGGAATTCCTGCACGCGCACCCAGGTGACCTCGCGCATGCCTTCGCCTTCCACGGCGATCATGGCTTCGGTGACCTTGCTGATGAGCTGTTGCTTTTGTTCGGGCGTGAACACGTCCTTGATGACGTCAATGGTGACGAGCGGCATGACTTTCTCCTAAATTGCTCCAAACGCGGAGTATGTGAACGATAGACTTGGCCGCTCTTTCAGGCGTGGAGAGGATCTGGAGAGTTTATGGAGATTTCGGGAGCGGGCGGGGAATGATCTACGCTTTCGGCGATATCGAATTGGACGCGGGAAAGCGCGAATTGCGCGTGAACGGCGCCGTGGCGCCCGTCGAGCCGCAAGTCTTCGCCGTGTTGCTCTTCCTGATCGACAACCGTGAACGCGTCGTTTCGAAACAGGATCTGATCGACGCCGTCTGGGAGGGAAGGGCGATTTCGGATTCAGCGCTCACCAGCCGGATCAAGTCCGCGCGCAAGGCGTTGGGCGATGACGGCGGGATGCAGAAGTTCATCCGTACCGTGCATGGAATCGGATTTCGCTTTGTCGGAGACATCGCCGGGTCGGCGGCCCCCATGCGCGCGAAGGAAAATGAAGCGCCGCGTCCCGCCGAAATCGCGGCGGCCCGGCCGTCGATTGCGGTGTTTCCATTCCACGCCGCCGAGGGCGTCGCGCAGCCTATGGCCTATGCGCACGCGCTGCCGCACGATCTGATCGTGCAGCTGTCGCGGCTGCGCTGGTTGTTCGTCATTGCGCGCGCGTCATCGTTTCGCTTTGAGCCGGCCGCGTTCGATCCAGCCGCCGCCATGGAGACCTTGCGCGTACGGTACGGACTCACGGGCTCTGTGGAGCAGGCGCCCAATGGTTTGCGCATCGCGGTGGAGTTGTGGGACGGCCGCGATGGCGGCGTCATCTGGTCGGAAGCGTTCGCCGTCGCGCCGTCCGCCGTGCACGAAGTGCGCGAGGAGATTGCGCGTGCGATCGTGAATGCTCTGGAACTGCAAATCCCTTTGCATGAAGCGCGGCAGGCGCGCTTGCTCTCGACGGCGGACATGGACGCATGGTCGGCCTTTCATCTGGGCGTGCAGCACGTCTACCGGTTCACCAAGACGGACAACGACCTCGCAAAAGCCTGGTTTCAGCGCGCGGTGGAGAAAGACCCGAATTTCGCGCGCGGTTATGCCGGGCTGTCCTTTGCGCATTTTCAGGATGCCTTCCTGCATTATGTGGCGGATACGGAAGCCGCGGCGAAGCGTGCGCGGATCTGCGCGGAACTCTGCCTTGAACGTGACAGCCTCGAACCGTTCGGCGCGCTTACAATGGGGCGGGCGTTCTGGCTGAACGGCGATCTGGAAGGCGCGCTGCCGTGGCTCGACCGCGCCGCGCAGCTCAATCCGAACTATGCTCAGGCCAAATATTCCCGGGCGTGGACGGATGCGCTTCTCGGCAAGGGCGCCGAAAGTCAGGTCAACGCCGATGACGCGATGGATTTAAGCCCGCTCGATCCGCTGATGTATGGGATGCTGGGGGTGCGGGCCTTTTCTCATCTGGTGCGCGGGCAATCGGCCGATGCGGCGGACTGGGCGGAGCGCGCGGCGCGCGCGCCCGGCGCGCACGCCTTCATTGAACTGATCGCCGCCGCAGCGCACGCGGAAAACGGCGACGATCGGAAGGCGCGCAAGTGGGCGGACTCGGCGCGAGCCCGCAATCCTGGACTGAGCGCCCCGGCGTTCTTCCAGGCGTTTCCCTTCCGGGACGGTGCAATTCGGGACAGACTGGGGGCAAGGCTGCGGCTTTATGGTTTCTAAAAGCGTTGCCAGTCCGGCGATGCGGCGGCCAAGGGCTTAATCCCGCGCGCATTTCCTGTATGACCGCTCATAAAGCTCGCTTTTTACGGGCATATCGCTTACACGGGGTCCTTTCGCGCACGCCGCTCCCCCAATCCGGCGCACGCATCCGACTGGATTGAAATCCAAATATCATGATCGACCATGTGCACCCGGCGCTGGCGCGCGCGTTGGCTGAACGCGGCTATGAAACCCTGACGCCGGTTCAAAGCGCCGTTCTGGCGCCCGATATTCAAACCTCCGACCTTATCGTGTCGGCCCAGACCGGCTCCGGCAAGACGGTCGCCTTTGGCCTCACGCTGGCGCACACGCTGCTGGCGGACAGCGAACGTCTGGATAAAGTCGGCGATCCGCTGGCGCTGATCATCGCGCCGACGCGCGAACTGGCGCTGCAGGTCGCGCGCGAGCTGGAGTGGCTGTTCGAGAAAGCCGGCGCCAGAATTGCGACCTGCGTCGGCGGCATGGATCCGTTTCAGGAACGCCGGGCGCTGAATTTCGGCGCGCATATCGTGGTGGGCACGCCGGGCCGCCTGAGCGATCACATCCGCCGCGGCGCGCTGCGTCTGGAGAACATCCGCGCCGTGGTGCTCGATGAAGCGGACGAGATGTTGAACCTCGGCTTCCGCGAGGAACTGGAGCACATCCTCGACGCCTCGCCGACCCAGCGCCGCAGCCTGATGTTTTCGGCCACCATGCCGCGCGCCATCGAAACGCTGGCGCGCACCTATATGCGCGACGCCGTGCGCGTGAACACGGTCAGCGAGCAGCGCCAGCACAATGACATCGAATATCGCGCGCTGAACGTCGCCAGCCACGATTCCGAAAACGCGATCTTCAATGTGCTGCGCTTTTTCAACGCCACGAACGCGCTGGTGTTCTGCAATACGCGCATGGCGGTGAACCGGCTGAGCGCGCAATTGATCGAGCGCGGGATCAGCGTGGTGGCGCTGTCGGGCGAACTCAGCCAGGTGGCGCGCAATCATGCGCTGCAGGCCTTGCGCGATCACCGGGCGCAGGTCTGTGTGGCCACCGACGTCGCGGCGCGCGGCATCGATTTGCCGGATCTGGAACTCGTCATCCATGCCGAGCTGCCAAAGAATACCGAAAGCCTGCTGCACCGTTCCGGCCGGACGGGCCGCGCCGGCCGCAAGGGCGCCAGCGTGCTGATCGTGCCGCAATCGGCGCGCCGCCGCACCGAACGCCTGCTGCAGGAGGCGCGCATCGAGGCGCGCTGGGGCAAACCGCCGTCCGCCGAGGATGTGCGGCGTAAGGACGACAAGCGTCTTCTGGAGGATTCTGTTCTGACCGATCCGATTCAGGAATCCGAACAGACCATTGTCCAGCAGCTCATCGAAGCGCATGGCGCCGAAACCATCGCTGCGGCATTCGTCCGCATATATCGTAAGGGGCAGGCGGCGCCGGAAGACCTCGCGCCTGTCGCAGACCGGCCCGAACGCGCAGAACGCGGGCCCCGCCGCGAGCGGATCGAACGCGAAGACGGCCCGCGCGACTTTGGAAAGCGCGAGCGCCGGGAACGCGACGGCCGCGAAAGAGAGGGGCCGCGCGCATCGCATTTCGAAGCGCCCGGCCATACGGACGGCGTCTGGATCTCGCTGTCGGTCGGCCGGGCCAAACAGGCGGAGCCGCGCTGGCTGATTCCTATGCTGTGCAAAGCGGGCGGAATTTCGAAGCGCGACATCGGCTCGATCCGTATCCAGCGCAACGAAACCTATGTCGAACTCTATCCCGCGGGCGCCGATGCGTTCTTCGAAGCGATCGGCGACGGCAAGCTGGAAAAGTCGATTTATGTGACGCGGCTCGACGAGGCGCCGCGCATGGGCGATTTCGAACAAGATGAGCGGCCGCAGCGGGCGCCGCGTCCGCAAAAGTCCGAAGGCCGTCAGCGAGAAGAGCGGGCGCAGGCGCACGATGAGCGTCCGGCGCGGGCCGAACGCCGTCCGGCCTGGGACCCCGTCCAAGCCGAACCGCGCCGCGAACGGCGTGGACCGCCGCGCGGCGGCGAGGCGTCGCTGAGCTTCGGCAAGAAGGCCAAGAAGGTTAAAGGTGCGGCGGCCAAGGGCGGCGGCAAGCCGAAGAAAAAAAACCGCGATCGCGCGAAGGGTTTCTAGGCGTCAGATATTGCCGGTGATCGCTGCGCGCAGAATGCGCCAGCGCATGGCGAGCGGCGAGGCGGCTTCCAGCGTGAACCGCCGCGTCAGGCTGGGGACCAGCGTGACATAGGCGTATGCGGGCAGGAGCTCCGCCGGCGCGCCGCGCAATTGCAGCTTTGCTGCATCATACGCATTGCGCGCTTCGACGGCGATTTCATCGGCGCCCACACGAATTGGCAGACGCGGACGGGCGTCGAATTGCGCGGCCACGGCGGTCTCGCGCGCGAGACCCGCGAGCCCCCAGGCGCGGCCGGCGTTTCGTAAACCGTTTTGAACGTTTTCACTGACAGGCGCTTTCGCCAGCGCGGACGCGGCGGCCAACACCAGCGTCCCCGCGGTCTGGGCTGCGTAATCGTTCAGCGCCTGGATCGTCTCGAACGGCGCGTCGTCGAGGTCGCGCTCGCGGGCGTCGATCATCTCGTCGAGCAGCGAGAACGGATAGGCCGCCTTGATCGGCGCGATCGCGTCTTCCAGCGCCTGCGCCGCGTCATGCGCGCGGATGGGTCTGCCGGTGCGGATTTCATCGACTGCCTCGCGCCACCATTGCAGGCGGATGGCGCCAAGCATCGGCTCGCTGACCGATTCGGAGACACGCGCGATCTCGTACTGAAAAGCATAAAGGCCGATCAGACGATCGGCCTCCTGCTTCGGCGCGAGCCTTGCGGCGAGGGTGCGGGCCGGATCGACCTTTTGCACCCTCGCCGTGAGCGCCTCTTTTAGATCCTGCCTCAACCGAACATGGTCTGCCGGCCCGCCATGCAGACCAGCATCGGAATGGAGAGCAGGGTGTTGGTGCGGCTGAACAGCATCGCCGTGCGGGCCGCGGCGGCTTTCGCTTCCGCCGACAGGTCCGGATAGGCGTTGCCGATGTTCAGGGCCTTTTGCTGGTTCGGCCAGATCACGAACCAGACGTTGAACGCCATGATCAGCGCCAGCCACATGCCGATGCCGATGAACGTCGTGCCTGCATCCGCGAAGTTGGAATCCGCGCCGAGCATCAAAGCCGGGATCAGATATCCGCGGGTCGCCGCGACCAGAAGACCGGTGATGACCGTGAACAAAGCCGCCCAGCGGAACCAGAACAAAGCTTCCGGCGCGATATGGCCCGACACCGCCGGCTTCTGTTCGGCGGGGATTTTCGGCATCACGCGCATCTGCACGAAGTTGAAGAAGTACAACAGGCCGATCCACAGGATGCCGAAAACCACGTGCATCCAGCGCAGAACCACGTGGGCGATTTCATGCCCGTTGCCCGCGACGTTCGATTGGCCCACGAAGGCCCACAAAAGAATGATCGCAAGTACGGTCGACACAATGACCGTATTGCGCAAGTTAGACAGAAGGTTCGCCATTCATTTCCTCCAGCGCCCGATTCGCTGAGCCGGTTTATACGCTCAAAGCCTGCGACGGTCAGCCGCAGCGCCTTGAAGGAGAGTTGACGCACCGGATGCGCGATTCGGCGCGAAAACACGATTGTATTGATAAGGAAGCATTTTCTATGCCCGACTCGACGGCCATTTGGTCGCAAGAAGGTGAACGGATTGCAAAGACGCTGGCGCGGGCAGGCGTCTGTTCGCGCCGCGACGCCGAAAAGCTGATCGAAGACGGCCGCGTCAGCGTGAACGGCAAGGTGCTCGACACGGCTGCCTTCAAGGTTACGCCGAAGGACGTCATCAAGGTTGACGGCAAGCGGATCGAGGCCGCCGACCGCACCCGCATGTGGCGCTATCACAAGCCGCAGGGGCTGGTGACGACCCACCGCGACCCGCAAGGCCGGCCCACGGTGTTCGAGCATCTGCCCGAGGATCTGCCGCGCGTGATTTCGGTCGGCCGCCTCGACCTGAATTCCGAAGGGCTCCTGCTTCTGACCAATGATGGGGAAGTCGCGCGGGCGCTGGAGCTTCCGGCCACGGGCTGGGTGCGCCGTTATCGCGCCCGCGCCTTCGGCCGCACCACGCAGGTTCAGCTCGACGAACTGAAGAATGGCATAGAAGTCGACGGCGTGCGCTATGGCCCCATTCATGCGCGGCTGGAGCAGGGCGAACGGTCGAACGTCTGGATCGCGGTGAGCCTCACCGAAGGCAAGAACCGCGAAGTGCGCCGCGTGCTTGAAGCGATCGGCCTCAAAGTGAACCGCCTCATCCGCATCGGCTACGGGCCGTTCCAGCTGGGCAATCTGAAAGAGGGCGAGGTCGAGGAAATCGGCGCGCGCATTTTGAAGGAGCAGCTCGGCGGCAAGCTGAAGAAGGCGGGCGAGGAGAAGGCTCCCGCAAAGTCTGCGGCGGCGCCTGCCCGCAAGCCGAAACCGAAATCGAAACGCGCTGAAGCGCCCGCATCCCAAAGCAAGCCAATCAAGGGCGCGCCGACCAGGCGCCGGGTGCGGTAGCGCAGCGGATTTGAAATTCGCCTTCGCTTAACGCGTTGCGATGCGCGAATTTCAAATCCATAAGCTGCGCTAGACTTATTATTCATCCTTGCGTCCCTGTTGGATTAGAAATGCGGTAAGCGTTCGATGCCTAGGGGAGCCGCATTTCTAATCCGGGACGCAAGATGATGCGTATCGTCGGCGGCGTGTATAAGGGGCGCACGATCAAGGCGCCGGAAGGGCGCGACACGCGGCCGACCTCGGACCGCGCGCGCGAATCCATATTCAACGTTCTGGCGCACGCGGACTGGAGCCCCGGAATCGAAGGGCGGCGCGTTATCGATCTGTTCGCAGGCTCGGGCGCGCTGGGCTTTGAAGCGCTGTCGCGCGGCGCGGCGTTCTGTCTGTTCGTGGAGACGAATGAAGCCGCGCGCGGCGCCATCCGCGACAATGTCGAGGCGTTGCAGGCTTTCGGCAATACGCGGGTGCATCGCCGTTCGGCCATCGATCTGGGCGTAAAGCCGGCGGGCATGGCGGGGCCGTTCGATCTGGCGTTTCTCGATCCGCCATATCGGAGGGGCCTCGGCTCGATCGCGCTGAAGAAACTGATCGAAGGCCAGTGGCTCAGCCCGGACGCCATCGCCGTATTTGAGTGCGCCGAGGATGAGCATCCCGAAACGCCCGGTTTTGACGTGCTAGACGACCGGACCTGGGGCGCGGCGCGGGTGTTGTTCTTAAAGCGCGCCGCTTAAGTCGCCGGCGTCTTTTCGCGCACTTCCTCCAACTGCGCGATCAGCGGCGCAAGCAGCGCATCGAGCGCCGGCTCGACCGCAAACACGGCGCGTACAGGCAGAACCGAAACGCCTTCGCGCTGCGCCGCACTGAGGCGCATGAAGTCCTTTTCGGTCGTGGCGAGTCGGGCGTTGTGTTTCTTCGCCAGCCGCCGCAACCAGTCGATGTCGCCGTCCGTATAATGATGATGGTCGGGATAGGGCGCGTCGACGATCACCTGCGCGCCGATTGCGGCGAAGGTGTCGAACACTTTTTTTGGGCGGCCGACGCCTGCGAATGCGATGATGCGCTCGCCCTTGAAAGCCGCGGCGGCCGCGGGGTCCGGCTCCAGCCACGCGTTCAGAACCGGGCCGCGCCAGAATTGCGCGCCTTCGGCCGGGTTGCGCAGCGCGTGTTCATTCTTGCGCATGTAAAGAAGAGCGCTGGCGCGCGCTAAACCGCGCTTGATGGGTTCGCGCAAGGGACCCGCGGGGCAGATCGAGCGATTGCCGAAGCCGGTCTCCCCATCCACCACGACGATGCTGAGGTCCTTGGCCAGCGACGGATTTTGAAAACCGTCATCCATGACGATGACGTCAAAGCCTTCGGAATCCGCGAGGCGCGCGCCGGCTGCGCGGTTGTGCGCCACGATGGTGGGCGCGGCCTTGGCGAGTAAAAGCGCTTCGTCGCCGACCGCGACGGCGTCATGCTGGGCGGAAACGAAAATCGGTCCGGATTCCTTGCCGCGATAGCCGCGCGTCAACGCCGCGACCTTCAGGCCCCGCGCTTTCAGCTTTGCGAGGATGGCCAGCGTCACGGGCGTTTTCCCCGCGCCGCCCATTGTCAGATTGCCGACGCAGATGACTTGGGCTTTTGGACGAAATGGCGCGGCGGTCGCTTGCTTGATGGCGCCCGCCCAGCGGAACAGCCAGGAAATGGGCGTCAGAACCAGCTGGGTGACTGGCGCGGCGTCGCGGCCCCTGCGGTGGTTCCAGAACTCAGGTGGACGCATAGGAAGGGGCGGGGTTAAGCGACGCGGACGACAAGGGCGCGAGGCGCAGCAAATCCTCGACCGTCGCATTCAAGGCGGCGTCGGGTTTGGGCAGCCAAGCGGCGTTTTTCTCGGCCAGGGCCGCGCGGTCGCGCTTGGCCTTCAGCGCTGTTTCGACGGCGGCGGACAGGGTGCGCGGATGGTCGTCCTTCAGGATCTGACCGGCCTGATGCTCGACGATCGCCGCATACGCTTCCTTGAAATTGTAGGCGTGCGGACCGGACAGCACGTAAGCGCCCAGGCGCGCGGGCTCGATCGGATTGTGTCCGCCGATATTGGGCTTTAGCGCGCCGCCCATCAGCACCACCGAGCCGAGCGAGAAGAATATCCCCATCTCGCCCATCGTGTCCGCGAGATAGATGCTGGTCTGCGGATTGATCTGTTGGTTGCGCGAACGCTGCGCCGCGGAGCCGCCCTGCGACGTCAGTTTTGAAATCTCTTCGGCGCGATTGGCGTGGCGCGGCGCCACGATCAACAGCGCATTCGGAAAGGAGGTCTTCAACACGGCGTGCGCGGCGAAGGCGAGCGCTTCTTCGCCCGCATGCGTGCTGGCCGCGAGCCACACGGGACGGTCCCCGATCTGTGCGCGCAGGCGCTGCAATTCGGCTTCGTCGACGCTGGGGGCGGGGGCGTCGAGCTTCAGACTGCCGGGACGATGGACAGGCGCGCCAAGGATCTGCTCCAGACCCAACGCGGTGAGGTCGTCGGCGGCGCCGATATAGGAAAAACGCTTCAGCAGATCCTGCGCCGTTTCTCGAAGACGCAGCCAGTTCTCGATAGAGCCGCGCGTCATGCGCGCATTCACCAGCGCCAGCGGCACTTTGCGCTGCGAGGCTTCGACCAGAAGATTCGGCCAAATTTCGCTTTCGGCGAAAACGCCCAGATCGGGCTTCCAATGATCCAGAAAGCGCCGCGCGATCTCCGGGGTGTCGATGGGGGCCATCTGCTGGCGCGCGACGTCCGGCGGCAGGCGCCGCGACAACACTTCGGCGGAAGCCAGGGTCTGGGACGTTACGACGAACCGCGCCTCCGGCCGCGCCGCCGCCAGCGCATGCACAATGCGCGAGAGCATCAGGGTTTCGCCCACGCTGGCGCCGTGCAGCCAGACCAGCGGCTTGTTCGGGCGGGGCTTCAGGTTCTGCGCCACGCGTTCGTTCAGGCGCTTTGTATCTTCCTTGCCGGCGCGCACGCGGCGGGTCAGCAGATAGGGCACGGCCGGCGAGACGGCTTTGGTGGCGGCGCGATAAAGACTTAAGCCCAAAGGCCTCATCCCATCGTCTCCAGATCGGCGCCGTCGGCGGGCGCTTCGGAGGACGCATGACGGCGCCGGCGCTCGTTGGGGTCGGCCGGCTGGCAGATTTCAACGCCGGCGAGCCTGTCGGCTTCTTGAGTCAGATCGATCAATTCGCGCTCCAGGCGCGCCCGCAATTCTTCCATCTGCTCGGCGGATGCGTCCGCCGGCACGATGATGGGCCCGCCCCACAGCAAGTATCCCTCGCCAAACGGCAAAGGCATAACGAACCGGTCCCAGGAATTGAAAACAATGCGCCGCTTCGTGGACCAAGCGAAAAGAATGATCGGCGCCCCGGAAAGTTTGGCCAGTTGAATGGCGCCGATGCCTGCCCGCATGCGCGGTCCGCGCGGTCCGTCGGGCGTAATCGCCATGCAGCCGCCGCCCTTCAGATGCCGCAACATCTCGCGGAAGGCCGAGGTTCCGCCTTTGTCCTTCTTTCCCTTCGCTTTCGAGCCGCGGATCACGCCGACTTTCAACAATTGCGCGCCGATGGAGACGAATTCGCCGTCGGGCGACATCGAGATCAGGATTTTGGGCGGCTGCACGCCTTTGCGCCGGGGCCAGCCGGCGACGGTCATCAGGAACCGGGAATGCCAGAACGCCCCGATCACGCCGCCGCCTTTTGCCCAGGCGGCCGCGACCAGCTCATGATTGGGGCTTTTCCAGCGCGTGGAGCGGGTGATGAGCTCCATATACCCGCCGAGAAGCAGGCCTAATAGCCGCTGAACGATCCAGGAGCGCCTGATGCTTCGCCACATGGAGCGCCAAATGCGCTCTGCCGGGGCTGTTGTCCACCCCGGCCCCATGATGCCGTAGAATCGCCAAGATTCGTTCCGCCAGCGGACCGAAGCAGCCGTTTCTGGGGGTAAGGCGGCCATTAATCCGAGGCCGGCGCGGGGGGACTTGCGGGAAGGGGACGCAATCCCGATAACCGCGCCGATGCCGTTCGATCCAGCCAGCCCTCGCGACCGCGCCCGCGCGTACCGTCAGCTTTACCTCGCCGATCATGGTTTCCTGCGGACCATGTTCAAGAACTGGCGCGTGGTGGCGCCGGGCATGTACCGCTCGAACCAGCCGTCGCCGGGCCAGATCGCGCGCATGGCGAAGAGGGGGATCAAGACGATCCTGAACCTGCGCGGCAAGACCGACAGCGGCCACTATCATCTCGAGCATGAAGCCGCGAAAGCGCACGGCATCGAGGTGGTGGACATTCGCGTGCGCTCCCGCGATGCGCCGGAAAAGGCGACCGTGCTGGCCCTCAACGACGCCTTCCAGCGCATCCAATATCCGGCGGTCATGCATTGCAAATCCGGCGCGGACCGGGCCGGCATGGGCGCGGCGCTCTATCTGATCCTGAAGGAAAACCGCACCGCGACCGAGGCGCTGGATCAATTGTCGCTGAAATACCTGCATGTGAAGCAGGGCAAGACGGGATTGCTCGATCACTTCTTCGAAGTGTTCATCGACTGGGCCAAGGCGAACGGCAAGCCCGACGATCGCGAGAATTTTCTGTATTGGGTGAACAATATCTACGACGCCGCGGCGGTGAAGGCGGACTTCATGTCGTCCTGGTGGGCGAACATCCTGGTCGACAAGATTCTGCGCCGCGAGTAGCGGCGCCAGAGCCTTTCCCGATCGAGCTATTCGAATCGATCGGATAAGAAAGGCTAGGATAATGCTCGGGGAGGGGGATATGCGCAATTTGTTTAAGCTGACGGCGTTGAGCCTTGCGCTAATGGCCGCGCCGGCGCTGGCGAACGACACCTCCGCCACTCTGGGCGCGGGCGGGCTTGAGATCGCGCGCACCGACGCGATCGAGATGAAAAGCGAGGAGCTCTTCATCTCGATGGAGCGGGTGTCCGTGCGTTACGTCTTCCGCAACAAGACGGCCGCCGATGTGAAGACGCTCGTCGCATTTCCTTTGCCCGATCTGAAATCGGATCTGCAGGAAACGCCGGTCGACATTCCCGTTCCGGATTCGCCGAACTTCGTCGGCTTCAAGACAATAGTGGACGGCGCGGAGATTCCGCTGCAGGTCGAGAACAAGGCGATCTTCAAGGGCGCGGACCGCACCGCAGATCTGATCGCCGCGGGCACGCCATTGAACCCGCTGACGCCGGGTTTTTCGGATTCCATCGCCAAGCTGCCGCCCGCGAGCATCGCCAAACTGAAGGCGGACGGCTTGATCGATCAGGACACGATCGACCAGGGCAAAGGGGAAGAACCCTGGTACCGCCCCGCCTGGGACCTGAAGACCAAATTCTATCGCGAGCAGGTTTTTCCGGCCGGCAAGGATGTGATCGTTGAGCACGAATACCGCCCCGTCGTGGGCGGCACGGTCGCCATCGTCCTGAACTCGCCTTACGTGGATGGGGAGGAGCGCGCCCGCTATCTGAGCGAATATTGCGCCGGGGCGAAATTCCGCAAAGCCGCCAAGCATTTCGCGGCCACGGCGCAGGAGCGCTGGGTGTCCTATATTCTGAAGACCGGCGCCAATTGGGCGGGGCCGATCGCGGACTTCAAATTGACGGTGGACAAGGGCTCGCCTAACAACCTCGTCAGTTTTTGCGGGAGCGGCGTCGCAAAAGTCTCGCCGACCCGGTTTGAAATGCGGGCCAAGAATTTCACGCCGAAACAGGATCTGAACGTCCTGTTCGCCGTCGCAAGCACCGACCAATAGAGAATTCCATGACTGAAACCCTTCCGGACCGTCTCTCCGTCAATCCGAACAGCCCCTATTACGACGAAGCGCTGCTGGCGCGCGGCGTGGGCATCAAGTTCAACGGCGTCGAGAAAACGAACGTGGACGAATATTGCATCAGCGAGGGCTGGATTCGTGTCGTGGCGGGCAAGGCGGTGGACCGCAAGGGCAATGCGCTGACCATGAAGCTCAACGGCAAGGTCGAGCCCTATATCAAGGCCGCCGATCAGACGGGTGAGTGAACCAGCAGCATCACGCCCCGCGCGAAATAAAGCACGCCCAGGATTGTGACGATCCAGCGTGTATAGCGCTTGAAGTTCACGTCGGTCATGCGTTCCAGAACTTTGCCGCCCAGGATGGCGCCGGCGAAACTTAAGCCGATGCACAGGGTCAGCACCCAGGCGGGCGGCAGACCGGCGGTGTGTACGGCCAGCAAGGGCGCGCCGTAAACCGCGATCTTCATGACGTGACTGAAGACCTGCGTCGCCGCCTTCGTCGCGACGATCTGCTTGCGGGTGAGTTCTGTGCGTACGAAGAAAATGTCGAGCAGCGGACCGGCCACGCCGGCGATCAGATTCAAAGAGGTGACCACAAACCCGCCGAGCAGCGCGTGCGCAGGCTTGTTCGCATCCAGCTTCGACCATTGCACCGGCAACCAGACGAAAACCGGCGTCAGTCCCAGCAGCATAAAGAGATACGGCTTGGACGGACGATAGTTCAGTAAGGCTGACACGATCGCCGCGGCGAACGCCGCCAACGCGAAGTACCCCACGATCCGCCAGCTCAGGAACTTGCGGTGCAGGATGGCGCGCCAGCCGTTGGAGGCCAGCTGAAGGATGCCATGGGTCACGAAAGCGGCGTTGACGGACATCAGCCCCGCGAGGCCGCCCATCAGCATCAATCCGCCCGCCATCCCGAAAACGCCAGACACCGTGGCCGTCACCAAAGACAGGCCGAGCAGGTATATGGTCTCCAGAATACTCAAACGGCGGGTTCGGCGAATTGCAGCGCCGCGAGCCGCGCGTAAAGGCCGCCCTTGGCGATGAGGCTGTCATGGTCGCCTTGCTCGACCACGCGGCCGCGATCCAGCACGAAAATCACGTCGGCGTCGCGCACGGTCGCTAGACGGTGCGCGATCACCAAAGTCGTGCGCCCCTTGGACAGAACTTTCAGCGCCGCCTGAATCTTCTGCTCGGACTCGGCGTCAAGCGCGCTGGTCGGCTCGTCGAGCAAGAGGATCGGCGCGTCTTTCAGGAAGGCGCGGGCGAGAGCGATGCGCTGGCGTTCGCCGCCGGACAGAGACGCGCCGCGTTCGCCAACCATCGTGTCATAGCCGTTGGGCAGGCGCTCGATGAAGTCGTGCGCGGCGGCGGCTTTGGCGGCGGCTTCGATGTCGACCTGTGCCGCGCCCGGGCGGCCGAAGGAAATGTTCGCCGCAATCGTATCGTTGAAGAGTGTGGCGTCTTGCGCCACGAGGCCGACCGCCTTGCGCAGCGAGGCTTGCGTGACGTCGCGCACGTCCTGTCCGCCGATGGAGACCGCGCCGCCGCTGACGTCATAGAGTCGCGTCAGCAGGTTGAAGAGCGTTGACTTGCCTGCGCCGGAGGGGCCGACGAGCGCCGCCGTCTTGCCGGGCTCGACGCGGAGCGTGACGCCCTGAAGCGCTTCGCCGGCTTCCTTGCCTTCATAGGCGAAGCGCACGTCGTCAAATGCGACCGTACCCTGCGGATCAGCCAACGCCTTGGCGCCGGGCTTGTCCACGACGCCGGGGCGTTCGTCGATGATCGCAAACATGCGCGCCGCCGCGGCGCCGGTTTCGTTGAGCGAGGTGTGCAGCGTGCCGAGGCTGCGCGCGGCGCCGGCCGCCACGCCGACCTGAACCAGAAAGCCGGTGAGGTCGCCCGCCGTCGCCTGTCCATGCGTCATGCGCCAACCCGCCACCGCAAGGATCGCCGCCGCCGCAAGCCCGCCCATCACTTCCATGATGGGTTCGGTGCGGGTGCGATTGCCGACCAGTTTCAGCATTAGACGCGCGCGTTCCAGGAATCCCTTGTTCGCGCGGGCGCGTTCATAATCTTCCAGTGCATAGGTCTTGATCATGCGCGGCGCCGACAGACTTTCGGACAATTGTGCAGTGAGCTCGCCCACATGTTCCTGCGCCGCCTTCACCTGTTTGCGGGCGCGAGCGCCGATTTTCGCCAGCGGACCTGAGATGATGGGAAACAGCGCGAACATCAGAAGAGTCAGGACCCAGTCCGTCGCCACCATCGCCGCCAGACAGAAAATCACGATCAGCGCGTCGCGCAACAGCGAGTTGGAGGCGCGCACCACGCCTTCGCTGACGACGTTCACGTCATTGGTGAAGCGCGAGATCATCGAGCCCGAGGTTTCTCGGGAAAAGCGCGCGTAATCGGATTCGATCAGCCGGCTGAACATCGCGTTCTGCAGATCGACCACGATGCCGTAGGCGAAGCGGTTGGTGTTCAGCGACTGGATATACATCGCGATCGCCTTGGAGAGCGCCGCGGTTATCGCAAGGATGGGCGCCAGCACCGCCACGCTCTGATCGCCGGCGGACAGCCGGTCGACTGACCACTTCACCATAAGGCCGTAGGAGGCGGAGGCGATGGCGACCACCAGCATGGCCGGTGTGATGATGAGGAACAAACGCCAATGCGCGCCGCCAAAGTCCTTCACAAGGCGGGATAGCGCCGAGCGCCGCTCGGCCGCTGGCGGCGCGGCGTCCATCATTCGTTCCTAAAGAGCGCCCTGTAGTTAAAAATCGTGCGTTAGCCCGGTTTCCGGGTCCATCAATTTATGCGCGTGTAGGATGTAATAGCGCATCAAAGCGTTGTCGACCGTTCGCTGCGCCGCGCCTTTCCAGGCGTTGTAGGCCGTTGCGTAGTTCGGATATGCGCCGACGAAGTCTATCCTGCTCAGGTCCTTGAACTCCTGTTGCGCAAGGTCCGTCAACTCTCCGCCCAGAACGATGTGGAGCAGTTGTTTTCCGGCTGTTTCGGGCATGGCTTAGTCCTCGGGGTCCAGTTGCACGCTATTCTTAGACAAAACCTTTAACGGCAACACGATGCGACGTGTGCGCGCGATAATCTGGGCATGCAAGGCCGGCGGCGCGGCCGCCACGCTTAATTGCTTGGGTAGGAGGTTATTGTAGGAAAATGCCCCGCCTCGGGTGTCGGTCACGGCGCCGCCTGCCTCGGTGATGAGCAGGGCGCCAGGGGCCATGTCCCAGTCCCATTTCGTGGTGATCGACATATAGCCGTCGGCGCGTCCGGCCGCGACGTCCGCCATGCGGTTGCCGCAGGAGCCGCCGGAGATCACGTGCAGTTTCGGCCAGGCTTTCGGCCAGCCTTCCCAGCTCAAATTGGGATTGGTGAAGAGGCGGCTGCCTTCAAGGTGTTCGCGATCGGACACCTTCAGGGGCGCGCCGTTGCATAGGGCCCCGAGGCCCAGTCCGGCTTCGAACAATTCGTCGGTCACCGGGTTGAAGATGGCGCTGGCGATGACGCTGTCGCCTTGGAGCAGGGCCAGAGCGACGCACCACCGCGAGGAGCCTTTGACGAAATCGGCGGTGCCGTCGATCGGATCGACCACGAACGTACGACGGGCGCCGGCGAAGTCTGCCTTAGGCGATTCCTCGGACAGCCAGGCGTAATCCGGGCGCTCGGTCCGCAAGCGGGTCTCCAGCAACGCATTGACGGCAAGATCGGCTTCGGTGACGGGCGAGCCGTCTTCCTTGTTGAGTTTCTTGACGCCTTGCGCCCGCATCTCCAGTGCGAGCGCGCCGGCAACGCGCGCCGCGTCTCCAAGCAATTGGCGCTCGGCCGCGACGTCGTTCGCTACTAACGCAGACTTTGGGCTATTGCCCCGCAATCGTCAGATCCTCCACCAGAATGGACGGCGTGTTCAGGCTTCCGCGGAATTCGAGATCGCTCGCCGGAACCAGGCGGCGATAGATGTCCAGCATGTTGCCGGCGACGGTGATTTCCGACACCGGATAGGCGATGGCGCCGTTCTCGAACCAGAAGCCCGCGACCCCGGCGGAATAGTCGCCGGTATTGGAGTTCAGCGACGGTCCGAAGGATTCGATGACGTACAGGCCCTTGCCGACGCGCTGCATTAATTGCTCGATGCTTTCGGCGCCGGCGGGCAGATGCACGTTGTTGCTTTCGATGCCTGGAGGCGAGCCCACGCCGCGGCTGGCGTGTCCGGTGGTCTGCAGACCGAGCTGACGGGCGGCCGAGCAATTCAAGAGCCAGGTCGTCAGCACGCCATTCTCGATCAGATTGCGCCTTTTGCCCGGCACGCCTTCGCCGTCAAAGGCGCGCGCCCCGAAGGCGCGCGGGCGGAACGGATCGTCGATGATGCTGATGCTGGAATCGAAAATCTGCTGTCCCAGCTTGTCCTTCAGGAACGACACGCCGCGCGCCACGGCCGCGCCGGAAATGGCGCCCAGCATGGACCCGACGACGCCGCCAGCCACGCGGCGGTCGAAGATCACGGCCGCCTTCTGGCTTTCGAGCTTGCGTGAGCCGAGCCGCGCGGCGGCGCGTTCGCCGGCTTTGACGCCGATGCTTTCGGGCGAAGGCAGATCTTCGCGCCAGCGGGCGCCGCGGCCTTCGTAATCGCGCTCCATACCTTGCTCGCCGTCCCCCGCGATGACGGAGACGCCAAGGCTGTGGGACGAGGCGCGCCAGGCGCCGCGGAAACCGTTAGTCGCGGCGAAGACGCCGTCGCCTTCGCCCCAGGATGCTTCGGACCCTGAGGAGTTTGTCACGCCTTTCACGGCGAGCGCGGCGGTTTCGGCGGCGGCCGCGCGCGCCTCCAGATCTTCCGCCGTGGAGGTCGAGGGGTCGTAAAGCTGCAGGTCCGCCTCGTGCTTGCCGAGCAATTCCGCCGGCGCGAGGCCGCAATAGGGGTCCTCGGGGGCGGCCTTCGCCATGGCGGCGACGCGTTCGGCCAGTTCGCGAATGGCGCTGGGGCGCAGGTCGGAGGTGGCGGCGCTGGCCTGTTTGCGGCCGATCAAAACCCGCAGACCGAGAGACGCGGATTCGGACCTCTCCACCGTCTCCAGCTTCCCGAGCCGGACTTCCACGGACAGACTGGCGCTGCGCGAGGCGACCGCGTCGGCAGCCTCCGCTCCAAAGCTCTTGGCGGCGTCGAGCGCCGTTTCGGTAAGGGTCAAAAGCGCTTCTGGGGAGCGTGGGGAGGGGGAGTCGGACATGGCTTAGTGATGGCGACCCGGGCCCCGGACCGCAAGTGCTAATGGACGTGAAAACACCGCCGCACGGGCGTGGCGGAAAGGCTCAGTGCCAGGCGGAGCGCGCGCGGGCGATCTCCTCGAGTTTTGCGGCGTACAGCGTGACGGCGTGGTGGCGTTCCAGCATCCGCATCTGTCCCGTGATCGACAGGAAGAAGCTGCCAATGAGGTTCAGTGCGGTCATCACGGACCCGGATGGCCGGCGGAGCGGCCCCATGCCCGGCGCGCGCAGAAGGCGCACGTCGCCCGTATGCCGGTAGCCGAGCAGCCAGTTCGGCGGGGTCAGCGTGATGAGGTCGAAGCGATTGACCACGCGATAGTGCGGCGCCTTGACGATATTGTCGAAATTCGAGTCGCCGACGCGCGGTGCGCCGAAGGAATAGACGGCTGCGATGCGGTCGGCGAGCGTCCGCAAGGTTTGCGCCTTCGCCGCATCCTCGGAAATGCCGACTGCGGCCGTCGCGACGATCGCCAGTGCGCCGCCGAGGGAATGGCCGGTGAAATAGATGGGTTTGTCGGCGGGGGTCAGCTTGAGCAGGTCTTCGCGGAGTTCATCCTCAACGCGCTTGTAGGCGTCGTAGAAGCCGCGATGCACGCAAACCGGCAATGGATGGCCTGGAATCGCGATTTTCTTGGTGCGGAAGTCAAAATCTGTTGCGCGATCACGTCGGCTTGACGTGCCACGGAAGGAGACGACGACGAAATCCGCAGCTTCAGCCATAAAAGCTTCGGTATTGTTGATGTTGTAGGTTTTCTTCAGCGTCATTCCGCCGTCCGTCAGGACCCGCTCCAGAATCTCCAGATTTCCCGGCGTCTCAAAGCGGATGTAGGCGAAGAAGGCCAGTTTCGCGAGGAGCGCCGACATGCGGTCCGAATAGGCCGCCCGCATCGTGGGCGGCGGGCTCTCTTTGGGGTCGATTGGAATGAGTTGAGACAAGCGGACTTTGGACTCTTCCGCTTCCTTCTGCGTTTCAAGGTCGACGGCGGCGAGGGCGTCTTCCATGTCCTTTTGCAGCTTCTGACGCTTGGCCGCGCCGCGCTGCATGATGTCCTGATAGGCCTGCTGGCTCGAGGACAATTCGGCGAAGAATTTGGTCCGGTCCTGGAAATAGGCCTCCTGCAACTCCCGCAAGGTCGGCTTCTTGGCCATGTTCTTGGATCCCCTCGTCGCACGCTGCACGATGCGTTTTTATCGGCGGAGTGCGACCGCGATAAGGCGGCGGTGCATGAAAGGGGAAGAAATTGCGGCAAGAGCCGGCCGGTGTGGAAAACCGTTCCCCCGTTCGACGTTTTTTGCTTCCAGCTTGTACGCTGCCGATGCAATTCCGGACGAGTTCTCTAAATGTTCTTGGTTTCGTGATCGAGTCGGCGCACTAAATCGTATCCAGCGTCAGGATGGTCCGGCAAAGCTCGGGCTTACATTCCCAAAAAGGGTTTTCATGTCCGATCAGCCCACCATTCGCGTGCGCGGCGCGCGCGAGCACAATCTGAAAAACCTCACCGTCGATATCCCGCGCGGTGAGCTGGTGGTGCTCACCGGGCTTTCGGGCTCCGGAAAGTCGTCCTTGGCTTTCGACACGATCTACGCCGAGGGCCAGCGCCGTTATGTCGAGAGCCTTTCCGCCTACGCTCGCCAGTTTCTCGAACTGATGCAAAAGCCGGACGTGGACGCCATTGACGGCCTGTCGCCCGCCATTTCGATCGAGCAGAAAACCACCTCGCGCAACCCGCGCTCCACCGTCGCGACCGTCACGGAAATCTACGATTACATGCGCCTCCTCTGGGCGCGGATCGGCGTGCCGTATTCGCCGGCCACCGGACTCCCCATTGAAAGCCAGACCGTCAGCCAGATGGTCGACCGGGTGATGGCGCTGAAGGAGGGCACGCGCCTGTTCCTGATCGCGCCGATGGTGCGCGGCCGGAAGGGCGAATACAAAAAGGAATTCGCGGAGCTTCTGAAAAAGGGCTTCCAGCGCGTGAAGGTGGACGGGGAGTTCTATGAACTCGAAAACCCGCCGGAGCTCGACAAGAAGATCAAGCACGACATTGACGTGGTGGTCGACCGCATCGTCGTGAAATCGGGCCTTGAAAGCCGCCTGGCGGAAAGCTTCGAGACGGCGCTGAAACTGGCCGACGACATCGCCGTCGCCGAATATGCTGATCAGAAAGACGCAAAGGGTGAGCCGGAGCGGATTTTGTTTTCGGCGAAATTCGCCTGCCCGGTCTCGGGCTTCACGATTCCGGAAATAGAACCGCGCCTGTTCAGCTTCAACAATCCGCACGGCGCCTGCCCGGATTGCGATGGTTTGGGCGAACAGCTCTCATTTGACGCGGACATGGTGGTGCCGGACGACAGCAAGTCCATCAATGAAGGCGCCATTGTGCCGTGGGCGAAAGGGCCGTCGCCCTTGTACGCGCAGACGCTGCAGGCCGTTGCAAAGCACTTCCGTTGCTCCGCCGATACGCCTTGGAAGAAGCTGCCGGAGAAGGTGCGCGAGGCCATATTGTACGGCACCGAGGAGACGGTGAAATTCGTCTATGACGACGGCTCCCGTCGTTACGAAACCTCGAAGTCCTTCGAAGGCGTGCTGAACAATCTGGATCGGCGCTGGCGCGAGACGGAGTCCGCCTGGATCCGTGAAGAACTGGCGCGCTATCAATCGTCCACGCCATGCGAAACCTGCGGCGGGCGGCGCCTGAAGCCCGAAGCCCTCGCGGTGAAGGTCAACGCCAAGGACATCGCGGAAATCTCCGCGCTCTCGATCCGCCATGCGCAAGAATGGTTCGATGCGCTGGAGAAAGTGCTGAAGGCCAAGGAAAAGGCCATCGCGACGCGCATCCTGAAGGAAATTCGCGACCGCCTGAAGTTCCTCGTCGATGTGGGGCTGGATTATCTCGGACTGTCGCGCGCGTCGGGCACCTTGTCGGGCGGCGAGAGCCAGCGCATCCGCCTGGCCAGCCAGATCGGCTCGGGCCTGACCGGCGTTCTGTACGTGCTCGACGAGCCGAGCATCGGTCTGCACCAGCGCGACAACAGCCGCCTTCTGGAGACGCTGCAGCGGCTGAGGGACCTCGGCAATTCCGTCCTGGTGGTGGAGCACGACGAGGAAGCCATCCTCACGGCCGATCACGTGATCGACATGGGGCCGCAGGCCGGCATCCACGGGGGGGAGGTGATCGCGCAGGGCACGCCCGCGGAGATCGTCGAACACCCCGACAGTCTGACCGGCGCCTATCTGCGCGGCGACAGAGAAATCCCGATCCCGGAAAAACGTCGCTGGGTCGACCCGAAGCGCATGCTCAAGGTCAAAGGCGCCAAGGGCAACAATCTGAAGAACGTGAGCGCGGAAATTCCGCTGGGCGTCTTCACCTGCGTCACCGGCGTGTCCGGCGGCGGCAAGTCCACGCTGACCATCGAAACTCTCTATCGCGCCGTCGCCCGCCGGCTGATGGGCGCGCAGGAGGTCCCGGCGCCGCACGATTCCATCGAGGGGCTGGAGCTGCTCGACAAGGTGATCGACATCGACCAGTCGCCGATCGGGCGCACGCCGCGTTCGAACCCGGCGACGTACATCAAGCTGTGGGACGAGATCCGCAGCCTGTACGCCGAGATGTCCGAGGCGAAGATCCGCGGGTACCAGCCGGGGCGGTTCAGCTTCAACAAGCCCGGCGGCCGCTGCGAAGCCTGCGAGGGCAACGGCAGCAACCGCCTCGAGATGCACTTCCTCGCCGACGTGTGGGTGACCTGCCCCGTGTGTGAAGGGCATCGCTTCA
>CAYNCS010000024.1:21214-28199 GCA_964395875.1 uncultured Caulobacteraceae bacterium | reverse complement strand
ATCCTCAGCGCCACGGCCTCCGGCGACGGAAATTCCGGCGCGGGCGAAGCGCTGTTCACGATCGGCGGAAAAGAGGCGGTGCGCACCGCCGCGAACTGGCGCGACGGCGGCCTCACCTTCCGCGCGACCGGCGATTTGAACACCACTGCTGTCAGCGCGCCGCTGGCGCAGCGTCTGGGCGGACCGTTCGAGATCAATCTGTCGCTGGCGCCGGCCGAGAACGGTCTGCAGACCGCGTCGCTGAAAGCCGATTTCGCCAATCTCGACCTGCGCGCGAACGGCCTCGTCAATGCGGAGACGAAAAAAGCGCCGAAGGGCCTCGACGTCGTCGCCCACGCCAAGACCCTTTCCCGCCTGGACAAGGCGCTCGATTTCGGCCGCGGCCCCGCGCACGCCGAAGGCAAGCTCTATGAAGCGGACGGCGGCTACGCCTTCAAGGGGCGCGTCGAACTGATCGACATAGAGAAGAACGGCGTCAAAGCGCAAAGCGTCTCCGGCCCCGCTCTGATCAGCATGAACGGCAAGGCGTTCGGCTTTCAGACCGCGCTGGACGCCAAAGGCATCAGCGCCGCCTCGAAGGAACTCGCGGGGCTGCTCGGCAAGGCCGCGCAGATCGACGCCGCCGGACAATTCCTGCGCAAGGACCGGCAATTGCGGCTGGACCTCGTGCGCATCAACAGCGCCGCGGCGAAAGTGCAGACGGCGGGAGAGATCGCGCTGGACGGGCCGGTGCGCTTTGAAGGCAATGGCACGATCAACGACGTCGCAGCGGTGCGCGACGATCTCAAGGGCCGGCTGGATTTCCGTTTCGGCGCCGGCAAGCTGGACCGCGACGGCGCGCTGGTGATCAGCGGCCAGGCGTCCGGCGCGAACATGCGCGGCCAAGGCGCCCTGGCGCGCGCGCTGGGCGCCGCCCCGAAGCTGCAATTCGCCGGAAGCGCGCCGCAGGACGGCGGCTTCATCATCGACCGCGCCATTCTGGACGGGGCCAATCTGCGCGCGGGCGCGAAGGGCTCGATGTCGCGCTTCAACGCGTTGAATGTGGATTACGAAGCCTATGCGCGCGGCCCCTATTCCTTCGGCGGCCTGGACCTGACCGGCGATCTGGAATCCTTCGGCAAGATCGCGGGCACGCGCGACAATCCGCGCCTCACCTTGCAAGCCAAAGCGCCGGGCGCCGTCGCCGGCGGCGTCACGTTCTCCAATGTGGTGCTGGAGGCGGACCTGCCCAATCTCGGCAAGGGCGTCGCCGGACGCTCCACGCTCACAGCCACGGCGCAAGGCGAGCGCATCGACGCCGCGACGAATTTCGCGTTGAAAGGCGCGCGCGTCTCGCTGACCGACCTGAACGCCAAATGGAACGGCGGCGCGCTGACCGGGGCGCTGGCGGTGGGCGGCGGCGCGCCCATCGACGGCCGCATCGACGCCGAAGGATCGATCGCGCCGTTCGTCAAGGGCGGCGGCACGGTGAAGGCCTCCTTACGGCTTTCCAGTCAGAAGGGCCGGCAGGGAATCGATCTGGATGCGGACGGACGCGATCTGGATTTCGGAAATGCGCAGGCCGATCTCGATCGCATCACATTGCAGCTACAAGGCACGACGGACGCAATGAACCTCACCGCGTCCGCGCGCGGCTGGGCGGACCGTCCGTTCGTGGTGAACGCCGCGGGCCCCATTTCGCTGCGCGACGGCGAACAGCGCGCCTCGCTGTCGCTCGACGGCCGCTATGGCCGTGACGCCATCGCGTCGAAAGGCCCTATCGAAATCGCGATGAGCCCCCAGACCGTCAGCGCCAAAGGCGGCGTCACGATGGGCGCCGGCTCCTTCGACGTGGATTGGCGGCGCAAGGGCGACGCGCTCGACGCCAAGCTCGCCTTGGCCAAGGCGCCGGCGCGGCTGCTGGGGTTTCTGTCGCCGCGCTTCCGCCTGGGCGGCGACATTTCCGGCGATGTGACGCTGACCGGATCGCGGTCGGCATTGCGCGGCGATGGCCGCATCGATCTCAATAATCTTGGACCGGAAGGCGCCGACGGCTCCGGCCTCAACGGCGCGCTCACTTTTGCGCTGACGGACGGACGCATCCGCGCCAATCTCGACGCGAAAAGCCAGCGCGGCCTCGTCATCCAGGGCGACGCCGACGTGCCCGCCTCCACCGCCGCGCAGCCTTTCAAGATCGCGTTCGATCCAAAGGCCAAGGCCAGCGGCCATCTCTTAGTGCAGGGCCCGGCCAAGGACGGCTGGCGCGTGTTCGGTCCAACCGAACAATCGCTCGACGGCAATCTGCGCCTGAACGTCACCCTCGCCGGCACCATCGGCGCCCCTGAGCTGACCGGCGTCGGCGCCCTCAGCAAAGGCACGTTCGAAGACGCCGCGACCGGGATCAAATTGCGCGACGTCTCCGCCGACCTGCGCTTTGGCGAATCCACGCTGTACGTCGTCTCCATCACCGCGCGCGACCGCAAGAACGGTCTGGCGCGCGCCAAGGGCCAGGTGGCGTTCAGCGAAAAAGGCGCCGACGCAAACGTTGCGATCACGATGAACGATCTGCAATTCCTCGACCGCGACGAAGCGAAGGCCACCGGTTCCGGCTCCCTCACCTATCGCGCCATCCCAGGCGAAGCCGCGATATTGTCCGGAACCGTAAACGCCGACCACGTCGATTTCGCGCCGCTCAATTCGCAGGCGCCGATCGCCCAGGCCATTCCCGTCAAGCACATCAACACATCGGCGCGCTTTGGACGCCGGAACGCCGATTCTGAAGCGCGTCCGGGAAAGCCGTTCGAGGTGGACGTCACGATGAACGCGCCGTCGCGCGTGTTCGTGCGCGGCCGCGGGCTGGATTCGGAATGGAGCATGAATGCGCGGATGCGCGGTCCGCTTTCAAAGCCCGTCCTGTCCGGCGAAGCCGAACTGATCCGCGGCGCGTTCGACCTGCTCGGCAAGCGTTTCGATCTGGACAGCGGCCGCATCCTGTTCAACGGCGAACCGTCGCAGGCGACGCTGAACATTTCCGGCAACCGCGCCGCGACCGATCTCACCGCTTACGTCACCGTGACCGGCACGATCGGCGTGCCGAAGATCGCGCTGTCCAGTTCGCCGTCGCTGCCGGACGACGAAGTTCTGGCGCGCGTGCTCTACGATCGCGCCACCACGCAGCTGAACGCGCTGGAAGCGGCGCAATTGGCGTCGGGGCTTGCGGCGCTAAGCGGCAATCAGGTGTTCGACCTGGCCGGCGCCTTCCGCAATGTCGGGCTGGACCGCGTCAGCTTCAACGGCGACAACGGACAGGCGAGCCTGTCCGGCGGCAAATATGTCGCCAAGAACGTCTATGTCGAAATCACCGGCGGCGCCCAGGGCGAACCCGCCGCCCAGGTGGAATGGGAGCCCAAGCGCAATCTGTCGCTGGTCTCCCGCTTTTCCGGCACCCAGACCTCGCGGTTTTCCGTGCGCTGGAAGAAGGATTACTGACCCCCACGCCTATCGCCGGAGCAAACGCGCCCTCGCGCCGCCCAAGGCTTGGGCGCGCGGCGCATGCGGGCGCTTCGTCCGCCGCGCAATGGGCGCCCCGGCCCTGTTTGGGTGCTAGCCGGACTCTCCGGGCGCCCGGACGGGGCGCGTGGGGACGCCTGTCATGTCGCTGCCTTTGATCGATTTCGCCGCGAACGCGGACCCCGTTTCCGCGGTGCATGAAAGTCTGTCCGAAGTCGGCTTCATGCAGGTGCGCAATATCGGGCTGGACCCGCGCTTGCTGGAGACGGTGTTCAACGCCAGCGCGGAGTTTTTCGCAGCCCCCGCGGAATTCAAGGCGAAGAGCCGCTATCTCTCGGCGGCGGAGAATTTCGGCTATCAGGGTCTGCTCGAGGAAAACCTCGATCCGACGCAGGCGGCCGACGTGAAGGAGACCTTCACGATGCGCAACATCGCGGCGCGCCCGCCCGCACTGGAGCGCTGGCCCTCTGCCGAATTCCGCGACCTGATGCAGACCTTTTTCACCGCAGCGCTGGACGCCGGGTATCTCCTGCAGCGCACGATCGCCAAGGCGCTGGACGCGCCCACCGATTATTTCACAAAGGTACACACCGGCGAGGCCGTGAGCCTGCGCCTTCTGTGCTATCCGCCGGTGAACGCGGCGAACCTTCAGCCCGGCCAATTGGGCGCCGGCGCGCACACCGATTACGGCTTCCTGACTCTGCTGTTCCAGGACGACGTCGGCGGTCTGCAGGTGCAGGACAAAACCGGCGCCTGGATCGACGTGCCCCCAACTCCCGGCGCCATCGTCGTCAACAGCGGCGATCTTCTGGAGCGCTGGACCAATCGCCGATATCGCTCGACGCTGCACCGCGTCGTTCCACGCGATGCTTCCCGCACCCGCTATTCCATCGCGATGTTCATCGACCCCGACCCGGACGCCGAAGTCAGCGTGCTGCCGTCCTGCGTGGATGATGCGCGCCCCGCGCTGTTCCCGCCCATCACGGCCGGCGCGCATCTGCAATCGAAACTGGAAGCCTCCCACAAGGGAAGATTTGACGCATGAGACACGGCATCGCGAGCTGGAAACCGTATCTGGGGGTCGTCGTCGCCGGATCGGCGTCGTTCTCGATGTCCACTTTGTTCAGTTCGATGAAGCCCGTCCTGCTGACGCGCTTCGTCGAACAGGCGCATTATTCGCAGAGCCTCGCGGGGCTCACCGTGGCGATGCCGTTCGTCGGCGGCGTGTTCTCCGCCTTCGCGATGCATGTGATCCTGCAGCGCTTCAATTACCGGCAGGCGGCCATTCTGTTCAGCGCTGGGCTGGTGATCTGCGAGCTGATCAACAGCCTTGCATTCACGACCCCCGCGATCGTTCTGGTCTGCCAGTTCGTCAGCGGCTTTTCGGTCGGCGCGCTGATGGGCGTCACCTCGCGCCTGATTTCGCAGACGCACGACCCGCACGGCATTTTCGGCTTCGTGGACATGATGTGCGTCTTGCTGATGTCGTTTTTCATGGCGGGCATCGGCGCGGCGGTGGAAGCCAGGGGGCTGGCCGGCGGCTTCCAGTGTGCGCTGGCGATCGCCAGCGCTTTGTCGGCCCTGATGTTCGCTTATCGACAGAACGGCAGCGCCGCTCTGGGCGAAGAGACGGTGGGCAAGATCGAACTCGGCTGGCGGCCGATCACGATCATCGTGATGGGCATTCTGTTCATCACGTTCAGCGGGCTCGGCTTCACCTACATGTTCACGATCGCCCGCAATCTGGGCTTCACCTATGAAAGCGCCGGCGCCCAGATCGGGATCATCCTGTTCTTTTCCTCGTTCGCCTGCGCAATCGGCGGCTGGTGCAGCGCGCGCTTCGGCGCAGCGGCGCCCTTGGGCGGCGCGTTCATCTCGTGCGCGGCGGGCTGGTGGATAGCCATTCACACGACAAGCCCGCTGATCTTTTTGGCGGCGCTGGTGCCGGCCGTGTACGCGCTGCAATTCGCCTGCCCGATCCTGCTGGCGCTCGCCGGGTCGCAGGACAAGGAAGGCCATTGGGCGGCCGTGGCCGCGCCGCTGGTCACCAGCGGCTTTGCATGGGCGGCCATCGCATCCGGCGTGATCGTGGACAAATGGGGCTTGCAGTCCCTGTCATATGTCACGCTCGGGGGCATGATGTTCTGCGGGCTTCTGCTGTGGGTGGTGACGCGCCGTCCCGCCGCATTGCCGGCCGAACCGGCGCTGCAGCAGGGCTGAGCCAGACGGCCGGCGCCGTTCGGTTGTTGCTCGTCTTACAAATTTTCGAGGTGCATCATTTGATTGGGACGCTTCTCCGCCCAAAGCTATCTTAAAGCTGTCCTGATAAGCGCGAGCGCGCGTGGGTAGGACCGCATTCAAGCCGGAATTTCTTCAGGACGCCCTTGGCTTTCTGCGGAGATGCGCATGGACGTGCTTGATTTTGCGAGGATCGCCACCGCTCAGCGGTCCGAGGCTCCCTATCCCCACCTTTACGGCGATCACATCGTACGGGACGAATATGCGGGCGCATTGCGCGACACATTCCCGAACCTGCGCAATCCCGGTTATCTGACGCTCTCCGATGATGCGCTGGCGGGCGCTTTCGGCGAACTGATCGAGACGGTGCAAGGGCAGGACTTCGCCGGCGCGGTGTCGGACGCCTTGAGCTTCGAGGTCCGGCGGCGCCCCACCCTCGTCACGGTAATGAGCCAGTGTCAGAAATCGGCCGGACGCATCCACACGGACGGCAAGTCGAAACTCGCCACTTTCCTGCTCTATCTGAACACGGAATGGCCGGCGGGGCACGTCGGGTCCGTGCGCGCGCTGAACGGCCAGGACGATATGGAAGACTACGCCGCAGAAGTGCCGCCGCTGTTCGGAAACTTCTTCGCCTTCGTGCGCTCGGATCATTCCTGGCACGGGCACCTGCCCTTCGCCGGACCGCGCCGCGTCGTGCAGGTGACATGGCTCGACAGCGAAGACGCCGTGAAGCGCAAGCAGCGCAACAACAGCGTCGCCCAGGCCTTGAAGTCCGTCAGCGCGCTTTGGCGGCGGGCCTGACGCATCGCGGCGGCGCACACCGCCGCTGCGCCAGGCGCACGATCACCAGATGCGCACGCGGTCCTCGGGCTTTACATACAGCTTGTCGCCGGGCTGCACGTTGAACGCCGTGTACCAGGCGTCGAGGTTCGGCATCAGACCATTGACGCGATACATCGCCGGGCTGTGCGGGTCGGCGGCGAGCCGTTGCTTCAGAGCCTCGTCGCGGATTTTCGAGCGCCACACCTGCGCCTCCGCCATGAAGAAGCGCTGATCTCCCGTGAGGCCGTCGATCACCGGCGCGGGTTGACCCTTCAACGACAGCACGTAAGCGTCGTGCGCCACCAGAATGCCCGCCAGATCGGCGATGTTTTCGCCGAGCGTCAGGCGTCCGTTGATGTGGAAGTCCTTCAGCGGCTCATAGCCGCTATATTGTGCCACCAATTTATCGGCGCGGGCGTCGAAGGCTTTGGAA
>CAYNCS010000024.1:0-21204 GCA_964395875.1 uncultured Caulobacteraceae bacterium | reverse complement strand
GAGCTTGCCGTTGATCGGGATGTCGTCGATTGGCTTGTGCGTCTCGTATTGCGCCGCCAGCTTCGCCCCGCGGGCCTGGAACGCCTTCAGGTCCTCGGGCGTGAACCAGTTGCGCATGTTGCCGTCGCCGTCCGACTTGCTGCCCTGATCGTCGAAGCCGTGGCTGATTTCGTGGCCTATCACCATGCCGATGGCGCCGTAATTGATCGCGGGATCCGCGTACGGATCGAAGAACGGCGGCTGCAGGATCGCGGCGGGGAACACGATCTCGTTCATCTCCGGCCAGTAATAGGCGTTCACCGTTTGTGGCGTCATCAGCCACTCGCCCTTGTCGACCGGCTTGCGCAGGCGCTGGAGGTCGTAATCGAGGCTGAAGCGCGCGGCGCGTTTGGAATTGCCGAAGGCGTCGCCCGGCTTGATCTCCAGCGCGGAATAATCTCGCCATTTTTCAGGATAGCCGATCTTGGCGCCGAATTGATCGAGCTTGGCCAGCGCCGCTTTTTTGGTTTCGGGCGACATCCATTCCAGATTCTGCAGGCGCGCGCGCATCGCCGTCTTCACGTTGGCGACGAGGTCCTGCATCTTTTCCTTGGCGTCCGCCGAAAAGAAGCGCTGGACATAGACCTGCCCGACCGCCTCGCCGAGCGATCCTTCGACGACGTCCACGCCGCGTTTCCAGCGGTCGCGTTGCTGTTTCCGCCCCTCCAGCGTCTTGCCGTAGAAATCGAAGTTCGCGTCGTCGAAAGCACTGGGCAGATATTGCGCGTGGCCCGACAGATAGTGGAAGCGTTCATAGAGTCTCCACTGCGCCAGCGGGATCTTGCGGACGAGCGCCGACAGGTCCTTCACCGCACTGGCTTCGGCGACGTTCAGGTCCTTCACATCGGTCGCGCCCATGGCGTTCAGATAAGCGTCCCAATTGACGCCCTTCGCGTAGGTCTTCAGCCCCGAGACGGTTTTGAGGTTGTAGGTCAAATCGCGCTCGCGGCGCTTCTCCACCGGCCAATGCGCCTTGGCGATTTTGGTTTCCAGCGCCAGGATCGTCTTGGCGTCCGCCGCCGCCTGTTTGTCCGACGCGCCGCCCAGCGCCAGCATCTTGGCGATATAGGCCTGATAGGCTTTGCGCACGTCGGCGTAATTGGCCTTCAGATAATAATCGCGATCGGGCAGACCGAGGCCGCCTTGCGTCGCGTTCAGGATGTAGCGCTCGGTGTTCTTGGCGTCCAAATCCACATACATGTCGACCAGCGACATGAAGCCCGGCGTTCCGAACAACGCCGCGAGGTCGTCATAGGATTTGATCGCGGCGATCTTCTGCAGATCGCCTTCCGCCGGGGCCAGTCCCTTCGCTTCGATGCCGCTCTGGTCCATGAAGGCGGCGTACGCGTCCCCGATTTTCTGTTCGACGCTGCCGGCCGTGGGCGTGGTCTTGGACAAATCCTCGACGATGGATTTCACGCGCTGCTCGGACAATTCGTCGAGCATCTGGAAGGCGCCGTAGGACGAACGGTCAGCCGGGATCTCATGCGTATCCAGCCAGCCGCCATTCACATAGGCGAAAAAGTCGTCTCCCGGCTTCACAGCGGCCTTGATGTATTGCGTCTCAAGGCCGAACGCCCCGAGCTGCGGCTTGGGCGCGATCTTCTGTGCAGCGGCCTCCGGCGGTGGCGCCTTCGGCGCAGTCGCGCAGGCTGAAACCACGGCGATGAGGGAAGCGGCGGCCCAAAACTTCAGACGCATCAAGAGCTCCTTGGTTGCGCGCATGCAAAAGCGCCGGAAACCGGCGCGCGCGGGACTGCATGGATGTATCCCCGCGACGGCGGCGCGGACAGATGAATTGCAACGGTTTCCGCTTGAATTTTGGCCGGATTGGGAAAAACCGACGCGTTTGAACTCGACGAAGGGCCAAAAAGGCGGTCTAAGGCGGCGTGGTTCAAGATCAGGACATCTTCGCCGAGCCGGCGCAATCGGGCCCCATCCGCAGCCGCAAAGGCCCCCCGGCGCTCGCCGAACTGGGCCGGCGCATCACCCTGGTGGCTGGAATCTCCATTCTGGCCATTCTGGGCGCGTCCGTTTTCGCCAAGGCCGAACTGCCATACGCGATCTTTTCCGCCGCTTTGGTGGGCCTCGCCGGCATGCTGATTTATTTCAACGCCAAGCCCGAGATTGAAGCCGAAGCCGTTCGCGCCCTGGCGATCCCGCAGCTGGCGCCCGCCGCCCCCAATCTCGACGTCCTGATGCGCCAGGTTCTCGGCGCATTGCCGGACGCCGCCTTCGTCGTCGACCGCGAAGGCCGCATGGACTGGGCCAATGCGCGGGCGCGCGCCAAATTGGGCCTGCCGCTCGCCGGACAACGTTTGGCCGCGGCCTTGCGGGACCCGCGTCTGCTGGAGGCGATCCTCGACGTCGCGGCCGGCGGAGAGCCCCAAAGCGTCCCCTTCGCGTCCGCCGGGCCGCTGGAGGAATATTTCCAGGCCCAGATCGCCGGGTTTGAACTCGGCGGTAAGCATTACGCGATGGTGGTGGTGCACGATCAAACCGCCGCCAAGAAGGTCGAGCGCATGCGCGTGGACTTCCTGGCCAATGCGAGCCACGAGCTGCGCACCCCGCTGGCCGCCGTCGTCGGGTCCATCGAAACCCTCACCGGCCACGCCCGGAACGACCCGGCCGGCCAGGAGCGGTTTCTGGGGATCATGCAGGTGCAGGCGGACCGGATGCGCCGCCTGATCGACGACCTCCTGTCCCTGTCCAAAATCGAGATGAACGAACACGTCCCACCGCAGGGAGAGGCCGATCTGGAGGCCATCGCACGCGAGACCATCGACACGCTCTCGCCGATCTCGGGCCGGAAGAACGTGAGAGTCACCCTCAAGCGCGCGGACGGCGCCGCCATGGTTTCGGGCAATCGGGATGAACTGGTGCAAGTCGCCCAGAACCTGATCGACAACGCCATCAAATATGCGCCCGAGGGCGGTTCCGTTGAAGTCGAGGTTGGTGGAGAGGTTCCGCGGGATCGTCTGGGGGCCGTTGCCCGCCGCAATCCCGAGGCGGCCCAGGTGTCCCTGGCGGCGCCGCGCACCGATCCGGACTGCACCTATGGATACATCCGTGTGTCGGACAACGGGCCGGGCATGCCCCGCGCCAGTCTCCCGCGTTTGTCGGAGCGTTTCTATCGTGTTGAAGAAGCCAAGAATTCTGATCGGATCGGGACGGGCCTGGGCCTCGCCATCGTTAAGCATATCGCCAACCGGCACCGGGGCGGTCTGTTTGTCGAAAGTCAGGTCGGGCAAGGCTCCAGCTTCACCGCCTGCATTCCAAACCCTAAGTAAATCAACTTCTTATCTTTATCACTCGGCGGCGCATGGTTTGTCACAAGCTTGTCATATGGCGTGCGTAGAAGGCCGCACGACGCGCCTGCAAAAAGGCGCATGCGCTTCACTGCGCGAGCTGGGGCTGTCTCGAAGAGACGTGGGTGCATGGGAGTTTTCAAGTGAGCGATCGCGAAACGCTGCCAAACGAAGGAGCGCGCTTGAGCAAACCCTTCATCCCAAATGTGAGTGGAGCTGACAGGGTGGATACGGGCACAGCTGTTTTGGACGCAAGCAAGGTCCGCGCGCGCGACGTGAGCGTATTTTACGGCCCCAAGCAGGCGTTGTTCGACGTATCGCTGGACATCCCCGACCGGAACGTGACCGCCTTTATCGGCCCGTCGGGCTGCGGCAAGTCCACTTTCCTGCGCTGCATCAACCGGATGAACGACACGATCGAGAATTGCCGCGTCACCGGCGAGCTCGTTATCGACGGCCGCAACGCCTACGAAAAAACGGTCGACCCGGTCGTGCTGCGCGCGTCGGTCGGCATGGTGTTCCAGAAGCCGAACCCGTTTCCCAAGACGATTTACGAAAACGTGGCCTATGGTCCGCGCATCCACGGTCTGACCAAGACCAAGAGCGAACTGGACGAACTGGTGGAGCGCTCGCTGCGCCGCGCCGGCCTGTGGGACGAAGTGAAGGACCGCCTGCATCAGCCTGGCACGGGTCTTTCCGGCGGCCAGCAGCAGCGTCTGGTGATCGCCCGCGCCATCTCGGTGAATCCGGAAGTCATTCTGATGGACGAGCCCTGCTCGGCCCTCGACCCGATCGCGACCGCCAAGATCGAAGAGCTGATTGACGAATTGCGCAGCAATTTCTGCATCATCATCGTCACGCACTCGATGGCGCAGGCGGCGCGCGTTTCGCAAAAGACGGCGTTCTTCCATTTGGGTAAACTGGTTGAACATGGCCCGACCGAGGAATTGTTCACCAATCCGCGCGACAGCCGCACGCAAGACTACATCACGGGACGCTTCGGCTAAGCGGAAGCGTCCGGAGACGGACATTCATGACGGAACATACGGTCAAGGCGTTTAGCGAAGAACTTGACGCGCTCTCGGCGTTATTGTCGCGGATGGGCGGATTCTCGGAAACCATGGTGGCCGACGCCGTCGCCGCTGTGTCCCGCCGCGATACGGAACTGGCGCAGAACGTCATCGGCCGCGACGTGCGCGTCGACGAGATGGAGCGCGAGGTCGAAAAACAGATCGTCCGCATCCTCGCCTTGCGTCAGCCCATGGCGCGGGATTTGCGCGAAGTGCTGGCCGCCTATCGCCTGTCGCTTGAGATCGAGCGCATCGGCGATCTGGCCAAGAACATTTCCAAGCGTGCATTGATCATCAACGAAGCCGAACCCGTCAATTTGACCCGCAGCGTGGAACGCATGGGCAAATTGGTGAGCGGACGCCTGAAGGACGTGCTGGACGCCTACGGCAATCGCGACACCAAGCTTGCGCTCGTCGTCTGGGGCTCGGACGAAGACGTCGACGAATATTACAACAGCCTGTTTCGCGAATTGCTGACCTACATGATGGGCGACGCCCGCATGATCACGTCGTGCGCGCACCTGCTGTTCATCGCCAAGAACATGGAACGCATTGGCGATCATTGCACCAACATGGCCGAGATCGTGCATTTCCTCGTCACCGGCGAGGACATGCCGACCAACCGGCCGAAAATCGAGTCCCTTTCCTGAGCCTGGGGCGGACGTCCGCAGGCGCCGGAAATTTAAGAGTCTGGAGCCGTTGATGTTCGAGGGTAACGTGTCGTCGCGTAAGGACAGCCAGATCATGCCGCGCATTCTCGTCGTCGAGGACGAGGATTCGCTGTCGAACCTCCTGCAATACAATCTGCAGAAGGAAGGTTTTGACGCCGTCATCGCCGGGGACGGCGAAGAAGCCCTCGTACAGATCGACGAACGCCTTCCGGATCTGATCATCCTGGACTGGATGCTGCCGAAAGTGGCGGGCGTGGAAGTCTGCCGCCGGCTGCGCGCCAACGCCGACACCCGCAACGTGCCGATCATCATGCTGACCGCGCGCGGCGAAGAAGCCGACCGTATTCGCGGCCTGGACACCGGCGCAGACGATTACATCACCAAGCCCTTCTCGATGACGGAATTGCTGGCCCGCGTGCGCGCGGTGCTGCGCCGCATCCGTCCGGGCCTCGCCGAAGACATCGTGAAAGGCGGGGACTTGACGATCGACCGCGTGGCGCACCGCGTGCACCGCGCCGGCCGTGAAATCCATCTCGGACCGACTGAGTTCAAGATCCTCGATTACCTGATGCAGCATCCCGGCCGCGTCTTCTCGCGCGAGCAATTGCTGGACGCCGTCTGGGGTTCGGCCGTGTTCGTCGAAGCGCGCACCGTGGACGTGCATATCGGCCGCCTGCGCAAGGCGCTGATCCAGGGCGACGAGATCGACCCGATCCGCACCGTCCGCGCCGCCGGTTATAGCTTCGATCCAAAGGGCACGGCCTGAACTAGCCGCGTAAACGGCAATACGGATTTGATCGCGGCCGCTGTGACGCCGAGGCCGTGGCGTGCGGTCCTACCGCGCGTCAGCAGCACATAATCCTCGACCATGCTGGCCTGCTGTTCGAAGCCGTAATCCAGAAAATGCCGCCCGGGGATCAGCGTGTACGCATAGCGCCAATCGCCCGACAGCACGTAGCGCAACGCGCTCAACACACCGTGCTGATATTGCCAGACATGGGTGAGTTCATGCGCCAGAAGGGCGGCCCATTCGGCGCCGAGGGCGCAGTAATCGCCGCTGCTCGCGCCCTCGCCCTCCGGCGCAAAGATGCGATCGCCCCGCACCACGAACTGGCGCCCGCGGCCGAGCCAGCGCGCCGCGGCGGACGCCGGATGCTCCGCGTGCACAATACGCACCCGCGCGGCGTCGAGGCTGGCGCCGAATAATTCGCGCGCCAGAGCCTGTTCCGCCGCGGTCAATGCACGCTGCGGCGCGGGCATCGTACTCACCAGCCGCAGGCCTGCCCCTTGTTCTGCGCATCGAGCCAGGTTTTCAGCGGCGCGAAATAATCGACGATGGCGGAGGAATCCATCTGACGCTCCCCGGTAAAGGCGTAGAGGGCATCCGGCCATGGCTGCGACTGCCCCATTTCCAGCATCCTGTTGAACTTCTCGCCGACCTCCTTGTTTCCATAGATCGAGCAGCGGTGCAGCGGCCCTTTCCATCCCGCTTCACGGCACGCCGCGCGCTGGAACTGGAATTGCAGGATGTCCGCGAGGAAATAGCGCATATAGGGCGTCGTTGAGGCGACGTGATATTTCGCGCCCGGATCGAACGCGTCGGCGGGACGCGGTCCCGGCGGCGCGACGCCCTGGTACTTCAGACGCAGCGCCCACCACGCATCGTTGTATTGCTCCGGCGTCGTCTTTCCGGCGAACACATCCCAGCGCCATTTGTCGACCAGCAATCCGAAGGGCAGGAACGCGACCTTGTCCAGCGCGCGCTGCATCAGAAGCCCGATATCCTTGTCGGCGCTGGGGACCTTGTCGATCAGGCCGATCTTCTTCAGGTATTCCGGCGTCACCGACAGCGCGATCATGTCGCCGATAGCTTCGTGGAAGCCGTCATTGGCCCCGTTCTGGAACAGGACCGGCTGATCCTTGTAGGCGCGCTGATAGAAATTGTGCCCGAGTTCGTGATGGACCGTAACGAAATCCTCTTCGTTCACCTTGGTGCACATCTTGATGCGCAGATCGTCCTTGGCGTCGAGGTCCCAGGCAGAGGCGTGGCAGGTAACTTCGCGATCCTTCGGCCGCACGATCAGCGAACGCTCCCAGAAGCTTTGCGGCAGCGGGGAAAAGCCCAGAGACGTGAAGAACCCCTCGCCCGTTTTCACCATTTTGACGGGCGTGTAATTCTGCGCCTTCAGCCGCGCTGTGAGATCTATGCCCGCGTCGGCGCCCTTCGGCGCCAGGAGCGGATAGAGACCCGACCAGTCCTGCGCCCACATATTGCTGAGCAGGTCGGCGCGGATCGGCCCCGTTTTGGGCTGCACCGAATCGCCATACCGGGCGTGGAGCCGGGCGCGGACATAACAATGCAGCGATTTGTACAAAGGCTGTACGTCGCTCCACAGCTTGTCCGTCTCCTGTTCGAAGGCTTCGGGGCTCATGTCGTAATTGGAGCGCCAGAGCGCGCCTGCATCGGCAAACCCAAGCTCGCGCGCGCCTTCGTTGGCGATCTCGACCTGACGGACGTAATCGGCCTTCATCGGTATGCTGACCTTGTGCCAGCCCTCCCAGACCGCCTTCAGATCGGCGGGATTGCGCGAGGCCGCCATGACGTCCGCCGCGTCGTCCAGAGTCAGGGTCTTGCCGTGGAATTGCAGCTTGCCGGTGGAATAGGTTGAATCGAGCTTGGTGCCGATCGCCGCAAGCTCAGCCGCCGCGCCCGCGCGGCGGGGCGCAGGCAGCGTCAGCGAGAGCTTCAACAGCTTAATCTTGCGCGCCGCGTCCGGTGGAAGCGGCACGGAATCGAAGCGCTTGGACTCGTTCACAAGATCGACCAGCGCCGCCGTCGCTTCGGCATTTGCGCGCGCCGCGAGATAATTGGAATCCAGCGTGATGAAATTCGCCTGCACCCAGTTGGCGCGGCTGCCATATTCATTGAGGTCTGCGAGCTTCTTCTCCGTGCTGTCGAGAAAAGCCAGCGCTTCCTCGACCGTCGCGCCCGGCTTCACCGACACCGCGCCGCCGAGCGGCTTGGCCGGCGCCGTGGCGCACGCGCCCAGGCCCAAAGCCGCCGCAGCGGCGCCCAACGCCAAGAGGTTCCGAAAGCTTTTTCCGATCATCGTCAGCCCTTCTGCTGCAGGCAAGCTAACGCAGGGCTGCGTTTAGTCCAACAATCCCCGGCTGCGCAGCGCGCCCTCCAAAGGCGTGCCGGGCCGCACCCGCACCCGCGTCAGGCCCTCGCGGCCCATGCGGTCCATCGCCTGTTCGAAGCTTTCACCCACGCCGAGGCGGAACTCCGCATCAAATGTTGTGAGGTCCGCGTTCACCAGCGCGATCGGACGGCCCGTGGCGAGGCGGCGGAAGAAGCCGACGTTCAGCGCCTGCGCCTCCACCTCGCACAATCCCAGTTCGACCTGAATGCCCGCAGCGCGCAGGCGCTCTATTCCCGCGCCCGCCGTGCGTGGATCGGGATCGCCGCACGCCACGAGGCAGCGCGCGGCGCCACTGTGTGCGACGCCATCGGCGCAAGCGGGCCCGCGTGCGCTGATATGCGCGCAGGGTTCGAGGGTGACGTAGATGGTTGCGCCGTCCGCGCGACCGCCAAGCGCCGCCAGTGCGGCCTGCTCCGCGTGCGGGCGCCCTCCCGCTCCCGTTGCGGCTTCGGCGATCACTGCGCCGTCCTTGACGATGACGCACCCGACCGCCGGATTGGGCGCTGTTTTGCCCAACGCCCCGCGCGCCAGGTCCAAGGCCCGGCGCATGGCGGCGAGGTCATCCATCACGCCGGAATCGGCGGCAGCGCCGTGGCGCGCGTCGCGTCGAGATAGCGCGCGGATTTTGGCTTCAGGTTCGCCGCGTCCAGATCGATCAGCAGCGGATTGCCCGTGGGCATTTCGACGCCGACGATGGCGTCGTCGGGCACCTGGAATAAATGCTTCACGATGGCGCGCAGCGAATTGCCGTGGGCGGCGATCAGCACATTGTCGCCCGCCTTCAGCTTTGGCGCGATGGCGCCGTTCCAATAGGGCAACACGCGGTCGAGCGTCGTCTTCAGGGATTCCGTGGGCGGCACGGCAATGCCCTTGTAACGGCGATCCTTGGCCGGATTGTATTCCGAGGCATCGTCGATCGGCGGCGGCGGCACGTCGTAGGAGCGGCGCCAGATCTTCACCTGATCCTCGCCGTGCTTGGCCGCCGTTTCGGTTTTATCGAGACCGGTCAGGCCGCCATAATGGCGCTCGTTCAGCCGCCAGTCTTTTTCTTCCGGGATCCAGGCCTGGCCCGCGGCGCCGAGCGCCAGCCACATCGTGCGAATGGCGCGCGTCTGCACCGAGGAAAACGCCCGGTCGAACAGCAGGCCTTCGGCCTTGAACAATTCGCCCGCGCGGCGGGCTTCGGCTTCGCCCCGCGCCGTGATGTCGACGTCCACCCACCCCGTGAAGCGGTTTTCAAGGTTCCACTGGCTTTGGCCGTGGCGGAGCAAGGTGAGTTGCGGCATCGGAGCGTACATTCCCTGAGACGGATAAGGTTGCGCATGGCTAAAGCCCCGGCGCGCGCGGCGTCAAGGCCGCCAGGAGGCCGTCGGCCTCAGACTTGAGTCTCGGCGGGCAGGCGTAGGCCAAACCGCGCGCCCTTTTCGCTGGGCAACAAGAGCAAATCGCCGCCCATGGCGCGCGCCAGCTCCCGGGCGATGGCGAGGCCTAACCCCGAGCCGCCCTGGCGCGTGGAGGCGGCGAATGGCGCGAACAGATTGGGCTTCACCCGCTCCGGCACGCCGGGGCCGCCATCGGTGAAGGTCAACAGAATTGCTCCGTTTTCCCGAGCCGCATCGAGCACAATGGCGCCCTCCGGCGATCCGCCGCCCGTCATCGCCTGCGCCGCGTTGCGCAGGAGATTGGCGGCGATGCGGTGCAAATTGTCGCGGTCGGCCCGCACGATAACATCCGTTCCGACGCGACTTTCAAAGCGGATCGCGGGATAAGACGACAGCGCCTCGGCGGCGGCCTCGTCCAGCGCCGCCCTGACGGCGACGCTCTGAATGCGCGGCGCGGGTTCTTCGGCGCGGCCGTAGGACAGCGTGCTTTCGGCCAGCTTCACCGCGCGCTCCAATGCGCGCTCGAGCCGCGGGGCGGACTGGCGCACTTTCGGATCGTCGCTGTCGGCCAGACGCTCGGAGACGATCTGCGCCGCGGCCAGGGAATTTCTGAGATCGTGCGCGATGCGCGCGACGGACCCGCCCAGCGCCGCAAGCCGTTCATTGGATTTCAGCGCGGCGCGCACTTCGGCCTCCATCTCCGCCAAGGCGTTTTCGGCGCGGCCGATCTCATCGTCGCGCTGGCTCAGCGGAATCGCGGCGGAGGCGTCGTGCGGCGCATCGCGGAACCTCTGGATGTGCGCCGACAATTGCTCCATGGGCCGCACCACCAACAGATACAGCACGAAATACACCAGCGCGCCGGTGAGGATCGAAATCGTCAGAGACGTGACGAACACCTGCCACGCATAGGCCCGCAGCGCCTTCTGCAGCGGCTGTTGCGGCATGATCATCTCGATGAGATCGCCATCGCCCATCGGCGTGTCGATGACGCGGATGAAGCGGCCTTTCGGCGCCGTGAGACAGCCCACGGTATCGAGCCAGAAGGCCGGGCCGCTGACACGGCGGAAATCGATCACATGGGCCGGGCCGGGAATCATCGGCGAACCCAGCAGCAATTCGCGCATGCCGTTGTGGTTGACGTACACGGCGGTGACGCCCGCATGATCGAGCAGCTTCGCCGCCAGCTCGTCCGTCACCTTCATGCCCGGCGCGGCCTGCACGGCGAGCGCGGCAATCTGCGTGGCGTTCAAACGCTCGCGCAGCCATTCCGCGCGATAACGCGCCGAGGACGGCAAAAAGATCAGCGCCTCCACCACGAGCACGCACAAAATGGTGACCAGAAGCAGGCGGCCGGACAGGCTTTTCGCCGGCGTCAAATCCGGCAGCCTTTTGCGGACGCGCGATGCGCCGGACGTGTATGCAGTCAGTGTCGCCATATCGCCCTGTGGAAGTAGCGCATCCGCCTTGTGGCGGCAATTCGGCAGCGGGCGGTGATGTGTGCGTCCGGCCCCCTTCCCCGGCGGCCGCAGATGGTCCAAGGTCGCGCCGACAAAGGCAAAATTGAACACTGGCGCTTGGGAGGCGCGCGACATGGGCGAACTCGAACACCTCACCTTGAAGGGCAATGGCTTAAACCTGCATGCTGTCGCGCAGGGCCAGGGGCCGGTCGTGCTGATGATCCATGGCTTTCCGGGGCTCTCCTATAGCTGGCGGCGTCAGATGGCGGCGATCGCGGACGCCGGCTGGCGCGCCGTGGCGATAGACCTGCGCGGCTTCGGCCGCAGCGACGCGCCGAAGGATCCCGCGCTTTATAATTGGGATTGCGTCGGGCCGGACATTACGGGCGTCATCGACTCGCTGGGCGAAGAAAAGGTGGTGATCGTCGGCCACGATTTCGGCTCGAACCTCACCTGGCATATGGGCCAGCGCAATCCGGAGCGGTTTCTGGGTCTGTGCGTGACCAGCGCGCCGTTCAACGCCACGCCGATCCCCATCAAGCCCTCGGACGCCTTCCGCATGGCTGCCGAGCATTCTTTCCTGCACATGCACTATTTCCAGGAGGTCGGCCCCGGCGACCGGGAGCTGGACGCCAATCCCGCCGGCTATATCGGCCGCCTGTATTGGGCGCTGTCCGCCGAATGCGGGCATAAGTTCTCAGGCCAGAATCCGAATGCGAAGGGCTATATCGACGTTCTGCCCGAACATCCGCCGCTGCCCTGGAAATGGATGAGCCAGGCCGAATTCGATCATTACATCGCCGAATATCGGCACGCAGGCTTCACCGGCGGGATCAATTGGTATCGCGCCATGGACGCGAACTGGGAGATCGCCAAGCGCTTCGAAGGCAAGGAATTGCCGATGCCGACCCTGTTCATCTCGGGCGCGCAGGACACCGTGATCCGCGACTACACGACGCCGGAATCGGTGGAGATGATGAAGGCCATGATGCCCGATCTGCGCGGCTTCGAATTGATCCCGAACGCCGGCCATTTCGTGCAGATGGAGCAGGCCGAGGCCTTCAACAAAGTGCTGCTGCGCTTCCTCGCCGGGATCAAACCCGCCTGAACGGCGTCAGACGCCCTCAAGGATCGTCATGTTCATGATGCCCGCGCCTTGCCGCAGGGCCTTGGCTGCGGCGTATTCGGGCGAGCGGACATACCCCAGCGCGTCCTCGAAGCTTGGGAATTCGATGACGACGTTGCGGGGCGTGCCCTCGCCTTCGACGATTTCATAGCGGCCGCCGCGGGCCAGGGGCTGGCCGCCGAACTTCGCCAAAGCGATCTTGGATTTCTCAACATAGAGCGCCCACTGATCGGGATTGGTGACCTGAGCGCGCGCGACGAGATAGCCCTTGGGCATTGGCTGGTCCTTTTTTTGGTGAATGAGCCTGCGCCCGGCCTAGCGCGGCCCCGCCCGAGCGCGCAACTGGGGAGGAGGCCGGACCGGCCGGGAGCCGACTTCACCGGCGGGCGAAAACATCGCCGGAAAGGCGTTTGGACCCCTTTGCGGCGATTGACGCAGGGCCCCGCTTTGGTTAGAAGCGCCGTCTTTCGGAATTGACCGCCAAGCGCGTGTTTCGCGCAGGGCTTTAACTTCAGGAGCGCCGCCGTGAAGCGGAGTTTTCAGCCGAGCCAGCTCGTGCGCAGCCGCCGCCACGGTTTCCGTCACCGGATGGCGACCAAGAATGGCCGTATCGTCCTGGCGCGCCGCCGCGCCAAGGGCCGTAAGCGCCTTTCTGCTTAAATTTCAACGCGCTAATATGATCAAAGCGGGGCGGATGGCAATCCGCGCCGCTTTTTGCGTTCGCCGGGTCGTCTGCCCAGCCCCTCGAGGCGCGTATGGCTGACGCCTCAAACCGTCCCAAAATCCGCCGTTTGCGCGTCCGGGCCGAATTCCTGCGCGCCAATTCCGGACGCCGCGCCGGCCGGCCCGGCGTGCTGGTCCAGTGCGTCGAGCGCCCCCAATCCGACAACATGGGCGCCGCGGATTTGGGCGCGGGCTTCACCGCTTCGCGCAAAGTGGGCAATGCGGTCGTCCGCAACCGCGCCAGACGGCGCCTGAAGGAAGCCGTCCGCCTGCTCCTGCCCGAGTTCGGCAAGGCCGGACGTGACTACGTCTTCATCGCACGGCGGGAAACAGCCGAAAGGCCATGGACGCTGTTGCTTGACGATGTCAAAAGCGCATTGCAAACGCTTGCCCGCCCCCAAAATGGGGCTTCGAATTCCGCGCCCGGCCAATCGCGACCAGGACCCGACCCAGTTCCATGAATCAAGAAAACCGCAATCTACTTCTCGCGATGGTGCTGTCGGTCGCCGTGCTGTTCGCGTTCGACCATTTCGTCGCCAAGCCGCAGCGCCAGCTCGACGCGCAGCGCGCCCAGGCCGCGAAGGTGCAAGAGCAGCAGGAAGCGATCAATCCCGTCGCGCCGCCGCTCACCCGCGATCAGGCGCTGACCCTGGCGCCGCGCGTGAAAGTGGACGCCCCCGAAGTCGACGGCTCCGTCTCACTGAAGGGCGCGCGGATCGACGACCTGAACCTGAAGAATTACCGAGTCACGCTGGACGCAAGCAGTCCCGAAGTGACGCTGCTCAGCCCGCAAGCGGTCTCGGACGGCTATTTCACCTATCTGGGCTGGGCCGATTCCGGCGGCGGCTCGAGCGGCCTTCCAGGTCCGGATTCGATCTGGACGCAGACGTCCCAGGGCGCGCTGACCCCACAGAACCCGCTGATGCTGCATTACGAAACGCCGGATGGCCTTTCGTTCGACCGCACCATCACGATCGACCAGCATTTCATGTTCTCGGTGAAGGATATTGTGACCAACAAATCCGCCACTGCGCGCATGATCGCACCCTACGGCGCCATCCGCCGCACCGGGATTCCGAAGGACGCCGGCAAGAGCGCGATCGTCTTTGAAGGTCTGATGGGCATATTCAACGACAAGCTGACCGACCGCAAATATCGCGACCTCGTGAAGGGCGACAAGAACTTCACCGCAACCGGCGTGCAGGGCTGGCTTGGCGTATCGGACCATTACTGGCTGACCGCCTTGATCCCGGGCCATGGGGAAGCCTTCGATCCCCAGCTCACTTTGCGCAAGATCGACGGCAAGGACGTGTTCGAATCGAGCTTCCTGGGCGTGGGCCGCGCTTTGGCGCCGGGCGCCACGCTGACGGAAGAGACCAAGGTGTTTTCCGGCGCCAAGCGCGTGGCGCTGCTGAACGACTATAAGAAGCAGTTCAACATCGCCTCGTTCGAAAAGGCGGTGGACTGGGGTAATTTCTGGTTCTTCACCAAGCCCATCTTCAGTCTGCTCACCTATTTCGAAAAGCTGGTCGGCAATTTCGGCGTCGCCATCCTGATGCTCACCGTCGTGGTGAAGGCGATCTTCTTCCCGCTGGTGAACCAGTCCTACGTCGCCATGTCGAAGATGCGGAAGCTTCAGCCGAAGATGGAAGAGATCAAGAAGAAGTTCGGCAGCGACCCGCAGAAGATGCAACAAGAGACCATGGCGCTCTACGCCAAGGAAAAGGTCAATCCGCTGGCGGGCTGTTTGCCGATGCTGATCCCGATTCCGGTCTTTTATGCGCTGTACAAGACCCTGACCGTGACGATCGAAATGCGCCATGCGCCGTTTTTCGGCTGGATCAAGGATCTTTCCGCGCGTGATCCCTCGAACCTGTTCAACCTGTTCGGCCTGCTGCCGTTCGATCCGACGCACATTCCATTCGTCGGGCCGATGCTGTGGATCGGCGTTTTGCCGCTGATGTACGGCGTGACGATGTGGCTGCTGCAGAGCTTGAGCCCGCCCCCGCCCGATCCGGTCCAGCGTCAGGTGATCGGCCTGATGCCGATCATGTTCACGATCATGTTCTCCAGCTTCGCCGCGGGCCTTGTGATCTACTGGACGTGGTCGAACTTCCTCTCGATCGTGCAGCAATACGTCATCATGCGCCGCAACGGCGTGGAGACGGAAGTCGACAAGTGGCTGCGTGAGCGCCGCGGCCAACCTGCGCCCGCCAACGAGTGAACGACGACCTCGACCTCGAAGCCGGCGAGCTGCTGTTCCGCCAGGCGTGTGAATTCACGCGCGGCGTCGTGAATATGGACAGCCTGCCGCCCGACGACCGGCCGGAGATCGCGTTTGCGGGCCGTTCGAACGTCGGCAAGTCGAGCCTGCTCAACGCCTTGGTCAACCGGCACAATCTTGCCCGCGCATCGGGAGATCCCGGCCGCACGCGCGAGCTGAATTTTTTCGCGCTCGGCGGCCCGCACACGGCGAACATCTATCTGGTCGACCTGCCCGGCTACGGCTACGCCAAGGCGCCGGCCGACGCGGTGAAGAAATGGACGCGGCTGACGCAGGATTATCTGCGCGGCCGCACGACCCTGCGCCGCGTCCTGCTGTTGATCGATTCCCGGCACGGCCTGAAACCTGTGGATCAGGAGATCATGGACGCGCTCGATCAGGCTGCGGTCGTCTATATGATCGTCCTGACCAAGACCGACAAATTGAAAGCGTCCGAAGTCAAAGCCGTATGCGAGGCGACGGCCAAGGCGATTTCCCGGAGGCCGGGCGCGTTTCCGCGCCTCGTCGCCGTCTCGTCCAAATCGGGCGACGGCCTGGACGTGTTACGGGCGGAGATCGCCGCCTTGGCGCAATGAGCGATGCGCTCTATAGGATCGCGGCGAACGGCAACGGAGCGGAACAGGGATGAGCGCGGACGACATCGAACAGCGGGGCTTCCTGACCGCGCGCACGCTCACCGAAGCGCTGCCCTACATCCAGCGTTATGACCGCGAAATGGTCGTCATCAAATATGGCGGCCACGCCATGACCAAACCCGAACTCTCCAAGCAATTTGCGACCGACGTCGTTCTGCTCAAGCATCTGGGCGTCAACCCGGTCGTGGTGCATGGCGGCGGGCCGCAGATCGAAAAGATGCTGGACCGCCTCAACATCAAATCCTCGTCCATCGACGGCCTGCGCGTCACCGACGAAGCCACGATGGAAGTCGTCGAAATGGTGTTGATCGGCGCCATCAACGGTTCGATCGTGCGGGCGATCAATTCGGCGGGCGGGAAGGCCATCGGTCTCGCCGGCGCCGACGCCAAGCTGCTGACCGTCAAGAAGGCGGAAAAGAAGCGCAAGACCGCCAGCGGCGAATATGAAACCGTCGATCTGGGCTTCGTCGGCGATCCGGACAAGGTGGACGCCTCGCTCCTGAAGACGCTGGCCGCCTCCGAGGACGACTTCATCCCGGTTGTGGCGCCCGTCGGCGCCTCCGAAACCGGCGAAAGCTATAACGTCAACGCCGACACCGCCGCCGGCGCCATTGCAGGCGCCTTGAACGCGAAGCGCCTGCTGCTGCTGACCGACGTGGACGGCGTGCTCGATTCCAACGGACAATTGATCCGGCAAATGACGCGCGAGGAAGCGCGCGCGCTCATCGCCAGCGGCGCCGCAACGGGCGGCATGATTCCGAAGCTCGAAACCGCCGTCGATGCGCTCGATGATGGCGTCGAGGCCGTGGTGATCTTAGATGGGCGCAAGCCGCATGCATTGCTGGTGGAATTGTTCACGGAACATGGCTCGGGCACGCTCATCCGCTAACGCGCGCGCAGCGCGACTGAATTTCTGGACGCAGGGCTTTCTGGGCCTCTGCGCGCTGGCGGTCGCCGTATTGGGTTTTCTGCAGGCCGGCCCGGCGCACGCCGCGAAGGCGCAAGGCTGGGTGGTGTGCAACGCCACCTCTTACATACTGCAAACCGCCGTCGCGCGCCCGCAAAGCAATAAGCAGATCGTCGAAGGCTGGATCCGCATGCGGCCGGGCGAATGCCGGCAGGCGGTGCGGGCGCCGCTGAACCGCGGCAATTTCCTGCTCTTTGCGCAATCCTCGCCTGTGCATCGCGGCGGGCAGCAGATCTGGGCGGGCGACCGGCAATTGTGCGTCGACTCCCGGCCGAATTTTTCCTTCGAGAACCCGAAGGATTGCGGCGCCATGGGGCTGGTGCGCCGTCTCGGCCGCCTGGTGCAGATCAACGATCGCGACAATTGGACGACCTGGCTGATGGAAGCCGACATCGGCTCCCTCGCCGCCGCACGCGCCGCAGGCGTGTCGCGTCTGCTGGAAGATGCGGGCTACGAATCTCGCCGCGCGGACGGCTCCTTGCGCCAGCGCTCCGGCGCGGAAATGCTGGCGAAGTTCCTGCAGGATGCGCACCTGCCGCAAGGCGCGTCGCATCCGCAGGTGGTCGACGTGCTGGAAAACTACGCCAAGCGCCAGCGCCAGAATTCCGGCCTGAAAGTCTGCAACCGCGCCAAGGCCAAGGCCTGGACCGCCGTGGCGCAGCGCAAATCCGACGGCTGGGAAACGCGCGGGTGGTGGTCCCTGGCGCCGGGCACCTGCGCCAAGGTGATCAACGATACGCTCTATCAGCCCGTTTATTACGTGCATTCGGTGCTGGAGAGCCCAACGGGCGATCGCCAGATCGCCGCCGCCAACGCGCCTTTCTGCGTCGGGCGCTCGCAATTCGTGATCGTGGGTCAGGAAAACTGCGAACAGCGTTATTATCAGACGGCGGCGTTCTTCTCGGTGTCGCCGCAAGGCCGCGCCGGCCTCACCGTCGACTTGCCGGAAAGCTCCTTCGGTCCGCCGCCGGCGCGCCGGGCCCCGTCGCGCGCCGCCGCCATGGCCGCGGCGGCCAACAGCGAATTGCAGCCCACCGAAACGCCGCGCACGCCAGCCTTAGATCCGAACGCTTTGCCCGCCCCAAGCACGGCGGACGCTGCAACCAGCGCAGCGGCGGCGGCGCGCGATCCAAATGCGCCGCTGCCGCAGCCCAAGACCAAGCCCGGTCAGCCGCAACCCAGCCGGTTCGCACCGCCGTCCGGCCCTGCGACCTCGCAATGAGCGGGCGCACCGGCCTATCCCATATTTCGGATTGGGTCTTCGACCTCGACAACACGTTGTACGATCCCTCCGCCGATCTGTTCGCGCAGATCGACGCGCGCATGAGCGATTACGTCGCAGGGCTTTTGAAGATCGACATCGAGGAAGCGAAACGGCTGCAGAAGCTTTATTACGTCGATCACGGCACGACGCTCTCGGGCCTCATGGCGCTGCACGAAGTCGATCCGCACGATTATCTGGAATACGTGCACGACATCGAATTGTCGGCGCTGCAGCCCAATCCGCGCCTCGCCGCTGCTGTTGCGGCGCTGCCCGGTCGGCGCTTCGTCTTCACCAACGGCTCGCGCCGCCACGCCGAGCGCGTGCTCGACAAAATCGGCCTCAGCGACCTGTTTCACGATCTGTTCGACATCGTTGCGACGGAATTCACGCCGAAGCCGCACGCCGACGCCTTTCACCGGCTGCTGAACCGCCATGTGATCGATCCCAAACAAGCCGTGCTGTTCGAGGATCTGGAGCGCAATCTTGAGACAGCGCACGCGCTTGGCTTCTCGACTGTCCTCGTCACGTCGAACAAGGATTGGAGCCACGAGCCCGCGGGCGTCCGCCCGGCAGCCTTGGATGCGCGGCCTGCTTTCGCCGATTACGTCACCAGCGATCTGGCGGGCTTTCTTGAGACGAACGCGCCCTTGGCGCGCGGAAAATGATCCTCTAGCCTTTCCGCCAAACGATAAGGGAGGCGGACATGAGCGAGGCGATCACACCTTTCACGCTGGCGATACCTCAGGCGCAGATCGACGATCTGCACCGGCGGCTGGACAACACCCGCTGGCCGGAACGCGAGCCGGTGCAGGATTGGTCGCAAGGCGCGCCGCTGGCGAAGGTCCAGGCGCTGTGCGATTACTGGCGCACCCAATATGACTGGCGGCGGATCGAAGCGCAGCTGAACGGCTTCGGCCAGTTCAAGACCAAAATCGACGGACTCGACATCCACTTCCTGCATGTACGCTCGCCGCACGCAAACGCTTTGCCGCTTTTGCTGACCCACGGCTGGCCGGGTTCGGTCATCGAGTTCGTGAAAATCATCGAGCCGCTGACCAACCCCACCAAATTCGGCGGCAAGGCCGAGGACGCATTTCATGTGATCGCGCCGTCGCTGCCCGGTTACGGTTTTTCGGGTAAGCCCACCGAAACCGGCTGGGGCGTGCGGCATATCGCCGGAGCCTGGGGCCAGTTGATGCAGCGCCTGGGGTATCAGCGCTGGGTCGCGCAGGGCGGCGATTGGGGCGGCGCGGTGACCTCGCAAATTGGCGGGATGGCGCTGCCGGGCTGCGCCGGCATTCACCTGAACATGACCGTGATCTTTCCGGATGCGGACGATGTGAAAAACCCCACGCCGCAGGAGCAGGCCGCGCTCGCCTCCATGGCCTATTACAATGAAAAGGATTCCGGCTACGCCAAGCAGCAAAGCACGCGGCCGCAGACCCTGGGCTACGGCCTGACGGATTCTCCCGCCGGTCAGGCGGCGTGGATATACGAAAAGCTCTGGGCCTGGACCGACAATCAGGGCGCGCCCGAAGACGTGTTCAGCATGGACGAAATGCTGGACAATATCATGCTGTATTGGCTGCCCGCCGCCGCTGCGTCGTCCGGGCGGTTGTATTGGGAAAGCTTGACCGGCTTCACGTCGGTGAAGATCGGCATTCCCGTGGGCGTCAGCATCTTCCCGAAGGAAATCTTCCGCCCCTCCCGTCGCTGGGCCGACAAGCATTTGTCCAACATCATTCACTGGAACGAGCTGGACAGCGGCGGCCATTTCGCGGCCTGGGAAAAACCGGACGTGTTCGTCGACGAAGTGCGCGCCTGTTTCCGGACGCTGCGTTAGAGCCTTTCCCGATCAAATTGACTCGGTTTGATCGGATAAGAAAGGCTCTGATTCAAAAGTGTAGAACGCGATTCAACGATCAAGCCGATCCGGTTTGATCGCATCGCGCTCTAGGCCTGATCGAAGCGCGTCGGGTCGAACGTCGTGGCGTGCGTGGCCAGATAGACTTCGCGCAGGAAGCACGACAGCCCGAAAATCACGCTGACCATCGCGCTTACGAACAAGGCGCCGGTAAGCTGTCGCGTGTTCGCCGCGAAATATTCTTCCGCGAACAGCGCCACGATCACACAGCAGATCAGGAAGGCGCCCGCCGTGCACCAATTGATGGCCCAGGAGCAGACGCGCCGGCGCCGTTCCAGAAACTTGATCTCGCGCTGCGCCACGGCGCGGGCCGTTTCGTCGAGACCCGCCCATTTCTGCTCGAAATAGCGGCCGCGATCGATCACGCGCGCTAGCCGGTTGGCCATGAGGCCCAGCAAGCCGGCGATGCCGTTCAACAGAAAGGCTGGCGCGATCGCGAGCTGGATGGCGTGGGCGATGGCGCCGATGGCGCTGGGTTCGGACACGTCTTGGCTCCTCTTGGCCAGGAAAGCGGGGAATCGGCTTGCGTGTATCCTAACCCGGCGATTTTGGCTGGGCTTCCCCTTTGCGCCCCGCCCGGTCTATAGGCGTCCACGATTGAAGAATTTGAGGAAGACGATGTCCGACGCCGCGTTAGAACAAGCCATTGAAGCCGCCTGGGAAAACCGTGCGGATTTGACGCCCGCCACCAAAGGCGCGGCGCGCGACGCCGTCGAAACGGCCCTGGGCCTTCTGGATTCGGGCAAAGCCCGCGTCGCGACGAAAGGGGCCGACGGCTGGATTGTCCACCAATGGCTGAAAAAGGCGGTGCTGCTGTCCTTCCGCCTGTCGGACAACCAGATCGTCGGCGGCGGCCCGAACCAGGGTCCGCTGGCCTGGGACAAAGTGCCTCTCAAAACCTCCGAATGGTCGCCTGAGACGTTCCGCGCGGCCGGCTTCCGTCAGGTGCCGGGCGCGGTGGTGCGCCGCGGCGCGTTCGTGGCCAAGAACGTCATCCTGATGCCGAGCTTTGTGAATATCGGCGCTTTCGTCGACGAAGGCACGATGGTCGACACCTGGGCCACGGTCGGTTCCTGTGCGCAGATCGGCAAGAACGTGCACCTTTCCGGCGGCGTCGGCATCGGCGGCGTGCTGGAGCCGCTGCAGGC
>CAYNCS010000023.1:0-28266 GCA_964395875.1 uncultured Caulobacteraceae bacterium | reverse complement strand
CCGCGCCCTTGAAGTTGAACAGGCCAACATACGCGCGGCTCGGCACTTCGCGGCCGCCCATATCCAGCATGTCATTGCCGTCGGAGACTTCTTGCCAGACGGTTTTCTTGTCATCGAGCGCATCGCGCGACTGATCGACAAAGCCCAGCTTCACCGTCTCCCCCAGCCGGATCGAACCCGAATCCGGTTTTTCCTGACCGGTGATGATCTTGAATAAGGTGGATTTGCCCGCGCCGTTCGGGCCGATGATGCCGACGATGCCGTTGGGCGGCAATTTGAAGCTGAGATCCTTGAACAGCAATTTGTCGCCATAGGCTTTCGATAGATTGTTCGCCTCGATGACAGTGTTGCCCAGGCGCGGCCCAGGCGGGATCTGGATGGTTGCGGTCGTGACCTTTTCGCGATCGGCGGCGTCACGCATTTCCTCATAGGCGTTGAGACGCGCCTTGGACTTGGCCTGACGCGCCTTCGGGCTCTTGCGCACCCATTCGAGTTCGCGCGCCAGCGCTTTCTGACGTCCTTCGTCTTCGCGCGCTTCCTGCGCGGTGCGCTTGGCTTTCTGTTCGAGCCACGAGGAATAATTGCCCTCGTAGGGGATGCCCTTGCCGCGCTCCAGCTCCAGCGTCCACTTGGTGACCTGGTCGAGGAAGTAGCGATCGTGCGTGACCAGGATCACGCAGCCCGGGAAAGCCTCCAGATGATGCTGCAGCCACGCGACGGATTCCGCGTCGAGGTGGTTGGTGGGTTCGTCGAGCAGCAGCATGTCGGGTTTGGACAGCAGCAGGCGGCACAAGGCGATGCGGCGCTTTTCACCGCCCGACAGTTTGGTCACTTCCCAATCGGACGGCGGACAGCGCAGCGCGTCCATCGCCATTTCGATCTTCGAATCGATGTCCCATGCGTCGGCCGCGTCGATCTGCTCCTGGAGATGCGTCATCTCCTCCATGAGCTCGTCCGTGTAATCTTCGGCCAGCTTCATCGAGACTTCGTTGAACTTCTCGACGAGGATTTTCTCCGGGCACTCGGAGATCACATTTTCCCAGACGTTCTTCGCCGGGTCGAGCTCCGGTTCCTGTTGCAGGAAACCGACCTTGGTGCCGTCCGCCGCCTTGGCCTCGCCGGTGAAGTCCTTGTCCAGACCGGCCATGATCTTGAGCAGGGTCGACTTACCCGTGCCGTTCACGCCGACGACGCCGATCTTGGCGTCCGGGTAGAAGGACAGATAAATGCCCTCGAACACCTTCTTTCCGCCCGGATAGGTCTTCGAAAGGTTCTGCATCTGGAAAATATATTGGGCGGCCACGGGCGTTTCCTTCGGGAGCGCGGGAATTGGGAGGCCGTGAGATAGCCGTGCGGCGGCCCGGTTTCAACGGCTCAAAAGCGCTTTGGAATTACAAGCCGCAACGGCCCCGGTTTATTTCGCCGGCGTGACGTCGATGCTTTCCGGCGGCGCATCGCCCGCAGCGGTCCAGCTTACGATCACGCGCCGCGTCCGCGAGCCGATCTCGCCCGTCGCCTCGTTCATTGTGCTTTCTCTGAGTTCCAGATCAATCCGGCCCGGCGTTTCCGCGAGCAATTCATAATCGAGAAAATCGCCCAGCTTGAACACGCGCCAGCCGTCGGCCGTGCTCACATAGAACGCCACATAGGTGTAAAGCCCGTTCATCGCCGGGTCGCCGCCCGCCGTGCCGAACAGCTTGACGGTCAGATCGCCCTGTTTTTGCAGATAGGTCAATTCGACCACCGAAGCGGCGCTTTGCAGGCCGTCTTCGGCCGAAGGATCGAACGCCTCCGGCTTTCCGGCCGGCTCCAGAGCGGCGGGCGCCTGTGCGCCGGGCATGGGCAAGGCCGTTTCCGGCGGCGCTTCCGGCGCGGCTTTCTTTTCGCCGCAGCCGGCGATCATCAGAGCCGCCACCATCGCCGCACCCGCGGCGAGCCCCAGAACCCGCGCCATTTCTCCCCCGATCGCACCGCCTGCGCCCGCTCCGGCAGTGGGCGCGCGCCGGACAGCGGACGCTATCGTCCGGCGGCGCCCTTGTCGATCAAGCTGGTCCGGATTTAACGCATCGGCGGCTGCGGCGCCGAGCCGTTTCGAGACTCCTGATCCGCAACCTTCAGCGCGGCGGGCCCCGGCGGATTGAGTTCGACCACCGCCAGCGCGCCGCGTTTCACCTTGCAGGTCGCTGTGACAGCTCCAGCGTCCGGCGTGCGCACCTGGAAACGCATCGTGTAGGCGCGCGCGCTCGTCGCGCTTTCCTGAAAATGCGCACCCGTTTCGTCCGCGGAGACGGCGAACGCCTGCGCGATCGCGGCCCGGCACACAGACAGGGCCTCCTCCCGTTCCCCCGCCGCCGCGGCGCCGGGAGCTGCGAGCGCGAGCGCCGCCAGAAACGCCCCGCCTGCAACATTCGCTTTGAACGCCGTCACGCCAAGACCTGGGTTTTTCATTTTGCCTCTCCCTTTCTGTGCGCGGCCATCCATTATGTATGATGGTCGTCATAGTTTCTAGTTCTAGACCGATCGTCATACAAGCTCTAATTTCGCCCGATGCGCACAAAGAGGGGCGTCGACGCCCGCACCAACATGATCGCCGCCGCCATCAAGCTCTTCCGCAGCCGCGGCTATGAGGGTGTGGGCGTGGCCGAATTGCTCGCCGAGTCCGGCGCGCCGCGGGGGTCGCTCTACTTCCATTTTCCCGGCGGCAAACAGCAGATTGCGCAAGAAGCCGTGGCGCAGGAATCCGAGCGCGTGGCCGCCTTGCTGGCCCGCCTGCGGGAACGCAGCGCGGGTCCGGAAGACTATATCGAAAAGATTTTCACCGGCTGGCGCCGCGACCTGGAGCGCTTCAATTTCGAGCTGGGCTGCATCGTCGCGATGTCGGCGATTGAGCTGGGGCCCCGCTCGCCAGAGATGGCGGAGGCTGCGAAACAGGCATTTTCCCGATGGGAAGGCGAAATCGCCGCCGCCGCGCGCGATTGGGGTATGGACAACTCGCACGCCAATCGCTTCGCCGCCGCCGCGATTTCCGCCATTGAAGGCGCATTGGTGATGAGCCGCGTGAGACGCGACGGCGCGCCGTTCGACCTTGCGGCGGAATCGGTTCTGTCGCTCGCCCGCGCATATTTGCGCAATGACGAGAGACCGCCGCAATGAATTGCAGGGGCCAGGCATCCGGGTTAGGCAAGACGCATGCCTACTCCGCGTCTTCTCAATTCTCTTGACGAAATCGCCGGCGATTACGACGCCATTCTATGCGACGTCTGGGGCGTGGTGCATGACGGCACCAAAATTTTCAAACCCGCGACGAACGCCCTCGCCCGGTTCAGGGCGTCAGGAAAGCCCGTCATTCTTGTGTCGAATGCGCCAGTCCCGGGCCATCGGGTGCGCACGCCGATTTCCCGCCTCGGCGGAACGGACGATTTCTATGACGGCATCGTCACCTCCGGCGATGTGACGCGGGCGGAGCTGAAAGCGCGCGCGCCGGGGCCTGCGTATCGCATCGGCCCGAAGCACGATGACGCGCTGTTTGAAGGCTTGGGGCTCGAATTCGCCGATCTGGACAAAGCCGCCTTCATCGCCTGCAGCGCCATGAACGATGACGACGACACGCCGGAAGATTATCGCGCCGTCCTGGCGGGCGCCGCGGCCCGCAAGCTGGCGTTCGTCTCGGCGAACCCCGATGTGGTCGTGAAAGTGGGCGACAAGCTCTATTATTGCGCCGGGGCGCTGGCGAAACTCTACGAGGAGCTGGGCGGCGGGCCGGTCATCCAGGCCGGCAAGCCGTATGCGCCGATCTATCAGGCGGCGATGCGGAAGGTGGAGGCGCTGGCCGGGCCCGTGCCGCAGAACCGGGTTCTCACCGTCGGCGACAGCGCGGCGACCGACGTGCGCGGCGCCAACGGACAGGGCTTCGACAACCTGTTTGTGGCGCACGGTATTCATGGCCATGAGTTCGACGTCGAGGGCCCGCTCGACGTCGAGGCGCTAGGCCGGCTTCTGGAGAAATCGGGCGCGCACACAAATTACGCCATGCGTGAGCTTGCCTGAAAAAATGAAAGCGGGGACTCGCCCGCAGCGAACCCCCGCTTTTTATGCCCCACTGCCCCAAAGGCTTTCGCGCCCTATTTGATTATTGGCGCGGCCGGCGGCGGATTGGAGTACGCCGCCGATCTCTCTTCATGACGAAGCTAACCCATTGATTATAATATTGAGTAAATTCCGACAAAAATGATCGTTAATATTGGATGAAGTTTCTACCAAACATTGATTATGCATTAGCGGCGGAAGGCTGGCCTTAATCCTTGCTCACGAATGATGCGGTCTGCGGCCCCGATTCTGGGGTCTTGATCCCAACCCGGCGATAGTGAATTGAACATCCAGCTCCCATGATCACCATAAAGAACATGCGCGTATTCCCGGGACACCCGGTGCTGCCCGCCGAAGCGCGGGGCGGGGTGTACGCCATGGGCTCGTTCGACGGGATGCATCCGGGGCATCTTGCGGTCATCGAACTGGCGCGGCGGGAAGCCGAGCGCCGGGGCGTTCCGTTGGGCATCATTGTGCTGGAGCCTCTGCCTAGGGAGCATTTCCAGCCGGAAACCATTCCCCTCCGCATCACTACGCGCGAGCAAAGGCGGCATCTGGCCTCCGATCTGGGCGTCAACATCCTGGTCGAGCTGTCGTTCGACGAATATCTCGCCAAGCTGTCTGACCTTGAGTTCTGCCGGGACGTGATCGCGCGCGATCTCGGGGCAAGCTGCCTGGCGGTCGGGTTCGACTTCAATTTCGGCAAGGGACGCGTGGGCAATCTGAGCTCCCTGCGCGCCTTCGGGGCCGAATACGGCTTCGATGTCGTCGTCGCCGATCGCGTAACCGAGGAAAGCGGCGAAAAGGCCTCCTCAACCCATATCCGCGACGCGATTCGCGAAGGGCGCATGTGCGAAGCGGCCATACTGCTGGGTCGGCCATGGGAAATCGAAGCGGAGGTCGAGGGCGGCGAAAAACGCGGCCGCACAATCGGCTTTCCCACCGCCAATATGAAATTGGGGCCGCTGATCCATCCGCGCCATGGAGTCTACGCGACGCGCATTCAAACCCCGGACGGGGTGTGGCGGGACAGCGTCGCCAGTTTCGGCAGGACTCCCACAACAGGGCTCCGGGCGCCGGTCTTCGAAACGCACATTTTCGATTTCAACGGTGACCTGTACGGGCAGGTTTTACGCGTTCAGCTGATAGAGTTTTTGCGCGAGGAGCTGAAATTCGAGAGCTTGCAGGATCTGATCGATCAGATGCATCGCGACAGCGCCCGCGCCAAGGACATCCTGGCGCACACCCCTCGCCCCCGGGCCTGAACCGTTCCCGGGCGTGCAGGCTGGATTTGGGCGCCGGGCTCTGATAGTCGGACGCCCATGTCCTTTAAGTTTTCAAGCCGCGCCCTTCGGTCCCGAATTAGCCGCCCGGATTGAGGCCGCTCCCCGTTGAGTAGGCCGCGATCCGGGAGTTTTTACGCGCGAATCCATTATCTTATTTCTCGGGACCGACATGGCCGACGACACCAAACAATCTGAAACTGCAACCGAATCCGGGCGCGATTACCGGCAGACTTTGTTCCTGCCCGAAACCCCCTTCCCCATGAAAGCCGGGCTGCCGCAAAAGGAGCCGGAGCTTCTGGCCCGCTGGGCGGCGATGGACCTCTATGGCAAGCAGCGCGCGCAAAGCGCGGGCCGGCCGACCTTTGTGCTGCATGACGGCCCGCCTTACGCCAACGGCAATCTGCATATCGGCCACGCTCTGAATAAGATTCTCAAGGACATGGTCGTGCGCAGCCGGCAATTGGCGGGCTTCGATTGCGATTACGTGCCGGGCTGGGACTGCCACGGCTTGCCCATCGAGTGGAAGGTCGAGGAAGAATTCCGCGCCCAGGGCCGCAAGAAGGACGAAGTGCCGCCCGCCGAATTCCGCGCCGCCTGCCGCGCCTACGCCGCCAAATGGATCGAGGTGCAGAAAAAGGAATTCCAGCGCTTCGGCATCACCGGCGATTGGGATCATCCGTACACCACCATGGCCTATGAGGCCGAGGCCGCCATCGTCGGCGAGTTCCAGAAGGTCGCGCGCTCGGGCCTGCTCTATCGCGGCTCAAAACCCGTGATGTGGAGCCCGGTTGAAGCCACCTCTCTGGCCGAAGCGGAAGTCGAATATCACGACAAGGTGAGCCCGACGATCTGGGTGAAGTTTCCGGTGACGCGAGTCCTCGGCAAGGGCCCCGTCGCCAAGCCAGAACTTTTGGGCGCATCAATCGTCATCTGGACAACCACGCCTTGGACCATTCCCGGCAACCGCGCGATCTCATTCAGTCCGGACATCGAATACGGCCTGTACGAAGTCACGGCGCTCGAAGCCGATCTTAAGTTCGAGCCATGGGTGAAGCCCGGCGATAGGCTGATCCTCGCCGACAAACTCGCGGCTGACGTGCTCAAGGCGGCGAAGGCCGCGGCCTGGACCAAACTGCAGACCGTCGATCCGTCCAACCTTGGCTGCGCGCACCCCCTGCGCGGAAAGGGCTATGAGTTTGACGTGCCGCTACTCGCCGGCGATCACGTCACCGACGACGCCGGCACCGGCTTCGTGCACACCGCACCCGGCCACGGCCAGGACGATTATGTGATCTGGGTGAAAAAGGGTTACTCAACCCAGGACATCCCCAACACGGTCGACAAGGACGGCAAGCTGACCAAGGAAGCGCCCGGGTTTGAAGGCCTGGAAATCCTGAAGCTGGCGGGCAAGGACGCCGGTAAAGACGGCCCCGCCAACGAAGCGGTGATCAAGGCGCTGATCGATGCGGGCGCCTTGCTGGCGCGCGGACGTCTGACGCACTCCTACCCGCATTCGTGGCGGTCGAAGGCGCCGCTGATCTTCCGCAATACGCCGCAATGGTTCATCGCCATGGACCGTCCCGGCCTGCGCAACCAATCGCTGCGCGAAGAAGCGCTCGGCGCCATCGACAAGGTCGATTGGCAGACGGAGCAAGCGAAAAACCGCATCCGCGGTATGGTGGAGACGCGCCCGGACTGGCTGATCTCCCGCCAACGCAATTGGGGCGTGCCCCTGACCTTGTACGTCAACAAACAAACCGGACAGATCCTGCAGGACGACGCGGTGAACGCCCGCATCCTCGACGCCGTGAAAAAGGGCGGCGCCGATGCGTGGTGGAGCGTGCCCGACAGCGAATTCCTCGGCGCCAATTACAATCCCGCCGATTACGAGAAGGTCATCGACATTCTCGACGTCTGGTTCGATTCCGGCTCCACGCATGCGTTCGTGCTGGACAAACGCACCACGTTGCCCTTCCCGGCCGATCTCTATCTCGAAGGCTCCGACCAGCATCGCGGCTGGTTTCAGTCGTCGCTGCTGGAGAGCTGCGCCACCAATGGCGTCGCGCCGTACAAGGCGGTGCTGACGCATGGCTTCGTGCTCGACGAAAAGGGACTGAAAATGTCCAAGTCGCTGGGCAATGTGGTCGAGCCGCAAAAGATCGCGGATTCATCGGGCATCGAAATCCTGCGTCTGTGGGTGGCGTCCACGGATTATTCGGACGATCTGCGCGTCGGCCCGGAAATCCTCAAATCAAATTCCGACGCCTATCGCAAGCTGCGCAACACCTTGCGCTATTTGCTCGGCGCGCTGAAGGATTTCTCGGACGCCGAGAAGCTGCCTGTTTCGCAGATGCCGAGCCTGGAGCGCTTCATCCTGCATCGCGTCGCCGAACTCGACGCACTGGTGCGCGAACGGCAGGAGAAGTTCGACTTCCAGCGCATCTTCGCGGAGCTGATCAATTTCACGTCGGTCGAGCTGTCGAGCTTCTATTTCGACATCCGCAAGGACGCGCTCTATTGCGACCGTCCGGACAGCCTGCGCCGCCGCGCCTGCCGTACAGTGTTCGACATCCTGTTCGAACGTCTGACCTTGTGGCTTGCGCCGATCCTGCCATTCACCACGGAAGAGGCCTTCCTCGCCCGCCACGGCGATACCGGCGCGAACTCGATCCATCTGCAGACCCTTTCGCCCGCGCCGGCCGAGTGGCGCGACCCGGCCGCCGCCGAACGCTGGAAGTCGATCCGCACCCTGCGCCGCGCCGTCACCGGGGCGCTGGAAGTCGAACGCCGCGAGAAACGCATCGGCTCAAGCCTGGAGGCCGCGCCCGAGGTCTATGTCAGCAATCCGGCCTATGCCGCCGCCCTGGAGGGCGAGGATCTGGCGGATATCTGCATCACCTCGGCGGCCGCCCTGATCCAGGGCGACGGCCCGGCCGACGCGTTCCGGGCGGACGACGCGCCGGGCGTGGCGGTCGTGCCGAAGCTGGCTTTGGGCGCCAAATGCGCCCGGTCCTGGAAAATCTCCCCGGACGTCGGCAAAGATGCGCGCTATCCAGATCTGTCGCCGCGCGATGCGGACGCGGTCGCCTATTGGGATTCCCTGCATGGCTGAACTGAACTCGCCTGTATCCGCCCCGTCGGGCGGCGAGCGCGTGCGCCGGACCTGGAGCCTGGCGCTGCTGGCCGCGGTTCTCATCCTGGATCGCGTCAGCAAGCTATGGATTTTAAACGGGATTAAATTGCCGGACGTCGGGCGGATCGAAGTCTCGCCGATTTTCAACCTGACCTTCACCTGGAATAAGGGCGTCAGTTTCGGCGCGCTGAAGGCCGACGGCGATCTCGGCAAATGGGCGCTAGTCGTCCTTTCGCTCGGCATCGCCGGCTGGTTCGGCTGGTGGATGTGGCGGACGCCGCGCAAGCTGGCCTCCGCCGCTTTGGCCCTGATTGTGGGCGGCGCCCTGGGAAATCTTGTCGATCGCGTGAATTACGGCGCCGTGGTGGATTTTCTGGATTTCTCCGCTTTGCACTTTCCGTGGATTTTCAATGTCGCGGATAGCGCCATCACTGTAGGCGCGGCGCTTCTCGCGCTTGATTTCCTGCTCGAGGCGCGCGAAGAGCGAGCAGCCGCCACGTCGGGGGCCGGGGGATCCCAAGCGTGAGCCGCGGCAGAGGAGTGCGCATGACAGAGCATAGGGGCGGAAGCCGGTCGAAACTGACGCCGATCCTGACCATCAGCGCCGTCGCGGCGCTGGCCATGACCGCCGGCGGATGCACGGCTGGCATGCGGAAGGCCTTGGGAGTCGAGAAGGTCGCGCCAGACGAATTCAAGGTCGTGACGCAGGCGCCGCTGGTGATTCCGCCAGATTTCAATCTGCGCCCGCCTGAGCCCGGCGAGGCGCGCCCGCAGGACCTGGCGCCGTCGGCCGCCGCGCGTTCGGCGCTGCTGGGACCGGAATTCACGACGCCAATGAGCGAAGGCGAGCGCGGTCTGGTGACCAAAGCCTCGGAATCCGCCGGGGGCGTCGAAAAGGACATCCGCACCCAAGTGGACCTCGAAAGCGCCGACGTCTCCAAAAAGTCGCCGTCCTTCGCGGATCGGATCATTTTCTGGGGCGACAAGGGTGAGCAGGCCGGACCCGGCGCTCAACCCGCCGCGGTCGACGCACAGGCTGAGGCCGACAAGATGGCCGGCTCCGCCGCCACCGGCGGCAAGCCGGTGATCATCGAGCCGAAGAAAACCGGCGTCCGACTGCCAGGCCTCTAAGGCCCCCGCAAAGACAAATTACACAACGCCGCGGAGCGATCCGCGGCGTTTTTATTTGCAGCTTCAGAACCGCTTCGCGATCCCGACGTAAAACTCCTGATCCGACGCGGCGTCCGAAATCCCGAGATTGACGCCAGCATCCAATTGCAGGGTTGCGGCCGCGAGATATGTCGCGCCGAAATCCAATGTAGCGTTCGTCTTCGAACCGTCCTCCAGCGGACGATCGGCGTAGAGTTCGACGAACCCGCCAATCTTGTCGGTAAAGCTGTAGCCGAGCCCCAGAGCGAGACTGGGATCGAACGCGTCGCGATGGGCGTGCGTGCCCGAATCCACAGCGGCGAGGCCCAACGTGCCGGCGAAGGAAAGTTTGTCCGTCAGTTGCCGCTGCACCGGCAGCAGAATGCCGCCGCCGACATTCTCCGATCCGAGCCCCCCCGAAGGCGCCGGCAGGGTCACGTACGCAATGATCGCCGCCGCGAAAGCGCCGCCATCCTGGCCCGCGAGGTTTTTGCGCAAGCGTATGGCCGTATCGCCGATTCCGTCCGCGTTGCTGCGCCCGAATGCGTCGCGCACCTTCTCCCGCACATAAGGCTGCACGATCAGCTCGGCCTCATAGCCGCTGCCCAGGCCATAACGCAGGCTGGAGGCGGCGATGGACAGCGAATCCGTTTTCACGCCGCTGTCTTTGTCCGTCCCGAAGCGCGCCGCTTCGGTCTCGATCTGCAGGTATCCCTTCGGAACGACGATCGGACTTTCGTTCTTGCCCGGCCGGCCTGAGACGAAATCCGGCTCGTCCGCGACGGCGGCGCTCGCCGCCGCGAGGGCGGCCAATCCAGCCCAAAGCGCGCGCTTGACCATGTATTCCCCCTCGCGAAGCGTCCCCACCCTTCGCTCAGGCGAGCGCTACTCCGCTTCTCCGGAACAATCCAGAGCAACGCGCGCGTCTGGGTCCATGGCGAGCGATACGTTGCGCAAACAGCACGAGCCGGGGCAACATCGGCGCACGGTTCACGATGGAGCGAACGATGAGCGAAACCCAACATGAAGGCGGATGCGCATGCGGCGCGGTGCGCTATCGGGTCGAAGGAGCGCCCATCTTCGTGAACAATTGCCATTGCACGCTGTGTCAACGGCAGACCGGCTCAACCTCCGTGGTGAACGCCTTTTACGAGACGGAGCGCTTCAAGCTCCTGGCGGGAGAACTGACCGTCAACGTCGTGCCCGCCGGCAGCGGCAAACCGCATGAAATTCACCGCTGCGCCAAATGCGGCACGGCGATCTTCAGTCACTATCCCCGCCTCGGCGCGTTGGGGCTGGGTCTGCGTGTCGGTACGCTGAATGAGTCCAGCGCGCTTAAACCGGACGCGGCGATCTTCACCGCGAACAAGATGCCCTGGGTCAGCCTGCCCGAAGGCGTTCCAGCGTTTGAGCAAACCTATAACCCGGCGGAAATATTGCCGCCCGAGCGCATGGCGCGCCTCAAAGCGCTGGCGGACAAAGCGCGTGCAAACCAGAGAGCTTAAGCGCCTTCCGCCGCGCGGCGGCGCAATTCGCGCAGCAACGCCGCATCGAACGCCGAATCGCTCCGCGCGTCACGCAGGGTTCTTACGAACGCCGTGACGTCCGCGCGCTCGCGAGCCCCCTCAAACGTCTCGCCGGGGATGACCTTCATATTGAACAGATGCTTCGCAGAACCGCCGGTCAGAACAAACGAATTGTGCCACTTCAGATTCGCTGCCTTGGCCAGCTCGTTCGTGCAGTTCGAACCGAACGTGTTGTAAAAACGCGGCGTCGTTTCGAGCGCCTCGGTGCGCGCCAGCAGATGGCGCAGCAGGGTCTGTTTCGTGTCGTCCGTCAATTGAAGCGGATAAACATAGGTTTCATGCTGCAACATCACGGCGCGGCGCGTCATGAGATCGCGCGCCTCGCCCCATAGATAGGCCAGCTCGTATTTATTGAAGAGGCCGGCGAAGGCGGAATAATCCTCGTTCACCTCGCGGCGCGCTTCGATCGTGACGCCGATCAAGCGGTCTTTCGGAAACTCGAACAGCAGAAAGGTATGCGCGGCGGCCGACATACCCGGCTGTGGCTCGAGCACAAACCAGACGTTTTGCAGATCGGCGAAAGCGTACGTCTCGCGCTGATAGTCCTGCGCAATCGGCCCGCCTTCAGTGTAGGTCCAATCCGTAACCGGATCGACGGTAAAGACCGACGCGGTCATCGAGACCTGCGTCTGCCGCGCGAGATACGGATACCAGTCGCGATCGTTGCGCGGCGTTGCGGTGACGCACGCCGTCAGAAACACAGCCGCAGCGCCCAGCACCACTAGAAAGATACGCTTCGACAGCTTCACCCCAGATCCCGCTCTTCCGGCCGCAGATTCATGGCCTGACGCAATTCCTCAATCTCCGCAAGCTTATGCTCGAACAAGGACCAGTCGTCGCTCTTCGCGATCGGCTCCCACAGGGCCTCGACTTCATCGATCACCAGCGAAGCCGGCTGATCGCGTTTGAAATAAGCATGGTTCAGGCGCTCAGGCCGCGCCGGCGTGAAACTCGACAGCGCTGTGCGCACGCCATCGAATTCCGGCGCGGCGTACAATGCCGCCTGCGGCGAACAGGCCATGCGAGCCGCGTCCATACAGAAGAGGTCGAAGAATGTTTGCTCCCACGCCGCGTCCTGCTCCTGCATCCAGCGCAGCAAAACAGTCAGCGCCGCGCCATCCCTGTCCGCATCGCCATTGGGCGCCAGGCCCAGCTGTGCGCAGAAGCGCCGCACGAAGGCTTCGGCGTAGCGCGCGGAGAATGTCTGTAGCCCTTCATTCAACGGCTCTTCCGGGCAGATCATCGCCAAAGCGCCGCCCAGCCGCTGGAGATTCCAGATCGCCGCCTCCGGTTGCCGCCCGAACGCGTAGAGGCCGCGCTCATCGAAATAGGCGGCGGTAAACGCCGGGTCCGCCTTGGGCAGAAAGCGCCACGGGCCGTAATCGAAGCTCTCACCCGTGACGTTCATATTGTCCGTGTTCAGAACGCCATGCACAAAGCCCCCCGCCATCCAGCTCGCCGCCAGATCAGCTGTCGCCTTGACGATCTCCGCGAACAAACCGGCGGTCTTGGCGTCCGGATCCAGATTATCGAGGCGCGGATAATAGGCTTTCGCGCAGTGATCCACGAGCGCATGCAGAAGATCGGGCCGTTCATGCGCCGCGTGCCGTTGAAACGTGCCGAAACGCACATGGCTGTGCTGCAGGCGGACCAGTACTGAAGACCGAGTCGGACTCGGTTCGTCGTGGCGCTGCAATTGCTCGCCGGTTTCGATCAGGCTGAACGGTTTTGAGGTGTAGACGCCCTTCGCCTCAAGCATGTTGGCGGCGAGCACTTCGCGCACGCCGCCCTTCAGCGTCAGACGTCCATCGCCGAAACGCGAATACGGCGTCTGGCCCGAGCCTTTCGTACCCATGTCGAGCAACCGTCCGCGCGCGTCGCGCATCTGCGCGAACAGGAAACCTCGCCCGTCGCCGATCTGCGGATTGTAGGCGCGGAATTGGTGCCCGTGATACCGCATCGCCAAAGGCGCCGGCATGTTGCCCGGGAGAGGGTCGAAGCGCGCGAAATGCGCGATCCATTCGTCGTCGGACAGACCGCCCAGGCCGATCTGATCCGCCCACCTCTGATTGCGCCAGCGGACTTTCGCGTCCGGGAAACTGGCGGGCGCGACGGCGTCGGCGAATTCATCTCCCAGCGTCTGGAAGGCCGGCTCTGCGCGGTAACGTTGCGGATCGATCGGCATTGCGTTCCTTCTTCGCTTTTTTGTCGTGGCGCCGCCTCAGTCACATAGCGATTGCGATTGTCATGTTCGAGACGCAACTCCTAAATAAGGCCGTGGGGGATTACGGCGCCGCGCGAGCGTCAGCCGAGCAGAATGGAGGGTGCGATGAGCCTTTTTGACGATATGGCCAAGGGCGCGATGAACGCGCTGGGCGGCGGCAAAGGCGACATGTCCGCCGTTATTTCTCAATTGCTGTCCCCCGAAAGCGGCGGTCTGAACGGCCTGGTGCAGAAATTCGAGCAGGCGGGCCTCGGCGACATGATCAAAGGTTGGATTTCCACCGGGCCAAACCCGGCTATTTCCGCGGACCAACTGCAGAAGGCGCTGGGCTCCGACGCCGTGACCAAGATGGCCGCCGCCGCGGGCATTAATCCGGACGACCTGCTGAAGCAGGTTTCCGCGCATCTGCCGGGCATTATCGACAAGCTGACGCCAGACGGCGCGGCGCCGAGCGGCGACGCTTTGCAAAAAGGTCTCGGCGGCCTCCTGGGCGGTCTGTTCAGCAAATAGCGCCAAGCATAGCAGCGCACGACGCCGTTTATGTGACCTCTCCCCAATCGATGGACCTCCGTCCGTCGATTGGCTTTGCGTGTGCGTTTGGCGGCGGCCAAAGTGCCGCCGCCGCGTAGGCCGGCGGCGAAATTTTCGAGGATGTACGGATGGACTTAAAAGCCGCGATCATCGCTTGTCTTGCCCTGGTTGGATTGACGCACAATACGTTCGCCGGAACCGTTCAAACGACGAACGGCGCCGTACGCGGAACCGTGGAACACGGCGTGAGCGTCTATCGCAGCATTCCCTACGCGGCGCCGCCTTTGGGGGATTTGCGCTGGACGCCGCCGCAGCCCGCGACCGTTTGGAAAGGCGTGCGGGACGCGACGAAATTCCGCCCGATGTGTCCTCAGCCGCCGTTCGGCGACGCCCCAATCACGCAACCGCTTTCGGAAGACTGCCTGTTCCTCAACGTCTGGTCGCCGGCGCAGGCCGCAGGCGGGAACTTGCCGGTCATGGTTTTCATCCATGGCGGCGGATATGAGGGCGGCTCCAGCTCCGATCCGCTCTATGACGGCGTTCATCTGGCCAAGAAGGGCGTGGTCGTCGTCTCCATCAATTACCGCCTCGGCATTCTGGGTTTCCTGGCGCACCCCGCTTTGTCCGCAACCTCGCCGCAGCATGTGTCCGGCAATTACGGCATGCTCGATCAGATCGCGGCCCTGAAATGGGTGCAGGCGAACATCGGCCATTTCGGCGGCGATCCCGCCCGGGTCACCATTTTCGGCGAATCCGCCGGCGCCAACGCCGTGCTCACGCTGATGGCCTCGCCGCTGGCGAAAGGGCTCTTTGCGCAAGCCATCGCGGAAAGCCCCGTGGGCGGCTTCGCTATTCCCACGCTGGCGGAAGCCGAAGCGATGGGCGCGAAGCTTGGCGCCATCGAGGATCTGCGCCGCACCCCATACGATAAGCTCCTTCCGTACAATAAAAGTCTCTCGCCGGTGACGCCGCCGACTGTGGTGAGCGGCTATCCTGGTCCGTTGGTCGACGGCTGGTTCCTGCCGCATCAACCGGCGGCAGGGCTCGTCAACCCCGTGCCCCTCATCGTCGGCAGCAGCGCCGACGAAGGCTCAATGTTCGCCGCCGAGGGACCGGGCGCCACGAAGGCTGCGTTCGACGATCGGCTCAAAACGGTCTTCGGGCCGCTGGCTGCGGACGCTCTGGCCGCCTACTCCCCGGCGACGGGCGCGGACGTCATGGACAAGAATGCGGAACTCGTCGGCGACAGCCTCTTCAATTACGCGGCGCGCTATGCGGCCGCTCAAGTCGCCGCCGCCGGAAAGCCCGCATACCGCTATGTCTTCAGCCTCGACATGAATGGCCGCCCGCCTTTGCACTCGGACGAGCTGCGATACGTTTTCGGCACGACGCATCTGCCCGGCTACACCAACCTCCCCGCCGAAGACGACGCGGACAAACGCGTTTCCGCTTTCATGATGGAGTCGTGGGTGAGTTTCGCGAAAACCGGCGCGCCTGCGCCGGCCGCCGCGTGGCCCGCATCAGGCTCCAACGGCCTGCCGCTTTTGCGGATCGATGAGGCGCCCAAGCCCGTCGCCGCTTACCGCGACGACAAGCTCGATTTGATCGGAAGGCTCTATGCCCCTCCTCTGATGGAGAAACAAAATTGACGGCCCGCGTGCGCGGCGGTTCCGGAAGACGCATTCTGGTCTTGGGCGCGCCGCATTCCTCCTGCTAAGGGATAGGACAAACGGTTTTGGGGACATTGATGCGCTTATCCTTCGCAGCCGCCGCTTGTGCGATCGCCGCTTTCGCCGTTGCTGGAAGCGCCACCGCCGAAGAAAAAAAGCCAAAGCCGGATCGGCCCTTGGCTGGCGTCATGTCCTGTCTGCGCAGTTCAAAGGATCTGGTGGTGACTGCCCGCCTCGGCGGCGGCCATACGATCGCGCCGGAAAACTCCATCGCGGCGCTGAACGAGGTTCTGCCCTACGCCGCCGCGATGCAGATCGATGTGTCCGCATCGGTCGAAGGCACGCTCTATCTCATGCGCGACGCCACGATCGACCGCACCACGACGGGCCGTGGCGGGGCCGCCGAATCCTATTGGGAAGACTTGAAGCTCCTGCATCTGAAAGACAAAAACGGCGTGGATACCGGGCAGCCGATCCCCACGCTGAACGATGCGCTGGACTGGAGCACGGGCAAGGCGCTGCTCCTGATCGACAAGCGGCTTGGCGCCACCTGGGCCGAGATCATCCAGGCGGTGAAACAGAAGGGCGCGGAGAACCGCGTCATTGCGATTGTGCGCAGCCCCGTCGAAGTCGCGGAAATCCGCCGCCTGTCGGAGAAGGTCGGCGTGCGTTTCGACCTGACCAGCGCCGACGACTGGAAGCGCCTGCGCGATCTGGACGTGAAGTCCAACACGCTGATCGGCTGGACCAGCGGCGCCGCAAAACCGGAGCTATGGAAAGACGCCAAGAAGAAGGTCGTGGTCGGCTTCACCACGGCGGGCGAGCCCGGCAAGTCCTATGACGAGACGATCGCCGCCAGCGGCGACTTCAAGCAATATGACTGGTTCGCCCAACAAGGCGTGACGTTCGTGTTAACCGACAATCCGCAATTGGCCAGCCAGAGCAAGAACGCCAAGAAGGGCCGCGAACACTGCCTCGGCAGATAAGTCCGCGCGTTACGGATAAAGCCGCGACACGCACCAGGGCTGGTCGTCCGCCGCGCGGCTGAACACCAGTCGATCATGTAGGCGAAAAGCGCGCGAGCGCCAGAACTCGATCGTGCGCGGCTTCACGCGAAAACCCGACCAGTGCGGCGGACGCGGAATGGTTCCCAGGCCAAACTTCGCCGCGAATTGCGCCACGCGCGTCTCCAGCGCCAGCGGGCCCGGGGTTTCGCGCGATTGCTCCGACGCCCAGGCGCCGATTTGCGCATCGCGTGCGCGGCTGGCGAAATATTCGTCGGCCTCGGCGTCGGACACGACTTCGACTGGACCGCGCACGCGCACTTGCCTGCGGATCGACTTCCAGTGAAAGCACATCGCCGCGTGCTGCTGGCCCAGCAATTGCCGTCCCTTGGCGCTTTCCAGATTGGTGTAGAACGTAAAGCCGCGCGCGTCGAAATCCTTCATCAGGACCATGCGCAAATCGGGCGCGCCGTGTTCGTCGACGGAAGCCACGGCGACCGCGTTCGGATCGTTAGGCTCCTTGTCCACCGCCATGCGGAACCAATCGGCGAACAGCGCCAGCGGATCGTCCCCGCTCAACGGCGCAATCTTTTCACCGCGCTTTTCGCGTTCGTATTCATCGTCGGACGGGCTCGCCGGTATGAGCTTGTCGCGCGCCATCACTGCGCCCGTTTGACTGAGCGATAGGTCGTGGCGCCGTCGCGATGGATGGCGAGGAGTATGGGCTTGTTCGCCGCGCCGGTTTCCATCTTGCGCTTGGCGTCCGCCGGCGTGCGCACATCGTCGAAATCGACCTTCATGATCACGTCGCCAACCTGAACCTTCGCCGCGGCGTCTGCATTCGGCTCGACCGCCGACACCAGTACGCCGTCAACGGCATCCTTGACGCCGTATTTCTTGCGCAGCGCCGGGGTGAGGGACTGAAGCGTCATGCCGTTGGAGGCGATCGTCGTCGCGACCGGCGCTTGCGGGCCTGCGGGCCGTGGCGCGCCCGCGCCGTCCTTGGAGCCGATGTCGATAAGGATGTAATGGCGCTTGGCGCCGCGCTGAAAATCGATACGCACCCGGCGACCAACGGCGTCCGCCACCATGCGGTTCAAGACGCGCGTGTCCGTTACGGTCTTCGCGTCGAACGAATAGATCACGTCGCCGACCTTCAGACCCGCTTTGCCCGCCGGGCCGCTGGAATCGATCGCAGCAACCAGAGCGCCGCGGCCTGGCGCCGCCGCCGGCGCCGCCAGTTCGGGGCCCGGGTCCTGCGCCGTGATGCCGATCCAGCCGCGCGCGACCGAGCCGTCCTGCATGAGGTCCGCCACGATGCGCTGCACCGCGTCGGACGGCGCGGCGAACCCTACGCCCACGGAATTGCCGCTGGGCGAGACGAGCGCCGAGGTCACGCCGATCACGTCGCCGTCCATGTTGAACAGCGGCCCGCCGGAGGAGCCGCGATTGATGGCCGCGTCGGTCTGGATGAAATCGTCATAACGCCCAGCGCGCAGATCGCGATTGCGGGCTGAAATGATGCCCACCGAGGCGCTGGAGCCGAGCCCGAACGGATTGCCGAGCGCCAGGACCCATTCACCGACACGCGCTGTTTTGGAATCGCCCCAATGCGCCGCCGCCAGAGGCGAGCGCGGCGTCACGCGCAGGATTGCGATGTCGGTGGCGGGGTCGCGGCCGGCCACGCGGGCGCGCAGCTGTTCGCCGTTCCACAGCACCACCGTGATGTCGTCGGCATCCGCCACGACGTGGTTGTTTGTGACGATGACGCCCTTGGCGTCGATAATGAAGCCCGACCCCAGCGAACTGGAATCGTCGCCCGCGGCCCCGCCGCTGACCGAGATGTTCACCACGCTAGGCGCAACCTTATCGACAAGGTCGGCGAAATTGTCCGGCGCGGGACGCGCCTGGACGGCGCATGGCGCAGCCGTCAGCAGCGCCGCCGCGGCAATGGCGGCGGAGAAAGTTTTCCGCCCGAAGCTCACCGCTGACAATATACGCACCCGTCTCTCCTCACGGGGATTAAAGATTCCGCGACTCACGGCTCGCAAGCGTGGCGGCGCGCATCGCCCCGCGCAAGCGCTTGCGTCGCCGCTTGCGGATAAGTGGATGAATACGCACCTGAAATAGCGGCAGCACGGAAAATTCCTAGCGGGGAATGCGCTGAAACTCAGTTTTCGCGCGCTTTCTCCCCTGCGGGACGCTCCCGCACGCCCAAAGCGTCGGCCAGGCGCGTTTTCGCCGAGCCGGGACGCAACGGCTGTTGCTGGCTTTGATGCGGGGCCCAGCCGGTCGCCGTGATCACATTGAAGGTGGCGCGGACCTTGCCGTCCGGATCGGCGAAGCGTTCGCCGTAAAGCGCCATCGCCCGCGCAATGACGCTTCGGCTCAAGGAGCGGCGCGGACGGACCGACAATGCCGCCGTCTCGCCCATGCCGCGTAGGTCGTCCAGCAGGCGCGCCGCGTGGCGGTAACGCACGGTGCGGGCGTCCGTATCGCTGACGGGGAGCGCGAAGCCCGCCCGCTGCAGCAGCCCCGCCAGATCCTGGGCGTCGGCGAAGGGCGAGATGCGGGCCGCCGCGCCGCCCGTGATCTCGGCTTCGGCCGCCAGCAGGCACTCGCGCAATTCCTTCAGGGTTCCGGCGCCGAACATGGCCCCGATGAACAGGCCGTCCGGTTTCAATATGGCGCGCGCCTGGATCAGGAGCCCCGGCAAATCGTTCACCCAATGCAGGCCGCCCGCCGCGACGATCAGATCGAAGCTTTGCGGCGCGAAAGGCAGACGTTCCTCGTCCGCCGCGACCGCCGCGCCGCCCGCCTGGACCAGAGAAGCGTAAGCGACGTCCGTTTGAACCAAAAATTCCACGCGCTTTTGCAGACCAGGCCGCCGCCTCAATTCTTTTGCGAAACGGCCGCCCTGGGCGCACAGCTCCAGAACGCTCGGAAATTCGCGATTGATCGGCTCCAGCCGGTCGCAGACGTCCGCCGCGATCGCATCCTTCAGAAACGCGAAGTCCGCGAAACGCGCCGCCGCGCGGGCCCGGCGCTTGCGCACCAAGGCGCGGTCGAAAACGAAAGACGGGTCGGGCGGACTTTGCATCGCTTCTTGATATGGCGCAGCCGCTCCCGCAAAAAAAGCGTTCCATGGTCCTGACGAAATTTGAGGGGCTGGCCGTGAAGGATTTGACGCTGCAGGACCTCCTTCCGCCTTTGCGGCGGCTGGGCGCCGGCGCGCTCAATCTCATCTGGCCCGCGCATTCCCTCCTGTCGCGTGAGCTCGTCGGGCGGCCCGGCCGAATCGAGCCGGACCTGTGGGCGGGCCTGACCTTTCTGACCGAACCCTGCTGTCAGTCCTGCGGCTTTCCGTTTGAGGCCGACCAGGGTCCGGACGCGCACTGCCTGGCTTGCGCGGCGGAAAAGCCGGATTTCGACCGTGCCCGCGCGGCCCTCGTCTATGACGAGACCTCCCGGAAGATGGTGCTGGACATGAAACACGGCGCGCGGCGCGATGGGCTACCGGCCTTCGCCGCCTGGATGGCTCTCGCCGCGCCATTTGTGCGGGACGCCGATCTGCTTATCCCCGTACCGCTGCACGGAACGCGGCTCTTGCGGCGGGGCTACAACCAGTCCGCCTGGCTGGCGCAGGCGCTGTCCCGCCGCACGGGGACGCCGTGGACGCCGGAAGCTCTCCTCAGGAGCCGCGCCACGCCGAGCCAGCACGGTCTGACCGCGGCCGGCCGCCTGCGGAACGTGCACGGCGCATTTCGCGTCAATCCGAAGCGGAAGCGTCTAATTGACGGAAAACACATTGTTTTGATCGACGACGTCTATACGACTGGCGCGACGGTGGCGGCCTGCGCGCGGGCCTTGCGCCGGGCTGGCGCTCGTCAGATCGACGTGGCCTGCCTGATGCGCGTTGTGCGGCCGCAACGGATCGCCATATGATTTGTCGCCGAAATATCAGGAGCATTTTGTGGCCTCAGCCCCAGAGATTGTGATCTACACCAAGCCGGGATGCCCTTATTGCGTCCGGGCCATGAGCCTTTTGAATTCGAAAGGCGTCGCCTTTCAGGAAATCGTCGCTTCGGACGATCCGGCGAAACGTCAGGAAATGTATGAGCGCTCCGGCGGCGGTTACACGTTCCCGCAGATCTTCATCAACGGCCGGCATGTCGGCGGCTGCGATGACCTGCATGCTTTGGACCGCGCCGGCAAACTGGACCCGCTTCTGACCGCAGCATGAGCCGCAAATTGAAAGCCGCCGCCATCCAGATGCGCTCCGGAATCGATCCTGCGCGCAATATGGAGGCGCTTGCGCCCTTGGTGGCCGAAGCGGCGCAGGCCGGCGCCACATTCGTATCCACCCCGGAAATGACGACGTGTCTGGAGCGGAATCCGCAGCGCCGGCATGACGCCGCCGCGAAGAATGAAAACGATCCTGCGATCCAGACCGCGTCCGAACTAGCCCGTACGCACAAGATCTGGCTGCATCTGGGATCCGCCGCTTTCGCCTCCGGAGGCCTGAAGATTTTCAATCGCGGGCTGGTGTTCAATCCCGAAGGCGCCATCACCGCCCGTTACGACAAGATCCATTTGTTTGACGTCGATCTGGGCGCGGAAAAGTACCGTGAGTCCGATTATATCGAATGGGGCGACAGGGCCGTGATCGCCGATCTGGGCGGACCGAAACTTGGCCTCTCCATCTGTTACGACGTGCGCTTCGCGCCGCTTTATCGACGCCTGGCGCAGGCCGGCGCCGATATCCTGGTGGTCCCGGCCGCCTTCACCCGGCCCACAGGCGAGGCGCATTGGGAGGTGCTTCTGCGCGCCCGCGCCATCGAAACCGGCTCTTTCGTCATCGCCGCCGCGCAGGGCGGATCGCACGAGGACGGCCGCTCCACCTGGGGCCATTCCATGATCATCGATCCCTGGGGGAAGATTCTCGCCCAAAAGGCGGACGACGCCCCTGGAATAATCATTGCCGAGATCAATCTTGACCAAGCGGCCGAGGCGCGGAGAAAGGTGCCGGCTTATAGCCTGGACCGCGCATTCACAGGGCCCTAAGCGCCAACATGATCCGTTACGACCTCATCTGTAAGTCCGAGCACGAATTCGAAGCCTGGTTCAGCGACTCGGCCGAGTTCGACAAGCAATCCAAGAAGGGCTTGCTGGAATGCCCGCTGTGCGGGGACACGCACGTGCGCAAGGCGATCGTGGCGCCGAACGTGGCGCGCACCGATCGCGAGCCCTCGAGCCCCACGCCGGCGCAGCGCCAGCAATTTTTCGCCGCCATGCGCAAACATGTGGAGGAGAATTTCGAAGACGTCGGCGACAAGTTCGCCGAGAAGGCCCGCGCCATGCATGACGGCGAGATCGAGGAACGCCCGATCTATGGCGAAGCCACGCCGGACGAAGCCAAAGACCTTATCGAAGATGGCATTCCCGTGGCCCCGATGCCAGACGTCATCGTGCCGCCGAAAAAGCGTAAGCGCTTGAATTAGCCACAATTCGCGCGTTTTCTGAACGCTCTGTAATGGAGCGTGTTCATGCTTGCACTTTGGCCTGCCTCCAATCGTTCTTTCCCCGCACTCGGCTTTCTCTTGCCCGCGCTGCTCGCGCTGAGCCTTTCGGCGTGCGAGCGCAGCGGCGGCGGGGGCGATCTCTACGAGCAAGCGAAAACATCGGCTCCAGCGGCGCAGGCCTCCATGGAGCGAGCAATCGGCGGCGAAGCTGCGCCCGACGCCGACGTCGCCGCGCCTGAAAAGCCGCAGCAGCCGCCGCAAAACGGAACGCCCGCGGGCGCCGTCATGCTCGCTTATTCCTATGCGATGGCGATCGAGGCGCCGCTGAAGAGCGTCCCGGCGCTCGCCAAGGCGCATGAGCAGGCCTGCGTCGCCGCCGGGCCGCAGCTGTGTCAGGTGCTCGGGTCGAGCAGCCAGTCCTATGGCGCGGATTCCTTGAACGCGCATCTCTCGCTGCGTGCGGCGCCCGCCTGGCTCACGAAATTCCGCGCGCAGATCGAAAGCGACGCCAAGGGCGCCAACGGGCGCGTTCGCTCCAATTCCGTCACCTCCGAAGATCTGACGCGTTCGATCGTCGACACCACAGCGCAGCTGAACGCGCAGAAAACCCTGCGCGGCCGCCTGCAGGAATTGCTGGCCTCACGGCCGGGGAAGCTCTCGGACCTGCTCGAGGTCGAGCGGGAACTGGCCCGCGTGCAGGGCGAGATCGACAGCCAGGAATCCGAGCTCGCCGTCATGCGCCAGCGCGTGAACATGTCGACGCTTGAGATCGACTATCAGTCCGAGACGCTGGCCGTGGCGTCGGGGGTGTTCGAGCCGCTGGTCAGCGCCGTCAAAGGCGTCGCCGGAAACGTCATCGCCGGGCTCGCCGCCATGGTGACGATCGCCTCCGCGCTCCTGCCCTGGCTCCTGGTTCTGGTCCCCGCGGCTTTTTACGGCCGCCGCTTCTTCCTCAAACGCCAGGCCGCCAAAGCGGCGGCGAAGGCCAAAGCGGAAAGCGTTTGAGACCCAAGCCTTTGTTTCCAAGCCCTCCGGCGTAGGCCGGGCTTGACCTTCGGCGCGCGGGGCCGCAAATAGCGCCCCCTGCGTCACATCTGACGTCCGTGCGGGCGTGGTGAAACTGGTAGACGCGCTGGACTCAAAATCCAGTTCCGAGAGGAGTGTCGGTTCGATTCCGACCGCCCGCACCACTTTCTTTTCGAAAAGCCTTAGCGCCGTTCGCCCGCACAAGACCTGTGACGGTGCAGGCGAAGCGCCATGGCGGATGCCACCGGCGCCGCGCTAGAAGCGCGCATCAAGGGAGTCGCCATGCCTCAAATCCGGGAGACGGCCGAAGAAGCCGCCAATCGCGCCCTCATCGCGGATAGCTTCGAGGCCTGGCGGAACCGCACGGGCAGTCCGTTCGACCTGCTGGCCGAGCACGCGCGCTGGACCATTCCCGGCCATTCGGCGGTCGCGGGAAGCTACGCTTCGAAGGATGCGCTTATTAAAAAGGTCATCGAGCCTTTCAACGCGCGCATGACGACGACGCTGGCGCCGACCAAGGTGCGCGACATCTATACGCAAGGCGACGCGGTGATCGTGTTCTTCGACGGCGCCGGAATGGCGCGCGACGGCGAGCCCTATACGAACACCTATGTCTGGATTCTGCGGCTGGAGAAACGGCGGATCGTGGATGTGAACGCGTTCTTCGACAGCGTCGCCTTCAACGCGCTCTGGAGCCGCGTCACACCCAGCGCATGAACGCGCTTGCCGCCGTCTGCGCTAAGCGGCGTTATGCACCCAGGCGCGGACCTGAACGCGCGAGAGAAAGCGCCAGCCTGCGGGCGTACGCACGCATTCGTCTTCATACCAGAGGCCGTTGAACACCGTATGCAGGCCGCCGTCGGCGGTATGCGCCGTCATGGGCACCAATCCGGCGGAGCGCACCTGCGCGCGATCGCCCGCCAGGTCGATCATCACCGAAGCCACCATATGCTGCGCGCTCGCCAGGCTGTTGAGCACCGGGGTCAGAAACGCCTCCAATTCAGCGACGCCGCCGTTGGGGCCGCCGAACGCCGAAAAATCAAGCTGTGCCCCTTCAGCGAAGCAGGCCCGAAAAGCCGGCCAGTCCTTCCGGTCCAGCGCATGGCAATAGCGCGCCAGAAGTTCATTGATTTCCAGCCTGTCCGCGATCTGGCGCAGCTCCATCGATCCCCCCTCTTTCGCCGGCGGCCGCGCCGCCGCAGCAGCGATAGGACAAACGCCGCCGGCCCGCTATCCTCCAAATTGAGGGCCGGCGCTTGCAATGCACCGGATTGCGGGTATATACCCCTTTATGAAATCCGTTTGCTATTGCGCCAATCTGCGTGCGGCCGCGCGCAAGGTGACGTCATATTACGACGACGCCCTCGCGCCCTTTGGGATCAATATTGCGCAATACTCGCTCCTGCGGAAAATCGAGCAGCTCGGAAGCGTCTCACTGACCGAGTTGGGCCGTCTCGCCGAACTGGACCGCTCGACGATCGGCCGAAACGTCCGTGTACTGGAAAAGGACGGCCTCGTGGAAAGCGCGCGCGGGGCGGATCAGCGCGAGGCCCTGGTGCGCCTCACAAAACACGGCGCCGGCCTTCTGAAGCGCACGGCGCCCGCCTGGAACAAATGCCAGCGCTCTTTGGAAGAGCGCCTTGGGGGCCAGATGCGCGTCCTTGATTCCTTGCTCGAAGCCCTCTGATTCAGCGAAAGCCGCCGATGCAATCCAAGCCAGCCCCCATACAAACATCCGGCCTGCCCGGCTATCTGGCGCGCCGCGGCGTGCATTACGGCTGGGCCGTGGCGGCGGTGAGCTTCCTCACCATGCTGGTGACGGCGGGCGCAATGGGCGCGCCGGGCGTTCTAATCAAGCCGCTCGAACAGGAATTCGGCTGGAGCGCGGCGGAGATTTCGACCGCGCTCGCGGTGCGGTTGGTTTTGTTCGGCCTGATGGGCCCGTTCGCAGCGGCCTTCATGAACTATTTCGGCCTACGGCGCGTGGCTGCGGTCGCGCTGATGCTGATCGCTTCGGGCGTGGGCGGCTCGCTGTTCATGAAGGAGTCCTGGCAATTGCTGGCGCTGTGGGGCGTCGTGCTGGGTTTCGGCACGGGCCTCACGGCCGTGGTGCTTGGCGCCACGGTCGCGATGCGCTGGTTCTCCGCCCGGCGCGGATTGGTGACGGGTCTTCTCACCGCCAGCAACGCCACCGGACAATTGGTCTTCTTGCCCTTGCTCGCCGCGCTCACCGAGCGTTTCGGCTGGCGCAGCGCTTTGGTCTTCGTGCTGGCCACGCTTTTCATCGGGGCGATCGCCGTGCTGCTGTTCATGCGCGACCGCCCTGCCGACATCGGTCTTGCGCCTTTTGGCGCGCGGGATGTGGTCCCCACGCCGCGTCCGGCGTCCTTCGCCGAGATGCTGGCCGCGCCGGTCAACGTCCTGCGCGAAGCGGCGGGCACGCGAATTTTCTGGGTTCTGTTCGGCACCTTCTTCGTTTGCGGCGCGTCCACCAACGGCCTTGTGCAGACGCATTTCGTTTCGCTGTGCGGGGATTATGGATACGCGCCCGTCGCGGCCGCCAGCATGCTCGCCGCGATCGGCATCTTCGACTTCATCGGCACCGTGGGATCGGGCTGGCTGTCGGACCGCTTCGACGCGCGGAAATTGCTATTCTGGTATTATGGGCTGCGCGGCCTGTCGCTCGTGTTCCTGACCTTTTCCGATTTCAGCCTGTACGGCCTGTCCATCTTTGCTGTGTTCTACGGGCTGGATTGGGTGGCGACGGTGCCGCCCACCGTAAAGCTGGCGAACGATCGATTCGCCGCAAACGCCAATCTGGTGTTCGGATGGGTGTTCATGGGGCACCAGCTGGGCGCGGCGGCGGCGGCCTTTGGCGGCGGCTTCAGCCGCACCTATTACGCAACCTACATTCCAGCCTTCTTTGTGGCGGGAATTCTGTGCGCCATCGCCGCCATAGCGGTCATCACGGTGCGCGAAAAACCGCCCGCGCTGGCCTAGGCCGCCGCAGGAGCGATTGATCCAGCGCAACGTGGCGCGCGACGCCTGTGTCATTACGCCGCCATGGATCGGCGACATCTCCAGTACGCAGCGCAGCCGGCGCCCCGTTACACGTCCTACCCGGCCGCAACCCATTTCCAGCCGCTGCCGGCGGAGACGCATGCGGCGTGGCTGAGCTCTTTGGACCCGGACGCGGCGGTCTCCCTGTATCTACACATCCCTTATTGCCGCGAGATTTGCCTTTACTGCGCCTGCCACACCTTCGCGGCCAAGCGCCAGGAGGTGATCGACGGCTATGTCGACGCGCTGATCGCCGAGATCGATCTGGTGGGTCGGCTGTCCGCGGCCCGGCGCGTGCGCGAGATCCACTGGGGCGGCGGCACGCCAAACATTCTTGCGCCCGCGGACTTCAACCGGATCATGGATGCTGTGTGCGCGCGCTTTAACCTTTCCGGCTTGCACGAACACGCCGTGGAGATCGACCCGCGCTTGCTGACTGCGGAACAAGCGGAGGCGTTCGCGCGCGGCGGCGTCAATCGAGCATCGTTCGGCGTTCAGGATTTCAACCCTCACGTCCAGGACGCCATCGGCCGCGTCCAGCCGTTCGAGGTGGTCGCCGATGCAGCCTTGAAGCTTGAGAAAGCGGGCGTGCGCAATCTCAATTTCGATCTGATGTACGGCCTGCCGGAACAGAGCGTCGCCGATTGCGTGGAAAGCGTCCGCCTGGCTCTGTCGCTGGCGCCGGATCGTCTGGCGATCTTCGGCTATGCGCACGTACCCTGGTTCAAGTCCCGGCAGAAGCTGATCGACGCGGCGAGCCTGCCCGATTCCGAAACGCGCCTGCTGCAGGCCGAAGCCATGCGCGCGGCGCTGCTGGCGGCGGGCTACAAGGCCATCGGCTTCGATCATTTCGCCCGGCCCGACGATCCCTTGGCCCGTGCCGCCGAGAGCGGCGATCTGAAGCGAAACTTTCAAGGCTATGTCGACGATCCGTGTACGGTTCTTCTCGGCATGGGCGCTTCAGCAATCTCCACTTTGCCGCAGGGCTACGCGCAGAACAATCCCGAACCCGGCGCCTGGTCCCGCGCGGTGTTGGGCGGGGGGCTCGCCACGCTGCGTGGCCGCGCGCTGACGCACGACGATGTGATGCGCCGCGCCATGATCGAGGACGTGCTGTGCCGCTTTGCGCTGGATCTTTCCACCTATGGCGGCGCGGTGCGCTTTTCATCGGAGCTCTCCGCGCTGGCGCCGCTCGCGGCGGACGGTCTGGTGACGATCGACGGCGATCGATTGACGATTCCAGAAGAGGCGCGAGCGCTGGCGCGGTTAATCGCCAAGGCGTTCGACGCTTATGAAGTCGCGGCAGGAAAGCATTCCGCCAGCGTGTGAGGCTGTGCAAACAGCGATAACGCTCACTCAGTAACTTAAGTTATTCCGTCAACCTATTGCACTGGGCGCGGCGGCGATTAATCGCTTCCGCCCATCAATCCGATTGGAATTACCAATTGGACCTCTCCGGTGCGCTCACTACCTTTCCATCAGCGTTCAAATCCTGATCGGGAGGAAGACATGGCCGACGATCCTAAATCCAAATGTCCATTTTCGGGGAGCCAGCGCGGTCCCCGCAACGCGAATTGGTGGCCGAACCAGCTCGACATTTCCGGGCTGCACGACAACTCCACGAAGTCCGATCCGATGGGCGGATCGTTCAATTATCCGAAGGAGTTCGAGAGCCTAGATCTCGACGCGGTGATCAAGGACCTCACGGCCTTGATGACGGACAGCCAGGACTGGTGGCCCGCGGATTTCGGCCATTATGGCGGCCTGATGATCCGCATGGCGTGGCACAGCGCAGGCACCTATCGCATTACCGACGGACGCGGCGGCGCCGGCGCCGGGCAACAACGATTCGCGCCGTTGAATTCATGGCCCGACAACGCAAACCTGGACAAGGCGCGTCGTCTGTTATGGCCGATCAAACAGAAGTACGGCAGCAAACTATCCTGGGCCGATTTGATGATCCTGGCCGGGAACGTCGCTCTGGAATCC